>CAJYXO010000055.1 GCA_913778765.1 uncultured Massilia sp. | reverse complement strand
ATCCGCATTGCTGCGGAGTCGCTCACTCAAAATACTGACCGTCACTCATTGCTGAGCAACGTTATACTTTTTGTGAACATTTGATAATTTAAGCATTCAGCATCCCGAAGGATGCCGGCACTTCATCAAACGCCCACACTTATCGACTGTTGATTGTTAAAGAACCGTGTTCTGACCTGCCTTGCTGCGTTCTGCGAATCGTTTTGTTCGTCAGCAGCAGAGAAGTGAGATTATGCCGTGTTTCGCTTACCTCGTCAACTCATCTGTTTTCTGTCGTGCACCCGTTTTGCTACATGTTTTTGGTGCGCTGCAGAAGCAGGACGCGAACTATAGCAAAACTCTGCCCGGTCCCACAAGTGGTGTTGTGCGGGCGACGCAATATGGCCTCGAAAGGGTGACCACTATCCGAGCAAGCAGTTCCCATTGATTCAACTGGACCTGATTTCTGTCTGGATTCCAATAAGTGAGACGTGTTCGGCAGGCCCATTGGTTGAAAATAGCTCTGCACATCTTGAACTATTTGCGACCGAGAGTAGTATTTAATGCTGTGGTTGCAAGTCGATAACAGTCCTAACCAAAAAAACCGTGCCCCGCGTCCAGCGAGGTCATGATGAAGGACGCAGGAGACAGCATGCCGAACTTTGCCGTGGAACACGTCAATCGTGTCCGCTCGGTTGTTCAGAGCCGAAACGGACCGGAACGCTTGGGAACTGCCAACCGCATCACCCAGTCGTGGATACGATGCCTCGATGAGTACAGGCTCGACCCTGGCACTTGCGCCGAGCCCGAAGTCGTTTCGGCGGCGGAACTCCATGAGCGCCAGGAAAGGCTGGCCGATGTGCAGGCTGTCGCCAAGGTCGAAATGGCCAATCTGTATCAGCAGCTTGCAGGTTCCGGCTATGCGATCATGCTGACCGACCGCGAAGGCGTGCTGCTCAACTATTTCGGCGATCCTGCCTTCACCCACGCGGCATCCAAGACCGGCCTGATGCCCGGCGCAATCTGGAGTGAGCGTGCGCAAGGCACCAATGGCATGGGGACCTGCCTGTTCGAACGGCGGCCGGTCACCGTGCACCAGGACGAACACTACCTGTCGCGCAATATCGGCTTGTCCTGCGCGGCCGCGCCGATCTTCGACCACGAAGGCGAGCTGGTCGGCGTGCTCGACGCGTCCGGCGAATCACGCCTGGCCCAGCAGCACACGCTGGCCCTGGTCAGCATGTCGGTGCAGATGATCGAAAACCGCGTCTTCCTGCACCAGTTCCGGCACGACTACATCCTGCGCTTCCATAACCGCCCCGAGTTCGTCGGTACTCTGAGTGAAGGGGCGATCGCCTTGAGCGTCACCGGTAAGGTATTGGCCGCAACCCGTTGCGCCCTGTTCCAGCTCGGCTTGTCCGACCGCAGCGCCATCGTCGGGCGCGACATCACCGAATTGTTCAACATCAGCTTCTCCGGCCTCATCGACAGCAGCGTCCGCAAAGCCTTCCATCCCGTACCGCTGTACGAAATCCGCAATGGCGCGCGCTTCTTTGCCGTCGTCTACCAGCCTGTGTCGAATTCGGGGGCGCGCTACTCTGCCCGCCTCAGTCTGCTCCCGGGCGTCTCAGCCAAGGAATCCACGCCTGGGTCTGCCGACACCGCGCTCGACAAATTGCAGTTCGGCGACCCCGTCATGTCCGCCAATGTCGAAAAGGCCAAGCGCGTCCTCGAGCGCAACGTCTCGATCATGCTCCTGGGCGAAACCGGCACAGGCAAGGAAATGTTCGCCCGCGCCATCCATGCATCCAGCAGCCGTGCCAGCCGTCCCTTCGTGGCGATCAATTGCGCCTCGATACCGGAATCACTGATCGAAAGCGAACTGTTCGGCTACCGCTCTGGCGCGTTTACCGGCGCCAGCAAGGATGGCCAGCGCGGCAAGCTCCTGCAGGCCAACACCGGCACGCTGTTCCTCGATGAAATCGGCGACATGCCGGTGGCCCTCCAAGCACGCTTGCTGCGGGTGCTCGAAGAGCGCGAAGTGACCCCTCTCGGCAGCGAAGCTCCAGTCAAGCTCGACATTCGTTTGATCAGCGCCACCCATTGTGATTTGCCGAAGAAGATAATCCTTGGTGAATTCCGCGAAGACCTGTACTACCGGCTGCAGGGGATCACGCTCACGCTGCCGCCGCTGCGCGATCGCGCCGACCGCTGCGCACTCATACGCCATCTGGCCGCCGAGGAGAGCGCAGAAGATGGCCCGGTCGAACTCGATGCCGGCTTGCTGTCCCTGCTCGACCGGCAGCGCTGGCCGGGCAACGTGCGCCAGCTGCGCCACCTGCTGCGCAGCATGATTGCCTTGCGTGAAGACGATCGGCTGACTGAGCGCGATCTGCCGGCCGAATACTGCATCGATACCCTCGACGCGGCGCCGGCACAGCGCGTGGATGCGGAACCTGCAGCCGACGCCAGCCTCAACACGCTTGAAAGCGCCGAGCGCCGCGCGCTGCTGCAGGTGCTCCAGCGCCACGACTGGAACCTGAGCGGCGTTGCGCGGGAACTGGATATCAGTCGCAACACGCTGTATCGCAAGCTGCAGCGGCTGAACATCAAGCCGCCCGAAAAGTCCCTGGTCCATTGACCATGCGTGACCGCTATACCGCCACCGCCATCGCCCTGCACTGGCTGATTGCCGTGCTGTTGCCGGGCCAGTTTGCGTTCGGCCTGATGCTGGACGATATCCCGCGCGGCACACCCGAGCGCGGCTTCTACGTCAACCTGCACAAGAGCTCCGGGATCGTGATCGGTCTGCTGGTCCTCCTGCGCATCGTCTGGCGCCTGACGCATGTTCCGCCGCCGCTTTCCGATACCATGCCGGCCTGGCAGCGGCATACCGCCAGGTTCAGCCACGCCCTTCTCTACTTATGCATGCTGATGCTGCCGCTTTCCGGCTATCTGGCTTCGAATGTCAGCAAGCATGGCATCAAATTCTTCAACCTGGTCCGCCTGCCGCCCTGGGGCCCTGACGACAAACTGCTGTACGCCTTTTTCAACCAGACCCACCACCTGACCGCGCTGCTGCTCGCCCTGTTCGTCGGCCTGCACGTGCTCGCAGTCGCCAAGCACATGCTGATCGACCGCGATGGCCTGCTATGGCGCATGTGGCCACGGCGTGCCATTCACCGCATGCGTACACGTGCCGACCTTCCCCTGGAGTCTCGATGACCCTCAAACCGTCCAACATCGTCTCGACTGCCTTCGCCTTGCTGGCGGCGCTGCCGTTTTCCCTGCTGGCCGAGCCCTTCGCCTACGTGCCGAACGAGGGCGCCGGCACGGTGTCGGTGATCGATACCGCGACCGATCAGGTGGTGGCGGAACTGCCTGGCGGCAGCAAGCCGCGCGGCCTGGCGGTCGGCGCGGACGCGCGTTGGCTCTACGTCAGCGACCAGCCGCACAACAGCCTGCAACTGGTCGACCTGAAAGGGAAAAAGCTGGGCGCCACGGTTGCGCTGGGCGAGTCACCGGAGGGGGTATCGATTTCCCCGGACGGGCGCTGGGTAGTGGCTGCCGTCGAAGGCAAGAACGATATTGCGGTGGTCGATACGCGCAGCAATGCACTGGCGTTTTCGATCAAGGTCCACGGCAAGAATCCCGAGCATGCGGTGTTCAGCCCGAACGGCCACCTGCTCTTCGTCAGCGCCGAAGAAGGCGACGCGGTCGACATCATCGATTTCAATACGCGCAAGCAGGTGGCGCAGGTGGCGGTCGGCGCTCGTCCGCGCGGCATCGGCTTCCTGCCGGACAGCAGCCGCGCCTACGTGGCGACGGAGAACGCCAATGAAGTGTTCGTCATCGACACGGATACATTTGCCATCGTCGCCCGCGTCAAGGCCGGGCTGCGTGCGAACGGCATCGCCGTGCACCCGAGCGGCAAGCAGGTCTATGTATCGAATGGCGGCGATGCCAGCGTTTCAGTCATCGACACCGCCACCAACCAGGTCGTCGCCACGATTCCGGTAGGCCAGCGCCCCTGGAACATGGCGCTGACGCCCGATGGGAAGAAGCTATACGTGGCCAATGGCCGGTCGAACAGCGTGTCCGTGATCGACACGGCCAGCCGCGCCAAGCTGCGCGACATTGCCGTCGGCAAGCTGCCCTGGGGCGTTGCGATCAGATAGATCCTTTCGTCGACTCAGTCAGTCCCGTCGCCCAGGTCGACACTGACTGCGCGCCGCACACTGACGGGTCCGGGCATGGCGGACGGTCCCTTCAGCAATTCGATGACCATGGCGGCCGGGTTGCTGCCGATCGAGGCATGCAGACCGGCATAGGCGGCAGTCAGGCGCGGGTTGACGTCCAATACGACCGCGCCGCGCTCAGTCAGCACGAAGTCGACGCCGACATAGCCCCACAGGCTGGGAATGGCCGCCGCTACCTGCTGGGCCAGGCGATCGAGGGCGCCGTCGTGGTCACCGAGGCCGTTCACTGTGCTGCCGAGGAAGTGAAAGCGGTTATTGCGCATGGCTACCCGCTCCAGATTACAGCTCAATACCCGTGCCACGCCATCGCAGCACAGAATGGAGAGACTGCCCAGTTTGCCGGCGATGAAAGGCTGCAGCACATAAGCTTCCGCCGCCGCGCCACGGATCCACGCCAGCGCCGCCGCGCGGTCGCTGAACAGGCGGATGTCGAAGCAGCCGGCGCCGTCGTCGGGCTTGACCACCCAGGCGCCGGCCACGTCCGGCAGGACCGCATGCGGACTGTAGGTGGCGGCAACCGGCACGCCGCCATCGGCCAGCGCACGGGCGACCGTCAACTTGCTGGCCGCCACCCGCACCGCACCGGGCGCACTTCCCAGCAGAATCCGGTTAGCGCGCAAGACCTCGTGCGACAGGCGTTCCAGCAGCCCTTCCGACTCGCTCGCCAGGGGCCACACGGCATCGGCCGCTTCCATGCAGGCATCGAGGCGTGCGCCGAATGCCGGCTCTGCTTCAGGTGCGTCCAGTACCGGTGTCATCGTCGTCAGCTCGACGCCCGGCATGGCGCGCAGGTCGGCCTGCAAGGCTTGCAGCAGCATGTCGCCCTGGCGCCTGAGCGACTGCGGCAATCGCCGTGACATCGGTCCGCCGGCGGTCGCGTAATCGAATGCGAGTACTTTCAACGGCGCCATCGCATGCCTCCTGCTGATGTCTCTTGCCGCTCAAGGTTTCCCAGGCGTGACGCTGATCAGGGTCAGGGTTTCATCGATCATTGGCACAGCTGCCGGCGCGCCTGCAGCCGGTGCCGCCGTCCGCACCGTTTCGGGCTTGCCGATCGAAGTATGCAATTGGTACAAGCCCCCCGGCACCTGGTCGCTGAGGATGAAGGTGTAGGTCTTGTGCAGATATTTTTCGAACCGCGCATGCATCGGATCGGCCAGGTAGGGCTGGATACGTACTACCTGCGCGTCCAGGTTCCTGCCCTGATAGGCGATCCGTTGCCGGCTGACTTCGGCGCCTTCTGCCAGCGCCATGCGGATCCGCTTGCGAAAATAACTGGTCGAGCCGCCGCTGAGACGTTTCATTTCGGCGATGTCGTGCTCGAGAAACCCGAGCAGGACCGGATTGCCATGGGCTTCTTCCAGTGCCGGAATATCCTGTTTGTGCTCGCCCGAGAGAAAATGCAGGGTCGCATTCAGCTTGCCATCGATCCTGGCAAGCTCGAGCCGCACCTTGTCGCTGAAACCAGGCTCGACGTTGCTTTCCTTGCGGAAGGCGTAGACCAGCGTGGCCGGCGCCTTCATCTTCGCCAGGTGGTCGGTCTCGAACAACAGCGTTTCCGCCTGCGAGATCGACTGGGCAGCCGCAGGCCCTGCAGCCAGCGCAGCAAGCACGGCAAACAGCGCGACGGGGCGCCTCATGGCTTGCCCGCAGGCTGGGAAACGACCGCCCGCCCCTGCTGGTCGACCTGCGGCACGCCGTAATCGTCGAGGATGGCGGCGATCCGGGAACGGTTGGCGTCGATCAACTGGTCGATGCGCTGCCGGAATGCCTTGTCGCCGTGGCGCACCGCCATCGCGATGTCGAAGTCGAGCTTCATGCCGGGACGCGACGCGAGCGGGACAGCGACGATGGGCGCCACGCGCGTATGCCGGGCGAAATAGCCGGCAATCGGCCCCCACACGAAGGCGGCGTCGATCTTGCCGCTGGCGAGGTCGCGTTCGATGATCTGTCCAGGGTATTGCTCGGCATCGCCGGTCTGGTTCTGGTACCAGTCGACCTGTTCGATGAGCCTGGACCGCACCAGCCATTCGGTCACCGGGGAAGACGAGAATGCGCCGAAGCGCACCTTGCGCCGCTGCTCCGGCTTCAAGGCCAGCAGGTCGTCGAGGCCATGCACGCCATCCAGGCCCTTGCCCTTGACGTACACCAGCGCATAGCTCGAATGGTAGTAAGGACGGGTGGTGGCCGCCATCTCGAAGCCGGCCGGCACGCCGGTCACCAGGTCGCACTTGAAGCGGTCCGAATTCTCGACCTTGGCGCGCAGGGTATTGCGGATGAAGCCGATCCGCTGCGGGAACCAGGTGTGTTCCAGCTTCCATCCCAGCTCCTGGGCGAACAGGGCTGCGATCTTGTTCTCGAAACCGGCCTCGGCGCGATTCGAAAACGGCATGTTGTTCGGATCCTGGCAGACGCGCAGTACTTTGTCCTGGCCGGGGCCGGCATCGTTTGCCGCCTGCTGGGCCGTGCCCTGCCCCGCCATGCAGAACAGCACCGCCGCCACCGCCAGCCTGTCCAGGCAGGGAAACCAGCTCATTTGCCGATCTCCGTCAGGCGGCCCGGCTGGATCGCACCATCCGAGCGCCCCTTCAGGTAGGCGTACAGGTTGTCGATATTCTCGACCACCATCTTGCTGCCGTCGAAGTTGGGCATGCCTTTCTCGATCCGGCCGTGCAGGACGGTCTCCCTGAACTGGTCCCGGGTCAGCACCTTGAGGCTGTTCACCAGCGAAGGCCCGACCATTCCCTCCTGCGCCGCGCCGTGGCAGCGCTCGCAGGCCAGCGCGCGCCAGGTCTTCCAGCCGCTCAGGGTCTGGGCATCCACCTTGTTGCCGTCGGCGACCTTGTACGGCACCGAATCGGCGGCCACCGTGGGGGTCACGGCCATGCAGGCGGCTGCACTCAACATCAGATACACAAGTTTCTTCATGACGATTCCCGGTGATGACAAGAGACGGCCGCCGGTCCGACGCCTGCCGGCGGCCGCTTGGTGCGGTTGCGGCGGATCAGCGGTCCGGCAAGGCGAACACGGTCAGCACGCCGCCGAGTTCGGTGTACTTGGCCAGGTCCTTGTAACCGCCGACCGCGCCCAGGCCCTCCGTGCCCTTGGTCAGGCCGGCCGCCAGGCCGATGCCGGCCCAGCCGCCGATCCCGGACAGCACGCCGATATACTGCTTGCCCTTGTATTCCCAGGTCGTGACGTTGCCGATGATGCCGGATGGGGTCTTGAACTTCCACAGCTCCTTGCCGTTGTGGTCGACCGCCTTGATGTGACCTTCCAACGTTCCGTAGAACACCACGTCGCCGGCGGTCGACAATGCGCCGCTCCATACCGAGAATTTCTCGGGCTTCGACCAGACGATCTTGCCGGAGCTCGCATCCCAGGCGATGAAGTTGCCCAGGCCGCCATGGCTGTTCGGCGCCGCATACATCGACAGGGTCGAGCCGACATAGGGCTGGCCGGCGGTGTACTCGATCTGGAAGGGCTCGTAGTCCATGCAGACGTGGTTGGTCGGCACGTAGAACAGGCCGGTCTTGCGCGAATACGAAGCCGGCTGCTGGTCCTTGGTGCCGAGCGCCGACGGGCAGATGCCCTTGGAGTTGACGTCGGGGCCGTTCTTGTCGGTGCTGTACTTGGCCACCACCTGCGGGCGGCCGCTCTTCATGTCCACATGGGTGGCCCAGTTCACGGCCGGATCGTATTTTTCGGCGACCAGCAGCTCGCCGCTCTGCCGGTCCATGGTGTAGGCGAAGCCGTTGCGGTCGAAGTGCACCAGCGCCTTGCGCGGCTGGCCCTTGACCTTCATGTCGACCAGGATCATTTCGTTGACGCCGTCATAGTCCCACTCGTCGTGCGGGGTCATCTGGTAGACCCATTTCGCCACGCCGGTATCGAGGTCGCGGGCAAAGATCGTCATCGCCCACTTGTTGTCGCCCGGGCGCTGGCGCGGGTTCCAGGTGCTCGGGTTGCCGCTGCCGTAGTACACCAGGTTCAGCTGCGGATCGTAGCTGTACCAGCCCCAGGTGGTGCCGCCACCCAGCTTCCACTGGTCGCCCTGCCAGCTCTTGAGCGAGGAGTCGGGGCCGACCGGCGCCATCTTGCCGTCGGTCCAGGTCATGGTCTTGGCCGGGTCGATCAGCATGTCCTTGTCCGGCCCGGTGCTGAAGGCTTTCCACAGCAGCTTGCCGGTGTTCGGATCGTAGGCGGCAATACGGCCGCGGACGCCGAATTCGCCGCCGCTGATGCCGGTCAACAGCTTGTCCTTGAAGATATGCGGCGCATTGGTGGTGGTTTCGCCGATCTTCGGATCGCCCACCTTGGTCTTCCACAGCTCGGCCCCGGTCTTGGCGTCGAGCGCCACCAGCGTGGTATCGGCCTGCTGCAGGAAGATCTTGCCGTTCGAGTAGGCAAGGCCGCGGTTCACGGTATCGCAGCACATCACCGGGATCACGGTCGGGTCCTGCTTCGGCTCGTATTTCCAGCGGATGGCCTGGTCTTCCAGCGAGAGCGCGAACACCTTGTTCGGGAAGGGGCTGTGCAGGTACATGGTGTCGCCGATGATCAGCGGTCCGCCTTCATGGCCGCGCAGCACGCCGGTCGAGAAGGTCCAGGCCACCTGCAGGTTCTTGGCGTTCCTGCTGTTGATCTGCTTGAGTTCGCTGTAACGCTGGTTGCTCAGGTCCCCGGCCTGCATGGTCCAGTTTTTCGGATCCTTGCTCAGCTGGGGCAGATCGTTGTTGGCAGCGAATGCCGGCGAAGCTGCCAGCGCCAGGCACGGCCACCAGCGGATGAGGCTTGCTTGAAATGACATGTTGGTCTCCTAATGGTTCTTGTATCAGCGCTGCTGCACGTGGCAGGCCTTGTTCGCATCGGCCTGGATCGTTTTGTATTTATCGGCCATGACCTTGACCGTCGGGGCATCGCGGAACACGCCGCCGCGCTCCCCGGCCAGTGCCTGGTCGCGCAGGGCGGTCGACGTCGTCACATAGTCCTCGTAGGGCATCGCCTCGGCGATGCGATCGATGACGCACGAGCACTTGTAGAGGAATTCGTACTTGCCCTCGTGCTTTTGCATACACTCCAGCACGTACTCCATCCTCCCACTGGTCGGGAAGTCATTGGGACGGGCCATGGCGGGCGTGGCCAGTGATGTCAGCAGAAGCAGGGGCAAGAGCTTCATAGCACTCCTTTGGCCTTGGCGATGTGGATGGAGATCGCGTCCATCAGGGGCGGCGACAGGCAGTCGTAAGGTGGTAGGCCGATCTCGTTCAGGCGGGCCCGCACCGCGCTCATGTTTTCGGGACGGGCACCGGATTCGATGATGGACGACACGAAGGCGGCGAAGCTCGGCGGCGCCCAGCCGCGTTCCTTCGAGCGCTCGGTGTGCACGAAGTCGAGGCCGTAGAAGGGATGCGCCGTGTTCTCGATGCGCCCGTACATGTGCACGCCGCATTCGCGGCAGGCATGGCGCACGATGGCGGCGCTGGTGTCGACCGGCTGCAGCTTGTCGCCGTTGGCGACCACGCGTACGTTCTCGCGCGGCGCCACGGCCACCTGCGAAAACAGCGAGCCGGCCGGCTTCCAGCACTTGGTGCAGCCGCACACGTGGTTGTGCGCCACCTGGCCCTTGATCTCGACCGTCACCGGATTGCTGGTGCACAGGCAGGATAAGGTCCCGCCAGAAAAGTCCGGGGCCGCCGGCGGAATGCCGTCGTCGACGGATGGATGAATATGGACAGCGCTGCTCATGATCATGCCTCCTCTTGTCGTTGGACTGCCGGTTAATACACGACCACGGAGCGGATCGATTCGCCCCGTTTCATCAGATCGAAGCCATCGTTGATCTGGTCGAGCGTCAGGTGATGCGTGATCAGGTCGTCGATGTTGATCTTGTTTTCCATGTACCAGTCGACGATGCGCGGCACGTCGGTGCGGC
>CAJYXO010000054.1 GCA_913778765.1 uncultured Massilia sp. | reverse complement strand
CGAAGCCTTCGTTGACCGGCGGTGCCGAGCGCTGCGGCGCGCCGCCGCCACGCTGCTGGCCGTAATCGTCGCCACCGCGCGAGCCGCCGCCGAAGTTGCCGCCGCCGCGCTGCTGGCCACCGCCGCCGCCCCAGTTGCCGCCACCGCCGCCCTGGCCGCCGCCCGCGTTGCCGCGCGACGCCTGGGGGCGACCGCCGCCCTGCCCGCCGCCGAAACCGCCGCCTTCGCCGCCGCCCTGGCCGCCGAGCATCTGCATCTCGTTGGCGATGATGTCGGTGCTGTAGCGTTCGACGCCGTCCTTGTCGGTGTACTTATCGGTGCACAGGGACCCTTCGATGTAGACCTGGCGGCCTTTCTTCAGGTATTCGCCCGCGATTTCGGCGAGCTTGCCGAACAGCTTCACGCGGTGCCATTCGGTGCGCTCCTGCTTTTCGCCGGACTGCTTGTCGGTCCAGGCCTCGGAGGTGGCGATGCGCAAGGACGTGATCGCCGTGCCGCTGCCGGTGTAGCGGGTTTCCGGATCCGCGCCGAGATTGCCGACGATGATGACCTTGTTGATGCCGCGTGCCATGGAATTCCCTCGTGATGCGTGTCTTGGACCGCCCGCGGGGCCGGCGGCGCCGTCGCCCGATGGTATCGGCAGCGAGGTGCCGCGGGGCGGGGTCGGACCGGCTAGTTTCGGTGATGGGGCTCCTGCCGTAAACACCCAAGGGGGACGAACCGGCTGCCGCCGTCGTCACGGGGAGGGCGGCACCCTGCCCGGGCGGGTCCCATGAACGCTCCCCCAACCGGCTACCCCTATAATGCAGGTCGATCCGCCGAGTCTCCCATCCCAAGGCCCCATGCACTCCATCGCCGAAAGCCAGACCCCGCTCGATTTCGCCGGCGTTCGCGCCCTCGCCGCCGATGACATGGCCCAGGTCGATGCGCTGATCCGCAGCCGCCTGGCCTCCGACGTGGTGCTGATCAATCGCATCGCCGACCACATCATCGCTGGCGGCGGCAAGCGCCTGCGCCCGATGCTGCACGTGCTCGCGGCCGGCGCCGCCGGCTATGCCGGCAAGGAACACGCCAAGCTCGCCGCGATCATCGAGTTCATCCATACCTCCACCCTGCTCCACGACGACGTGGTGGACGAATCGGACATGCGCCGTGGTCGCAAGACGGCCAACGCGCTGTGGGGCAACGCCGCCAGCGTGCTGGTGGGCGACTTCCTCTATTCGCGTTCGTTCCAGCTCATGGTGGAGCTCGACGACATGCGCATCATGCGCATCCTCGCCGACACGACCAACACCATCGCCGAGGGCGAGGTGCTGCAGCTGCTGAACATCGGCAACGCCGACGTCGACGAGGCGGCCTATCTGGCGGTGATCGAGCGCAAGACGGCGGTGCTGTTCGCCGCCGCCACCGAACTGGGCGGCGTGCTGGGCGGCCTGGATGACACCCAGACGGCGGCACTGCGGCGCTATGGCATGGAGCTGGGCTACGCGTTCCAGATCGCCGACGACCTGCTCGACTACGTCTCGGACGCGGAAACCCTGGGCAAGAACATCGGCGACGACCTGGCCGAGGGCAAGCCCACCCTGCCCCTGATCTATGCGATGCAGTCGGCCGACGCCGAGCAACTGGCGTCGTTGCGCCACGCCATCGAACACGGCGGCCTGGATTCGCTGGACCGGATCGTCGCCTCGATCCGCGATTCGGGCGCGCTGGAGCGCACCCACGCCAAGGCCACGGCCCACGCGGTGGCGGCGCGCGACGCGCTGGCGGCGCTGGCGCCGTCGGCGCATCGCGACGCGTTGCTGGCGCTGGCCGATTACGCTGTGGAGCGGCGGTTCTAGCGCACCGCTTCGTCGGCGTCGCCGGCAGGCCAGCGCCTACAGGGGGCTGCCCGCGCCGGCTCAGCCCTTGGCCGCGAATGCCTCGTTCGGCCACGCGCGCATCGACGCATAGGCGCGCTTGGCCACCTTGCCGTCGTAGCGGCAATTACCGGTGGGCGTGGTGGCCTCCTTCTCGGTGAAGCAATGCACCGCGCCACCGAAATCGACCGACGCCCAATCGGCTTTCGCGCCGTCCATCTCCTTCTCGAACGCCTCGCGCTGCGCGGGCGGCACGTTCTGGTCGTCAGCGCCGTTGAGCGCCAGCACGCGGGCGTGGATCGTGACCGGCAGCCGGGAGTCGTCCGCCAGCAGTCCGTGGAAGCTCACCACCGCCGCCACGTCGGCGCCGGCGCGGGCGAGGTCGAGCACGCTGGAGCCGCCGAAGCAGAAGCCGATCGCGGCCAGTCGGGCCGGATCGATCGGCGCCGTCTTTTCCTGGGCCTTCAGCTCCGCCAGTGCGCGGCTGACCCGGTCGCGCATCAGCTGGCGATCGCCGTAGAGCGGCTTGACCGCCGCCATGGCGGCGTTTTCGTTGGTCGGGCGAATGGTCTCGCCGTACATGTCGGTGAGCAGGATCACGTAATCCTTGCCCGCGATCTCCTTGGCCTTGGCCACGGCCATGTCGTTCACGCCGAACCAGTTCGGCACCATCACCAGGCCCGGCCGCCGGGCGGTAACCGCGTCGTCGTAGACGAGGAAACTCTTGAACGTGACCCCCTTGTCGGTCCACTGGACCGGCTTGGCGACCATGGCGGCCTGCGTAGCGCCAGCGAAACCGAACACGAGCAGGAACAGGGCAAGCAACGGACGGCGCATCGGAGTGACTCCCTGGGACGATGCGCAGAGCATAGGTGCGACGGGGCGGTTCCGATAGAC
>CAJYXO010000053.1 GCA_913778765.1 uncultured Massilia sp. | reverse complement strand
CCCACGCCGGCAGCCAGCTGCGCGTTCCAGTAAGCCAAGGCCGGGATCGCCATGCTGATGCTGCTCAGCAGGTCGAGCGCCGCGATGCCGGCCGCCCTGCCGCCCTGCCGGAAATCCTTGCGCCGCATCCAGACCGTCAGCGCGACGGTGCCGGCGATGTAGAGCACGGCGCCGGCAGTCGAATCGTCGGCGGGCCAGGCGAAGTCGCTGAACATGTCAAAATTCGGGGTCAGAGCACATTTTATGGCAATGGTCCTTTGGCAAGTTGCCGCGCGTGCCCGCGGCTGACCCGCGCCTGGCGGGCGCTGACGAGGCGGAAATTTTTTCCAAGCCGATCTTTCCCAAAAAAGTGATCTGACCCCGAATTAACGACCCCGAATTAACGAAGTCAGTTGGCATGCCAGCCGCCGCCCAGCGACTGGATCAAGGCCACGGCCGTGGTCTGGCGGTCGGATTGGGACTGGATCAGGGCGCGGCGGGCGTTCAGGGCCGTGACCTGCGCCTGCACCACCTCGGAATAGCTCACCTGACCGGCGTTGTAGCGGTTCAGGACCTGCTGTTCGACCTTGTCCGCCGCTTCCGAGGCCTGGCGCAGGAGTTCCTGCTGCTGGGCCAGCACGCGGGTGGCGGCGAGCTGGTCTTCGACGTCGGCGAAGGCGTCCAGCACCGTCTGGCGGTAGCGCGCCACCGCTTCTTCGTGGGCGGCGCGCGCGCCCTGCACGCGGGCGCGGGTGGCGCCGGCGTCGAACAGGGTCTGGGCCGCCGACAGGCCGAAGGACCAGGCCGCGTTCGACACGTTGAACAGCTCGCCCACCTTGCTGGCCGAGGTGCCGTAGGATGCGCTCAGGCCGATGCTCGGGAAGTAGGCCGAGCGCGCGACGCCGATCTGCTCGTTGGCCGCCGCCACGCGGCGTTCGGCGCCGGCGATGTCCGGACGGCGCTGCAGCAGGGTCGACGGCACGCCGACCGGCACCTCCGGCACGGTCACGCTGAACGGCGCGGTCGACGGCAGCGCCGCGATCGAGAAGTCGGCCGGCGTCTTGCCGACCAGGACCGCGATCGCATGTTCGAGCTGGGCGCGCTGGCGGATCAGGCCCAGGTCGTCGCTCTGCGCATTCGCGAGCTGGGTCTGGGCCTGGAACACGTCCGAGTGCGGCACGATGCCGACATTGAAGCGGTTGGTGGTGATCGTCAGCACCCGCTGATAGCCCTGGATGGTGGTGGCCAGCAGCGCCCGCGCCGCATCGGTCGCGCGCAGCTGCAGGTAATCGGTGGCCAGCTCGCCCTGGGCCGACAGGCGCGCCGCCGCGAGATCGGCGGCGCTGGCCTGGGCGCTGGCGCTGGCGGCCGTCACGCCGGCGCGCAGGCGGCCCCACACGTCCGGCTCCCAGCTCGTGCCCAGCGACAGGCGATAGGAATTGCTGGCATTGCTGCCGCCGCTTCCGCCGCCGATGATGTTGCCGTTCGGGTCGACGGTGGCGCGGCCATTGCCGCCGCGGGTGCCCGAGCGCGTGCCGGAACCGTTCAGCGACACGGTCGGGAACAGCGATGCGCGCTGCTCGGCCACCAGCGCGCGCGCCTGGGCGTAGGCCGCCACCGCCGCCGCCACGTTCTGGTTCGAGACCTCCACGCTGCCCGCCAGCTCGTTCAGCAGCGGGTCGTTGAACAGCGTCCACCAGGGTCCGCGCTCCAGCGCATCGGCGGGCGCCGCCGGCACCCATCCCTGCAGCTCCTTGAACGCGGCCGGCTCGGGCGCGCTCGGACGCTGGTAGGCCGGGCCGACCGCGCAGCCGGCCAGCGCCGCCGCAGCAGCAAGTGCAATCAAAGTGGGACGCAGAGGAAAAATCGTTGGCATGGTCATGGATGGGAAATGGAAGCTTCGGTATCGTGCGGATGGCGCGCCAGTTCGTGTTCGTCCGGGCTGACGGTGCGCAGCTTGTCCATGTAGACGTAGACCACCGGCGTGGTGAGCAGCGTGAGCAGCTGGCTGGCGACCAGGCCGCCGATGATGGCGATGCCGAGCGGCTGGCGCAGCTCCGAGCCTTCGCCGAAGCCGATCGCCAGCGGCAGCGCGCCGAGGGCCGCCGCCAGGGTCGTCATCAGGATCGGCCGGAAGCGCAGCAGGCAGGCTTCGCGCACCGCCTCGGTGGCGCTGAGGCCGCGCGCCCGCTCCGCTTCGAGCGCGAAGTCGATGATCAGGATCGCGTTCTTCTTGACGATACCGATCAGCAGGAACACGCCGATCAGCGCGATGATCGAGAACTCCATGTGGAACATCAGCAGCGCCAGCACCGCGCCGACGCCGGCCGAGGGCAAGGTCGACAGCACGGTGATCGGGTGCACCAGGCTTTCGTACAGGATGCCGAGCACGATGTAGATCACGACGATGGCGGCCAGGATCAGCAGCGGCTGCTGCTGGTTCGATTCCTGCGCCTGCTTGGCCTGGCCCTGGAAGCTGCCGCGCACGTTGACCGGCATGCCGATCGAGGCCTCGGCGTCGCGCACCGCGGCCTGGCCGTCGGACAGCGAATAGCCCTGGTTCAGGTTGAAGGAGATGGTGGTCGACAGCTCGCCGTCCTGGTGGTTCACGGAGCTCGGGGTCGAGCGCTCGGCAAACTTCGCGATCGCCGACAGCGGCACCATGGTGGTGGCGCCGGTCGACAGCGCCGAGCCGCTCGACGGATCGCGCGCCGCCGTCAGGTTGGTCGGACTGGCCGGGGTGCCGCCGCTGGCGCCGGAACTGCCCGAACCACCGGTACTGCCCGAGCCGGCGCCGACCGTGCCCGCGGCCGAACCGACGCCGGTGCCGGTGGCGGCGCCGCTGCCGCTGCCGCTGCCGCTGCCGCTGCCGCTGCCGGCGCCGGCGCCGGAACTGGTCGTGGCGCCGGCGCCGGTGCTGGCCGTGGTGGTGGACGATGCCGCCTTGGCCGGCACGTACACGTCCTGCAAAGCTTCCGGCGACTGCGCATACTTCTGCGCCACGCCCATGATCACGTGGTACTGGTTCAGCTCATCGTAGATGTTCGCGACCTGGCGCTGGCCGAAGGCGTTGTACAGCGCATTGTCGACGTCCTTCGCGCTGATGCCCAGGCGCGCCGCGCTTTCCTTGTCGATGTCGACATAGGTCTCGACGCCGTTCTCGGCCTGGTCGGTGTCGACGTCGGTCAGCGCCTTTTCCGTTTTCATGGCGTCGGCCAGCCTGGTGGCCCACATGCGCAGGTCGGCGCGGTTGTCGCTCTTGAGGGTGTACTGGTAGGTCGAGTTGCTCTGGCGTCCGCCCATGCGCAGGTCCTGCACCGGATTCAGGAACAGTTGCACGCCGGTGACGCGCGCCAGCTTCGGCCGCAGGCGCGCGATCACCGCCTCGCCGCTCTCGCCTTTCGCGCGCTGGCCGACCGGCTTCAGGTTCATAAACATGAAGCCGCCGCCGGCGCGCGAGCCGCCGGTGAAACCGACCACGGTGTCGACCGCCGGGTCGCTCTTGATGATGTTGACCAGCTGCTTCAGCTTCTGCTGCATGGCCTGGAAGGAGATGCTCTGGTCGGCGCGGATGCCGCCGTTGATCTGGCCGGTGTCCTGGCGCGGGAAGAAGCCCTTCGGCGCGGCGGTAAACAGGTAGACGTTCAGGCCCACCACGAAGGCCAGGATCAGCATCACCAGCAGCTTGGCGTCCAGCGCCCAGTCGAGCGCATGCTCGTAGCCCTTCAGCACGCGGTCGAAGCCGCGCTCGAAGAAGCGCGCCACGCGGCCCGGCTGGCGATGCTTCGTGTCCGGCTTGAGCAGCACCGCGCACAGCATCGGCGTGGTGGTCAGCGAGATCACCAGCGAGATCATCACCGCCGCCGACAGGGTAACGGCGAACTCGCGGAACAGGCGCCCCACCTGGCCGCCCATGAACAGCAGCGGGATGAACACCGCCACCAGCGACAGGCTGATCGACAGCACCGTGAAACCGACCTCGCTGGCGCCGAGCAGGGCCGCCTTCATGCGGTCCATGCCCGCCTCCACGTGGCGGCTGGTGTTCTCCAGCACCACGATGGCGTCGTCGACCACGAAACCGGTGGCGACCGTGAGCGCCATCAGCGACAGGTTGTTCATCGAGAAGCCGAGCAGGTACATGACGCCGAAGGTGCCCAGCAGCGAGACCACGGTGGCCACCGCCGGCACCACGGTGGCGCGGATACTGCGCAGGAAGACGCTCACCACCAGCACCACCAGCAGGATCGAGATCATCAGGGTCAGTTCGATCTCGTGCAGCGAGGCGCGGATCGAGTTGGTGCGGTCGGACGCCACCTGCATCTGCACGTCGGCCGGCAGCTGGGCCTGCAGGGTCGGCAGCAGCGCACGCACGCCGTCGACGGTCTCGATGACGTTGGCGCCGGGCTGGCTGGTGACCAGCACGATCACCGCCGGCTCGCCGTTGAACAGGCCGAGGGTGTTGATGTTCTCGACGCCGTCCGTCACGTCGGCGATGTCCTGCAGGCGGATCGCGGCGCCGTCGCGCCAGGCCACCACCAGGCCGCGGTAGTCGGCCGCCGTGCGGCCATTGGTCGGCGTGTTCGCCTGCGAATAGATCTGCAGGCGCATGCCGCTGCCTTCCAGCGCGCCTTTCGGGCGGTTCGGGTTGGAAGCCTGGATGGCGGCGCGCACGTCTTCGCTGGACAGGCCGTAGCGGTTCATCTGGAAGGGGTTCAGGTCGACCCGCACGGCCGGCAGCGAGCCGCCGCCGATCTCGACGTCGCCGACGCCGCGCACCTGGGCCAGCTTCTGCTGGACGATGTTCGAGACCTCGTCGTAGATCTGGCCGGGGCTGCGTGTCTTCGATGTCAGCGCCAGGATGATCACCGGCGCATCCGAGGGATTCGCCTTGCGGTAGGTCGGGTTGCTCTTCAAGGTCGCCGGCAGGTCGGCGCGCGAGGCGTTGATGGCCGCCTGCACTTCGCGCGCGGCGGAATCGATCTGGCGGTTCAGGTCGAACTGCAGGTTGATGCGGGTGGAGCCGTTGCCGCTGTTCGAGGTGATCTCGTTGACGCCGGCGATCACGGCCAGCCTGCGCTCCAGCGGCGTCGCCACCGAGGACGCCATCGTGTCCGGGCTGGCGCCGGGCAGGTTTGCCGACACCGAGATCGCCGGGAAGTCGACCTGCGGCAGCGGCGACACCGGCAGCACGAAGAAGGCGGCGATGCCGGCCAGCGCCAGACCCAGGGTCAGCAGGACCGTGGCGATCGGACGCCGGACAAAAGGCTGCGACAGGTTCATGCGCCGGCTCCGTGCGGACCCTGTGCGCGCGCGGTGGTGCCGGCGGGCTGCGGCGTCAGCAGCGCCGGCTGCTGCGCGGCCGGCTTCGCTGCCGGTTTGCCGCCGTCGGGACCGTGATCCGGACCGCCGTCCGAGCCCGGACCGTGCGGCTTGTGCGGCTCCTCGCCGCCCCAGCGCCGCGCCAGGCGGTCGAAGGCCAGGTAGATCACCGGCGTGGTGAACAGGGTCAGCATCTGGCTGACGATCAGGCCGCCGAAGATCGCCAGACCCAAGGGACGGCGCAGCTCGGCGCCCTCGCCCCAGCCCAGCATCAGCGGGATCGCCGCGAACAGCGCCGCCAGGGTGGTCATGATGATCGGGCGGAAGCGCAGCATCGCGGCCTGGTGGATCGCGGTGCGCGGGTCCTTGCCTTCGTCGCGCTCGGCCTCGATGGCGAAGTCGATCATCATGATCGCGTTCTTCTTGACGATGCCGATCAGGAGGATGATGCCGATGATGCCGATCACGCCCAGGCCCTGGCCCGTCACCATCAGCGCCAGCAGCGCGCCGACGCCGGCCGACGGCAGGGTCGACAGGATGGTCAGCGGGTGGATATAGCTTTCATACAGCACGCCCAGCACGATGTAGACGCAGACCACCGCCGCCAGGATCAGCCACAGCTGGTTCGACAGCGAGTTCTGGTAGGCGCCGGAAGCGCCGAGGAAGGTCATGGTGACGGAGGCCGGCAGCTTGATCTCCTGCGCCACTTCCTTGATCGCGCTGACGGCCGTGCCCAGTTTCACGCCGCTGGCGGTGTCGAAGCCGATCGTGGTCGCCGGGTACTGGGCCACGTGGGTGATCTGCAGCGGCGCGGCCTGCTCGGTGACCGTTGCGATGGCGGACAAGGGCGTCGGCTGGCCGGAGCCGGTGCGCAGCTGCAGGTTGGCCAGCGCGTCGAGCGACATGTCCTGCGGCTGCTGGGCTTCCAGGATCACGCGGTACTGGTTGGTTTCGGTGAAGATGGTCGAGACGATGCGCTGGCCAAAGGCGCTGTACAGGGCGTCGTCGATGTTCGAAGCCGTCACCGACAGGCGCGAGGCGCTGTCGCGGTCGATGTTGACGTAGGCGGCCGCGCCGGTGGCGCCGGCATCGGTGACCACGTTGCGCAGCTCCTTGCGCCCGCTCATCGCCTCGGCCAGCTTGCGCGACCATGCCGTCACCGTCCTGGTGTCCGCGCCTTCGATCGACAGGCGGAACTGGGTCGGGCCGCTTTCGGCGTCGATGGTGAGATCCTGGGTCGGCTGCAGGTAGAGGTTCACGCCGGGGACGCCCTGGGCCACGCGCCGGCGCAGGCGGTTCATCAGCTCTTCCTGGTCGCCGCGCCCTTCCTTCAGGTTGATCAGCATGGTGCCGGTGTGGAGCATGGTGTTGTTGGCGGCGTCCACGCCGACGGTGGAGCTGAGCGAAGCCACTTCCGGGTCGGCCAGGATGGCGCGCGCGGCAGCCTGCTGCGCTTCCGTCATCGCCTGGTAGGAAATCGCCTGGCGCGCTTCCACGCGCGCCTGCAGCTGGCCCGTGTTCTGGGTCGGGAACAGGGATTTCGGGATGAAGGTCCACAGCAGCGCCGTCAGCAGCAGGGTCGCCAGCGCCACCAGCAGGGTCAGGCCCTGGCGTTCCAGCACCCAGTTCAGCGAGCGGTCGTAATAGCCGACGGTGTTGTCGAAGGTGGCCTGGAACCAGCGCGCAAAACGCGAGTCGTGCGACTCGTCGTTCTGGCGCAGCCAGCGCGCCGACATCATCGGCACCAGGGTCAGCGACACCACCGCCGAGATCAGGATCGTGATCGCCAGCGACACCGCGAACTCGCGGAACAGGCGCCCCACCACGTCGCCCATGAACAGCAGCGGGATCAGCACCGCGATCAGCGACACCGTCAGCGAAATGATGGTGAAGCCGATCTGGGTCGCGCCTTTCAAGGCCGCGTCCATCGGCTTCTCGCCTTCTTCGATGTAGCGCGCGATGTTCTCGATCATGACGATGGCGTCGTCGACCACGAAGCCGGTGGCGATCGTCAGCGCCATCAGCGACAGGTTGTTCAGGCTGTAGCCGAGCAGGTACATGACGCCGAAGGTGCCGACCAGGGAAATCGGCACGGCCAGGCTGGCGATCACGGTGGCGCGGATGCTGTGCAGGAAGGCGAAGATCACCAGCACCACCAGCAGCACGGCCAGCACCAGTTCGATCTGCACATGCTCGACCGAGGCGCGGATGCCGGTGGTGCGGTCGGACAGCACGTCCACGCGCAGGGTCGGCGGCAGGCTGGCCTGCAGCTCCGGCAGGCGGTCCTTGATGGCGTCGACGGTGGCGATCACGTTGGCGCCCGGCTGGCGCTGCACGTTCAGGATGATGGCCGGCTTCATGTTGGCCCAGGCGCCGAGTTTCACGTTCTCGGCGCTGTCGACCACGCGCGCGACGTCGCCCAGGCGCACCGGCGCGCCGTTGCGGTAGGCGACGATCAGGTTCGTGTAGTCGGGCACCGTGACCAGCTGGTCGTTGGCGTTGATGGTGTAGGCCCGCGCCGGGCCGTCGAAGCTGCCCTTGGCGCTGTTGGCGTTGGCCGCGGTGATCGCGGTGCGCAGCGTATCGAGACCGAGGCCGTTCGCGGCCAGGGCTTCGGTATTCGCCTGGATCCGCACCGCCGGGCGCTGCCCGCCCTGCAGGGTGACCAGGCCGACACCCGTGACCTGGCTGATCTTCAGCGCCAGGCGCGTGTTGACGAGGTTCTGCACCTCGGTCAGCGGCATGGTGTCCGAGGTGATGGCCAGCGTCAGCACCGGCGCATCGGCCGGGTTGACCTTGGCGTAGACCGGCGGCGCCGGCAGGTCGGTCGGCAGCAGCGAGCCGCCGGCATTGATCGCGGCCTGCACTTCCTGTTCGGCCACGTCGAGGGTCTGGCCGAGGCCGAACTGCAGGGTGACGACCGAGACGCCGGCCGCGCTGGTGGAACTCATGCGCGACAGGCCGGACATCTGGCCGAACTGGCGCTCCAGCGGCGCCGTCACGGTGCGCGCCATCACTTCCGGCGATGCGCCCGGGTACAGGGTCTGCACCTGGATGGTCGGGAAGTCGACCTGGGGCAGCGCCGACAGCGGCAGGAACTTGTAGCCGACCAGGCCGGCCAGCACGATCGCCAGCATCAGCAGCGAGGTGGCGACCGGGCGGCGGATGAATGGGGCGGAGGGGCTCATGCGGCCACCTCACATTTGCCCCGCCGTTCCCGCGAAGGCGGGAACCCATGCTGCGTGGCCGACGTTGGAAGCCCAGCATTCGCGCGAAGGTTTCGAATTCGGCGGCTCAGCATGGATCCCCGCCTGCGCGGGGATGACGGGCTTGGTGCGGCAGCCATAACGACTGCGCTCATTGCGCAGCCCCTTCGGCCTGCTGGCGGCGATGACGACGCTCTCCCTGCTGGCCTGGCTGCGCCTGCTGTCCCTGCTGGCCAGCCTGTGCGCCCTGGCCGCCACGGCCGCCCGCGCCCGCCGGCCGATCGCCCGGCAGCGTCACCCTGGCGCCGTCCTTCAGGCGGTCGGCGCCTTCGGTAATCACGGTCTCGCCGCCCTGCAGGCCTTCGGTGATCTGGATGCGCTCGGCGTTGGCCTGGCCGCGCTTCACGTTGCGCAGCGCGACCGTCTTGTTCTGCGCATTCAGCACGTAGACGAAATCGCCGTTGGCGCCGTGGCGCAGGGCCGTCACCGGCACCGTCACGGCATTCCTGATCGTGTCGACTTCGAGGCGCACGTTGACGAACTGGCTGGGGAACAGCTTGCCGCCGTCGTTGCTGAAGCGGGCCTTGGCGCGCACGGTGCCGGTCTGGGTGTCGACCTGGTTGTCGAGGGCCATGAAGCGCCCGGTCGCCAGGTTCCGGGTGCGGGTGCGGTCGAGCGCGATCGCCTGCATGCTGGCGTTCTGGTTGATGCGCTGCTGCAGGGCCGGCAGCTGGTCCTGGGGCACCGCGAATTCGACGTCGATCGGCGACATCTGGGTGATCACGGCAATGCCGTTGGCGTCGCCGCTGTTGACCAGGTTGCCGATGTCGACGTTGCGCAGGCCGACCCGGCCGGCGATCGGCGCGCGCACCTGGGTGTAGCCGAGGTTGATGCGGGCGATGCCTTCGGCCGCCTTGTCGGTGGTGACGGCGCCTTCGAGCTGCTTGACCAGGGCCGCCTGGGTATCGACGTCCTGGCGCGCGATCGAATCCTGCTCCAGCAGGGTGCGGTAGCGCTGCAGCAGCACCCGCGCGCTTTCGAGCTGGGCTTCGTCGCGCTGGCGCTGGCCGGTGGCCTGCAGCAGGCTCATTTGCGCCGGCCGCGCGTCGATGGTGGCCAGCACCTGGCCTTCCTTGACCAGCTGGCCTTCGGTGAAGGTGATCTTCTGCAGCACCCCGCCGACCTGCGGACGCACCGTCGCCACCGCCGCCGGGGTCACGGTGCCGAGGGCTTCCAGGGTGATCGGGATATCGGCGCGCTCGGCCTTGCCGACGCCGACCGTGGTCGCCATCTGGCCGCCGCGTCCGCCCCGTCCTCCGCCGCCCGGACCGCCACCGCCACCCGGCGCGCCGCCGCCCTGCCCGCGTGCGCCGGCCGCCGCGCCCGCATTTGCTCCGCCGGCCGGCTGGTGGGTCAGGTGCCAGGCCAGCCAGCCCAGGCCGGCCATGCAGAGGATCGCGACGATGGCGCCGATCACGCGCGAACGCCTGGTCCGCGGGGGATGGGTGGTGGTCTTTTCCTTGTCGGGGGTGACGGTCGGGTTCATGCAAGGTCCTTGGTAGTTTGCTCACGAATGTAGCATGGCGGCCCTCGGCTTTATGTTTCGTAACGTACCAAAATCGTCAAGACGTCCTCGTCCCTGGACAGGCTCGCGGCGCAGCGCACCAAGTAAAAACGGGCGCGGATCCCATCCGCGCCCGTCCCATGAAATATTGCCTGACCGTACAACTTGTTACAAATGCTTAAACCGCCTTGACAGGACCGGGCTGCGCCCTACATCAGCATGACGCCGAAACGCTTCATGGCGAGCGCGAAGACGAGGAAGCAGATGGCGGTGAGGACCACGCTGGCGCCCAGGGCCGGCCAGAAACCCCAGCGCGCCAGCAGGCCGGGAAAGGCCAGGAACATGGGCAGCGTCGGCACCACGTACCAGAAGGTGTACCAGGCGTGGTTCGCCACCTTCGCGGCCGGCTGCTTTTCCACGTGCAGCCAGATCAGGGTCAGCACCGTCACCATCGGCAGCGCCGCGATCAGGGCGCCGAGCTTGTCGCTGCGCTTGGCGAATTCCGAGACCAGCACGACGACGGCCGCGGTGACCAGGTATTTGGTGAGGACCCAGGCCATGACTCAGGGCGCCTCGCACAGGCAATGCGTCACCGCCGCGAACGGCTGGCGGCGCGACGCCACCTGCGACAGCCAGCCGAGGTCTTTCGCCACCCCGGCGGCGGCGCCGGCCGGCAGCGCATCCAGGGTCAGGTCGGGCAGCAGGCCGAGCTTGACCTGCACGCTCAAGGCCTGGGCATCGGTCAGGCCCGCGCGCTCCAGCAGCCGTTCGAACAGGCTGTCCGGACGCTCGGCATAGGCGATGCGGAAATCGCCTTCCAGGTGGGCGCGTTTGGCGGCGGCCTGCAGCGCGTCGCCGTAGCTGCCGAGGCGGTCGACCAGGCCGCGTTCCCTGGCCTGGGCGCCGGTCCAGACCCGGCCCTGCCCCACCGCGTCGATCTTTTCCGGCGTGGTGCGGCGCGCGATCGCGGCCTTGGTGGTGAACTCGTCGTAGATGTGGTTGATGCTGGCCTGGATCACCTGGCCGAAGCGCGGATCGAGCGGGCGCAGCGGGTTGTAGGCGTCGGCCAGCCAGGTGGTGGTCACGCCGGCCGTGTGGATGCCGAGCTTGTCGACCACCTTGTCGGCGGTCGGCAGGATCGCGAACACGCCGATCGAGCCGGTGACGGTGTTCGGGTCGGCGATGACCTCGTCGGCCGCCATCGAGATCCAGTAGCCGCCGGACGCCGCGACGTCGCCCATCGACACCACCACCGGCTTGCCGGCGCTGCGGGTCAGTTCCAGTTCGCGCCGGATCAGTTCCGAACCGTAGGCGCTGCCGCCCGGCGAATTGATGCGCAGGACCAAGGCCTTGACCTGCTTGTCCTCGCGCGCGGCGCGGATCATGTTGGCGGTCGAGATGCCGCCCACCATACCGGGGCCGCCCGTGCCTTCGGTGATGTCGCCGGCCGCCACGATCACGGCGACGGCGTCGCCCAGCAGCTTCGGCGGATTGCGGTCGAGGTAGTCCTGGAACGACACCTGGCGGAAGCTCTTGATGGCGTCGTCGTACACGCCGCGCTTGAGCATCTCGGCGCGCACTTCGTCGCGGGTCCTGAGGCCGTCGATCAGCTTCCAGTCCAGCGCCACCTTGCCGGCATTGCCGTTGGCGGCCGCCATGCGCTGCGGCAGTTCCTCGATGCCCTTGGCGATGGCGCCGCCCGGCAGCTTGCGCGCCTTCTCGACTTCGGCCGTGTAGTTGGCCCACAGCGCGTTGTACAGGAAGGCGTCGGCTTCCTGGGCCGCCGGCGACGGTCCGTTGCCGATATACGGCTCGGCGAAGCTTTTATAGGTGCCGACCTTCATCAGGTTGACCGTCACGCCGACCTTGTCGAGGGCGTCGCGGTAGTAGTTACGGTGGCGGCCGAAGCCTTCGATCATCACCATGCCCATCGGGTGCAGGTAGACCTCGCTGGCATGCGAGGCCACCATGTAGCGCTTCTGGTCATAGGCGCCGCCCCAGGCCACCACGCGCTTGCCGGCCGCCTTGACGCGCTCGACCGCGGCGCCGAATTCGCGCAGCGAGGCCAGGCCGCCGCCGTCCATCTCGTCGAGCAGCAGCACCACGCTGTCGATGTTGCTGTCCTTCGCGGCGGTGTCGAGGGCGCGCAGCACGTCGCGCAGCTGGATCGTGCGCCGTGCATTGCCGGACAGGCCGGCCACCACGGAATCGCGCACGCTGCCGGCCTTCTCTTCGACCAGCTCGCCTTTCAGGTCGAGCACCAGGGCGGTCTTCGGCGCCAGCGGCTTGAGCCCGCCGCCGAACAGGACCGACAGCAGCACGATCACGATGACCAGGAACAGCAGGTTCAGCACGAAGCGCCGGGTGGCGTCGATGCCGCGCCAGAGACCGCCGATGCCGCGGCGCAGGGACGAGATGGGCTTGAAAGGCATTCTGGAATCCTTTGACGTTAAATTCGGGGTCAAAAAGTGCTATGACCCCGAATTACATTATGCGGCCACTGTAGCCGGCTTGATCGTCGCGCGGCGCGAGATGGCGAACAAGCCGATAAATACCAAGGCGCCGTTGATGATGAGCAACTCCAGGCCAAGTCGGTAATTGCCGAGCAGGAGATGCTGCTTGTATTCGAGCAGTGCGCACAGGATCGGGGCGCCGATCGTCACCACCGGCACCAGCCGGTCGTTCAGGGTGCGCGAGGTCATCATGCCGAAGGCGAACAGGCCCAGCAGCGGTCCGTAGGTGTAGCCGGCCAGCTTCAGGATCACGCCGATCATGCTCGGGTTGTCGACCCATTTGAAGAACAGCACCATCAGCAGGAACAGCAGGGCGAAGCCGAGGTGGACGTGGCGGCGCATGCGCAGCTTGGCCGCTTCGGTCAGGTCCTGGCGGCGCTGGATGCCGAGCAGGTCGATGCAGAACGTCGAGGTCAGCGCGGTGATGGCGCCGTCGGCGCTGGGAAACAGGGCCGAGATCAGGGCGATCAGGAAGATGATCTGCACCGCGGGCGGCAGATGGCCCATGACCACGGCCGGGAAGATCTTGTCGCCGGTCGCGGTGACGCCGGCCACCGGCGCATACAGGTACAGCAAACCGCCGAGGAACAGGAAGCTGCTCAGCACCACCACCAGCACCGCGGTCAGGCTCAGCAGGTTCTTTTGCGAGTCGCCCAGGGTCTTCACCGAGATCGTCTTCTGCATCATCTCCTGGTCCATGCCGGTCATGGTCAGCACGATGAAGGCGCCGGCGACGATCTGCTTGAGCCAGAAGCTCGGGCTGTCCGCATCGAAGGTGAACACGCGCGACAGGCCGCGTTCGTGCATCTGCTGCAGCGCCTGCGGAATCGTCAGGTCGAGCTGGCCCAGCATGTAGCCGACGCAGGCGAACAGGCCGATCAGCATGCAGGTGGTCTGCAGGGTGTCGGTCCAGACGATGGTCTTCACCCCGCCCTGGTAGGTGTACATCAGGATCATGCCGAGGATGACCAGGGTGGTCAGCCAGAACGGGATGCCGAGGCTGTCGAGGATGAGGTTCTGCAGCACCGCCACCACCAGGTAGGTGCGCGCGGTGGCGCCGAACAGGCGCGACAGGATGAAGAAACCGGCCCCGCTCTGGTAGGCGCGGCGCCCGAGGCGGCCGTCCAGGTAAGTGTAGATCGAGGTCAGCTTGAGCCGGTAGTACAGCGGCAGCAGCAGGTAGACCACGGCGATGTAGCCGAACACATAGCCGATCAGCACCTGGCCGTAGCCGAAGCCGTCGAACCCGACCGCGCCGGGCACGCTGATGAAGGTCGCGCCGGACAGCGTGGTGCCGACCATGCCGAAGGCGACCAGCATCCAGTTGCTGCTCTTGTTACCGATGAAGAAGCTGTCGTTGTTGGCGTTGCGGGAAGTCGCCCAGGCAACGCCGAGCAGGAGGGCGAAATAGGCGATGAGGATGCAGAAGAGGAGTGCCGGGGACATCAGGGATCCGATAACTTAATAACTAACCGCCGAGCAATATACACCGAAGCTGGACGATGAACCACCGTCGTTCCGGGCAAGGCCCGAAGCGACTTCCCTCGACCGGTGCAAAGGCGAGCGCTCAGATCCCCTGCGCCGGCATCCGCTCGAACGGCCCGATGCAGGCCTCCATCGACTCGTCGCGGCACATCACGAAGCGCGCGCCCGACGGATGGAAGCGCAGGTAATTGGTGGCGCGGGTGCCGATCTGCATGACTTCGCCGGAGCAGTCCTGCTTGCCGTTGTCCTTGACGATGCGGTCTTCGAGCTTGTAGAAGCCCTTGGTGCTGGGCTGTTCGGCCACCGTGAACTCGCTTTCCGACACTTCGTCCGCACTCTTGACCAGGGTCGTGCCGTCGCCGCGGAAGTGGTAGGTTTCCGAGCAGCCGAGCTGGGGGATGCTGAGCACCCAGATGCCGAGCAGCGGATGGGAAGCCGATGGCGCTTTCGCGGCTGCCGGCGCGGCCGCGAGGGCAGCCGGTGCGGACAGCGCGAAGGTGGCAGAGAGAAGCAGTCCGGTCAGCGGTCGCATGATGTCGGTCCTTTACGCGTCGGAACGCCTGGGCAGGCTCGGGGGTGCGTTGTCATTATGGCACACCCCGGGCTTTACCCGGCGCGCGTATGGACCGGCTCGGGCGCCCGATCGGCGCCCGGTCAGGCCCCTTCCGGCGTCTTCGGCTTGGCCGGGCGGCGCGCCCGGGTGGCCGGCTTGCGCGACGGCGCCTTGTGCGGCGGACGGGACGTCTTCTTGCGCTCCGGCTTGGCGCCCTGCTGGTCGGCCTGCGCATCGGCCTGCGCATCGGCCGGCGCCGGATCGGATGGATCGGCGTCGGTGATGGCGCCGCTGTCCGCTTCCTTGCCGGCATCGGCGATGCCTGCGGCGGTGACGGCAGCCGCGGCGTCGGCGGCGATCGCGGCGTTGTCGGCGCCCGCTTCCGGCACGGCGGCGCCGTCAGCCGCAGCCGCAGCCGCAGTCTTGCGTGCAGCCGGTTTGCGCGGCGCGCGGCGGCGTTCCTTCACCGGCGCGGCCGGCGGTTCGGCGGCGTCTGCGGCCGCATCGGCCGCTTCGGCGGCGGCCAGCGCGCCGGCCACGGCTTCCTGCTGCACGGCCGGCTGCATCTCCGGCTGCTCGGTCCCGGCCACGGCCAGCGAATCGTCGGCCTCGGCCAGGTCCGGGGTCGGCGCCGGCCAACTGGCCATTGCGCTTTCTTCGGGTTCGGCCTGCTCGCGGCCCTTGCGGCCGCGGCCGCCGCGGCGGCGCGGTTCGCGCGCCGGCGCCGCTGCCGCCGGTTCGCCGGACCGCGGCATCTCGCTCGGCTGCTCGCCCTGTGTTTCCGAGGCCAGTTCATCGCCTGCTTCGGTCACGAGGCCTTCGGCAGGCGCCTGCTGCGTCTCGACCTCGGCCACGCCGCCCAGCGCTTCGATCGCCTGGGCGCCGCGGTAGACATAGGTGCCGGACTTTTCGTCGCGGCCGAACTCGAACAGGCCGCGGGTCTGGGCTTCTTCGAGCAGGTTGCCGAAGGTGCGGAAGCCGTAATAGGTCTCCGAGAAATCCGGACGGCGGCGTTTCAAGGTGTCTTTCAGCAGCGACGCCCAGATCTTGCCGGTGTCGCCGCGTTCCGAGACCAGCGCGTCGAAGGTCTCGACCACCATCTCGAGCGCCTGCAGCTTGCGCGCCTCCATCTCTTCCTTCTTGCGGTTGCTTTCGTCGGAAGGACGGCGGCCCTGCTGCTGGCCCTGGCCCTTGCGCTCGTCGCGCTTGGCGGCGGCGCGGCGCACTTCGCGCACCAGGTCGTCATAGAAGATGAATTCGTCGCAGTTCGCGAC
>CAJYXO010000052.1 GCA_913778765.1 uncultured Massilia sp. | reverse complement strand
TGTCGAGCGGCTCCTGGTCCGTGATCAGCCAGACGCGCTCGATGCGCTCCATCTCCTTGCCCTGCATGGTGCGCAGCTGGCGCATCGCGAACAGCTGCTTGCGCCGGGCGCCTGCAACGACGCCTGCCGCAAGCAGCTGTTCGCGATGCGCCAGCTGCGCACCATGCAGGGCAAGGAGATGGAGCGCATCGAGCGCGTCTGGCTGATCACGGACCAGGAGCCGCTCGACACCATGGTCATCCGCGAATACGACGGCACCCACATGCTGCGCGCCGATGCGAAGACGGTCGACAGCTGGCTGCCGGCCGATCCCGGCACCACGGTCAGCGACCACATCTACATGATCGACCCGCTTGGCCACCTGATGATGCGCTTCCCGAAAGATCCCGAGCCGCGCAAGGTCCACAAGGACATCTACAAGCTCCTCAAAGCATCCTCGGTCGGCTGAGTCTCCATGCAAGCGTCGAATTTCCTGCTGCTGGCCCTGACCGGCATCCTGGCGGCCTGCGTGCCGCTGTCCCTGGTGTGGATGGCCACCGGCCTGCACAAGTACCGCAAGCTGGCCTGGGTGATCGCCTTCCTCACCTTCGATTTGATCGTGTTCGGCGGTTTCACGCGCCTGACGGATTCCGGCCTCGGCTGCCCGGACTGGCCGGGCTGCTACGGCGAAGCCAATCCCTTCCTGGCCCATACCCACATTGCCGCCGCCGAGGCCCTGATGCCGACCGGCCCGGTGACGAAGATGAAAGCCTGGATCGAGATGATCCACCGCTTCCTGGCGATGGGCATCGGCTTCATGATCATCGGCCTGATGATCGCGTCCTGGCTGCGCGCGCGCCGTTCGCAGGGCCGCACCGGCTCGCCCTGGCTGCCGACCGTGATGTTCCTGTGGGTCTGCGTGCAGGGCGCGTTCGGGGCCTGGACCGTGACCCTGAAGCTGCAGCCGGTGATCGTCACCCTGCACCTGCTGTTCGGGCTGGCGCTGCTGGCGCTGGCCGTCTGGCTGGCCGGGAGGGAGGATCATCTGCTGCATCCGGGTCCGGCACTGGCTGCGCCGGCAGTACTGGCGCTGCGCCGTTTGCGTCCGCTGGCCTGGCTCGCTGGCGCCGTTTTGCTGGTCCAGCTGGCCCTGGGCGGGTGGGTCAGTACCAATTATGCGACGCTTGCCTGCTCGGACTTTCCACTCTGCCAAGGACAAATTGTCCCAGAGATGGATTTCCAACATGGCTACACCTTGTGGCGGGAACTGGGCAAGACCGCGGCCGGCCACTACCTGCCGTTCTCGGCCCTGACCGCCATCCACTGGGTGCACCGCAACTTCGCCGCCGTGGTGGCGCTGGTGCTGGGCGTCACCGCGTGGCGAGCCTGGCGTCTGCCCGGCCTGCACGCGACGGCGCGCAACATTGTCCTGGTGTTATGCCTGCAGGTCCTGACGGGCGTGGCGACCGTGTTTTTGAGTTTCCCTCTTGTCATCGCCGTGATGCATAACGCCGGGGCGGCCCTCCTTGTCCTGCTGGTGACCATGCTAAACTACAAGGTACAGCTTCAACTCGGATCGCCCCCGGGCCATTCATGATTACCCAAACCGCCACCCACAAACCGCCCAGCCGCATATCGCAGTACTGGGCGCTGACCAAGCCGCGCGTCACGCAGCTCGCCGTCTTCTGCGCCGTGATCGGCATGTTCCTCGCCACCGACGGCTTCCCCGGCTGGCACGTGCTGTTCTGGGCGACGCTCGGCATCTGGCTGCTGGCCGGCGCCGCGTTCGCCGTCAACTGCCTGATCGAAGCCGAGGTCGACGCCCGCATGGCCCGCACCGCGCGCCGCGCCACCGCCATGGGCGAACTGTCGACCACCCAGACCCTGCTGTTCTCCGCCATCCTCGGCGGCGCCGGCATGGGCATCCTGTACACGATGGTCAATCCGCTGACCATGTGGCTGACCTTCGTCACCTTCGTCGGCTATGCGCTGATCTACACCATCCTGCTCAAGCCGAACACGCCGCAGAACATCGTCATCGGCGGCCTGTCCGGCGCGATGCCGCCGGCGCTGGGCTGGGCGGCGGTCGCGAATACCGTGCCGATGGAAGCCTGGCTGCTGGTCCTCATCATCTTCGTCTGGACCCCGCCGCACTTCTGGGCCCTGGCGATGTACCGCCGCGACGACTACGTGCGTTCCGGCCTGCCGATGATGCCGGTCACCCACGGCATGGCCTACACCGGCCTGCAGGTCTGGCTGTACTCGGTCGCGCTGGCGGCGGTCGCGCTGCTGCCCTGGGCGGTCGGCATGAGCGGCCTGCTGTACCTGGCGGCCGCCGTCGTGCTGAACGGCGTGTTCCTGCGCTATGGCTGGCTGATCCACAAGCGCTACAGCGACCAGATCGCGCGCAAGGCCTTCGGCTGGTCCATCGTCTACCTGTCGCTGCTGTTCGCGGCGCTGCTGGTCGATCACTATTTCAAGTTTTAAATGAGCAAATTCTGACATGCGAAAACTGCTGCCCACGCTCGCCGCCGCCTGCGCTCTCGCGCTCTCCGTCACCGCATGCGACAGGCTCCCGGGCAAGCAGGCCAGCTTCCAGAACACCGACGTCACCGGCCTCGATTATGCCAAGGGCTTCAGCCTGACCGACCACAACGGCAAGCCACGCACCCTGGCCGACTACAAGGGCAAGGTCGTGGTCGTCTTCTTCGGCTACACGCAATGCCCGGACGTCTGCCCGACCACGATGGCCGAGATGGCCAGCGTGATGCAGAAGCTCGGTCCGCAGGCCGACCAGGTGCAGGTGCTGTTCATCACCCTCGACCCCGAGCGCGACACCCGCGCGCTGCTGGCCAGCTACGTGCCGGCCTTCGACAAGCGCTTCGTCGGCCTGTACGGCACGCTTGAACAGACCGCGCAGACCGCCAAGGACTTCAAGGTCTTCTACTCGAAGGTGCCCGGCAAGGAGCCCGGCAGCTACACCATCGACCACACCGCCGGCAGCTACGTCTACGACAAGGAAGGCAGGCTGCGCCTGTTCATCCGCCATGGCGGCGGGGCCGACGCCATCGTCCACGACGTCCGCCAGCTCCTGAACTAGGTTCATAAGCCATGGACCAGCGGCCAGGCAGGAATACCACCCGCGCGGCCGCCGTCATCCTCCTCACGCTCGGCTGCCTGTACGTCCTGCGGCCCTTCCTGGCGGCGATCCTGTTCGCCGCCGCCGTCGTCATCTCGTCCTGGCCGCTGTACCTGCGGCTGCGCACGCGCATGCACGGCCGCCGCACGCTGGCGGCGCTGACCATGACGCTCACGCTGACCCTGCTGGTGGTGATCCCGCTGGCGCTGGTCGCCTGGAACCTCGCCGACAACGCCGCCGCCGCCTTCGAGGAACTGCGCAAGCTGAGCGCCGGCGACCTGCATCCGCCGCCCTGGATCCGCGGCTTGCCGCTGGTCGGCGAACAGCTGCACACCTACCTGAACGAACTGCTGGCCAGCCGCGACCGCATGATGGAGCTGGCGCGCCGCATGGCCGAACCGGCCCGCAACATCCTGGTGGCGGGCGGCATCGTGCTCGGCACCGGCGTGGTGCAGATGGCGCTGGCGGCGTTCGTGAGCTTCTTCTTCTACCGCGACGGCGAAGCCTTGCGCAGCGTGATCGCCGCCGCGATGAAGCGCATCATGAACGAGGAAGCCGAGGCGGTCACCGACACCGTCAGCCAGACCGTGCGCGGCGTGATGTACGGCCTGCTCGGCACGGCGCTGGCCCAGGCCCTGGTCGCGGCGATCGGCTTCGCCATCGCCGGCCTGCCGGGCGTGCTGCTGCTGTCGGTGCTGGTGTTCGTGTCCTCGCTGATCCCGGTCGGCCCGCCGCTGATCTGGGGCAGCGCCGCGGTCTGGCTGTTCAGCCAGGGCAGCACCGGCTGGGGCGTCTTCATGCTGGTGTGGGGCTTCTTCCTGATCAGCGGCGTCGACAACGTGGTGCGGCCGATGCTGATCAGCCGCGGGTCCAGCCTGCCGTTCCTGCTCACTTTACTCGGCGTACTGGGCGGCGTGATCGCCTTCGGTTTCGTCGGGCTGTTCATCGGGCCGACCTTGCTGGCGGTGGGGTATTCCTTGATGAGCGGGTGGACGCATACGAAGAATCCGATCGTCAAGCAGGAGGGGGAAAGCGGTTGACTTCTGCGACGAATCTGTCCAACATAATAATTATGTCCACGTTACGTGGACATTTTGGTTAAATTGGACAATTTCGGAGATGACATGCAGCGTGACCGAACTGATCCGTCGCTGATCAAGGCCTTCGAAGCCCTGTATCGCAATACAGGAATGCACGCCGAGGTATCGCAGCACGACTCTTCAGGCTACGAGGATGGGCTGGTTCGAATCAAGACGGAAGACGGCCGCGTTTTCACCCTCCCATATGAAATCAAACCAACGATCGACCGACGTCATCAACTGGTCTCATTCAAGACATCGTACGGCGGCGCCTTATTGATTACTCATGGTCTTAGCAGCACGATGGCCGAGCTGTGCCGTGACATGGGTATCCAATTCATCGACTATGCCGGAAATTGTTTTATTCGTCAGCCAGGCTTGTTCGTGTTCGTTTCCGGTTTAAAGGACAGCCAGGCGCCTAAACCCGCGGTGAAACGTGGAGTGACGCCATCTGTATTGCAAGTCATCTTCGCTGTCCTTGCCAGGCCCGAGGTCTTGAACAGCAATGTGCGGAAAATCGCTGAAGCCGCCTCCATATCCCATGGCGCTGCCGGCATTGCCCTGATTGCGCTCGAGGATCTTGGCTTTCTTGGTAATTCGGCATCCGGGCGCCGCATGCTCGCAAAGCCTGAACGATGGCTGGACACCTGGACGGAAGGCTACCTGGGCAGGATACGGCCAAAGCTCGAGCAGTACAAAATGAGCGCCCCCGTGCCGATTTCCGCCCTTCTCGGTCGCGTGAGCGCCCAAATGGGCGAGATAGCATTGGGTGGCGAAGCGGCTGCCGAAAGCCGCCAACTGGGCCTGAAGCCAGGGACGCTAACGCTGTACATCGATTTCAAGGATCCCCAGATAATGCGGAATCTCGTCAAAGATGTGAAACTGAAGCGCGACCCTGATGGTCAGACTGAGTTGGTCAGCATGTTCTGGAACAAAAAAGAATTGGGGTGCTTTCCAACGGTACCGGATGCCTTGATCTACGCAGACCTTGTCGGCATCGGCGACGACCGGGTTCTCGAAGTGGCAGCCCGGCTTAAAAAGGAAATCTGCGACGATGTTGCAAGTAAAGCCTGACAGGCCGCTGTCGCCTGCGCTGCTAGCGCTGATTCGCATTCTTGACGATGTCGCAAAGCAGCTGCAAATTTCTTACTTTGTGATCGGAGCAAGCGCTCGCGATATTTTGATGGAACACGTCTACGGAATCGAGACAGGGCGGGCAATACGAGATATCGATTTCGCAGTGGCTGTCCATTCATGGGAGCAGTTCGACCGATTGAAGGCCCGGCTGATCGCCACCAGCAGAAGCAGCGCCGTCGGCAGCCAATGCCATGCGCGGCGCCAGCCGGCACGCTGCAGCAGCGCCAACGGCGCCAGCCATGCCAGGCAAGCGCTGAAGTAAAGCGTGCGGAAGGCGGTGGCGTACCCGTGGCCGACGGATGGCAACCCGAGGATGGCCATGCAGGCGCACACCGGCAGGGCAGCCAGGACTGGAACGAGCAGGGGCGTTTCGACTTTCATTAAAAGATTCTAGCGCCTTATTTACCCATCGAATACAGCATCGAACTGATTTTCCAGCCGTCTTCCGCTCGCACCAGCTGCCAGGCCTCGCTGCCGCGGTTGGTGACCTTGCCGTCCTGGAGGAAGTCGAAATCGAACCATACCGAGGCGACCGCGCCGTTGGTGTCGATGCGCACGTTGTAGAAGCGTTCTTCGACCGGCTTCGGGCTGGCCTGGACGAAGTCGGCAAACTGGCGCCACGAGCCTTTCAACACCTTGGGCGCATTCGGGTTGCGTTGCTTGATGCCGGCCCAGATCGACGCGTCGGCCACCGACAGCCAGCTGTCGTGGTCCTGCAGGAAAAGGCTGCCCAGGGCCTTGCCGTCGTGGGCGATGATGGCGGCCTTGAACTGCTCGACGACCCGGTTGATGGCCGCGACGTCGGCGGCGTGGGGATTCTCGGCGGCGCGGGCCGGGCCGGCCAGGCAAAGGAAGGCGAGGAGGAGAGACGGGAACAAAGCGCGCATGGAAGCTCCTGGGTTGGAAAGCTTCCAGCTTAGGCAGCGGCGGGCCGGCGGTCGATGAAAATGCGCCGACCCGTGCATGGCGTGCGGTGAACGGTAAACTTAATCCAGCTCGTCCTCGCCGCCGCCGCGTTCGAGGCGCGGAATCACCTTGACCAGCAGGATGCGCGGCCCGTTGGTCTTCTTGACCACCACGTCGAAGCGCGGGAATTCGATGCGCTGGCCCTGCTTGGGAATGTCGCCCAGCTTGGCCATCAGGAGGCCGCCCACCGATTCCACCTCGTCCAGGCCCATCGCCTCGTTGTCGATGTCGATGCCGAGCACGCGCTCGAGCGAGACGATCGGCAGGCTGGCCTTGCCGATGAAGGTGCCGTCCGCCTGCCTGATCCAGTCGTTTTCGTTCAGGCGGAACTCGTCGCGGATCTCGCCGACGATCGCGCCCAGCAGGTTGTCCAGCGTGATGAAGCCGACCGGGCGCTTGCCCTTTTCGCCGATCAGGGCGAAGTGCGGCGCGCCGGTGCGGAAGCGGCGAAACAGCTCGATGGCCGGGGTGCGCGCGGAGATGGTCTCGACCGGGCGCAGGTATTCGGTCAGGTCGGCGATGTCCCTGCCGGCCTGCTCGGCGAAGAACAGGTCCTTCAGGTGGATCACGCCCAGCACTTCCTCGCCTTCCTCGTCGAACCAGGGGTAGCGCGAGAAGCGGTTGCGGCGCATCGTGTCCATGTTCTGGGCGGGCGAGCGGCTGGCGTACAGCGCGCTGACCTCGTTAATCGGCCGCATCAGGTCGGACACCGTGTGCTGCGCGAACTCCAGCGACTGCGCCAGGATGTGGCGTTCGTCGTGCGTAAACTTTTCCTTTTCGCCCGTCGTACTGGTATTCGTACGCAGGATCATCTTCAGTTCGTCGTTCGAGTAGTGGGTCTCGTGGCCGCCGGCGCCGGACAGGCCCGCCACACGCAGCACCATGTTGGCGCTGGCGTTCAGCACCCAGATCGCCGGGTACATCGCCCAGTAGAAGCCGTACAACGGCAGCGCGCTCCACAGGCCCACCGCTTCGGGAATGCGGATCGCCAGCGACTTCGGCGCCAGCTCGCCCACGACGATGTGCAGGAAGGAGATCACGCCGAACGCGATCACGAAGGACACGCCGTGGATCAGCTGTTCGTTGGTGACGCCGAGCAGGGCGAAGGCCGGTTCGAGGATGCGCGCGAAGGCCGGCTCGCCGACCCAGCCCAGGCCCAGCGAGGCGAGGGTGATGCCGAGCTGGCAGGCCGACAGGTAGGCGTCGAGCTGGCTATGGACCTTGTAGAGGATGCGGCCGCGCAGGCCGCCGCTTTTTGCAATCGCCCGCACGCGGGTCTTGCGCAGGGTGACGATGCCGAATTCGGCCGCCACGAAGAAGCCGTTCAACGCCACCAGCAGCAGCGCCAGAACGACAAATAAGATGTTTTGCATACAGAGGTAAGTTGTTCAACAAGCCGGGCCATTGTACAGCGCGTTCAGCGCTCAGGCGGCATCCGGCATCGCTTTTTGCGCCGCCGCCGCCAGGATCGCCTCGACCGCCGGGTGCTTGATCTTGCGTTCGTTCGAGATCACGTAGAACTGTTCGCGCACGCCGGGCACGGCGCCCACCTGGTGCGCGCCGAACTGCTCGGCGATCTCGCCGGCCAGCGCCGCCGGCGCGAAGAACAGGCCGAGGCCGCGCCGCCCGAAGGTATTCAGCAGGGCGTTGTCTTCGAACTCGCCGACCACGTCTGGCTTCACGCTGGACTGCACGAACCATTCGTCGATCTTGCCGCGCAGGGCATTATTACGCGTCGGCAGCAGGAAGGGCGCGCCGTTCAGGTTGTCCGGGAAATCCTGGCGGTAGCGCGCCACCAGTTCGGGCGCGCCGACCACCAGCATCTCGCTCTCGAACAGCTGGTGGCTGAAGACCTTCAATGCGCTGCCCGGCTGCACTTCGCGGTCGGTCAGCACCACGTCCAGCTTGTGCAGGGCGAGGTCGGCCAGCAGCGCCTCGAAATTGTCTTCGTAGCAGACCAGGCGCACCTTCTTCTCGATCTTCATCGCTTCTTCCAGCATGCGGTAGGCCGACAGCTTGGGCAGCGAATCGGAGATGCCCACCGCCAGCCGGATCCGGCCGCTGTCCGCCTCGTTCACCGCTTCCTGCATCTGCAGGCCGAGCAGGAAGATCTGGTCGGCGTAATTCATCGCCACCCGCCCGGCCTCGGTCAGCACCAAGCGCCGGCCCTGCTGCGAGAACATGGTCTTGCCCAAGGACTGCTCGAGCAGGGTCAGCTGCGAGCTGACGGTCTGCACCGCCAGCCCCAGGCGCTCGGCGGCGCGCGTGATGCCGCCTTCCTTGGCGACCACCCAGAAGTAGTACAGATGGCGGAAATTCAAGTCGTTTTTCATAGCGAAAAAGCGTTGTCTCAGGTTTTATCGAAGTAATTCTCTCATTATCTTCGCTTTTTCCTTTCTCGTCACGCCCCTACACTGCGCCATATCAACAACGAAACATAACAAGAGGGAAACCAAGATGAAACATTTCAGGGTGTCATTCATCGTCACCGCACTCTGCCTGGTGGCATCAGGATGGTGGGGCTATGAGCACGCCGGCATGAGCGGCGCGCTGACCGCGGTCGGCGTGGCGGCGATCCTGGCCGTGATGGAAGTCTCGCTGTCCTTCGACAATGCGGTGGTGAACGCCTCGGTGCTGAAGACCTGGGACGAGTTCTGGAAAAAGCTGTTCCTGGGCGTCGGCATCATCATCGCCGTGTTCGGCATGCGTTTGCTGTTCCCGCTGGTGATCGTTGCGGTGGCGGCCGACCTCGGCATGGGCGACGTGTGGCGGATGGCGCTGGAGAACCCGAAAGAGTACTCGATGCACCTGACCAACCACCACGCTGAAGTGGCGGCCTTCGGCGGCATGTTCCTGCTGCTGGTCTTCCTGAACTTCCTGTTCGATGACGAGAAGGAGCACCACTGGCTGGGCCATTTCGAAGAGAAGCTCGGTTCGCTCGGCAAGGTGTCCTCGATCTCGGTGATGATCGCGATCGGCGCCCTGATGGCCAGCCTGTCGCTGGTGGCGGAAGGCCAGAAGATGGTGGTGCTGATGTCGGGCCTGTGGGGCATCCTGATCTACGTCGGCGTCGATGTGCTGTCGAACATGCTGGAGAAGTCGGAAGAGGGCGGCGGCGAAGTCGGCGACATGGTCAAGCGCGGCGGTATCGGCGGCTTCCTGTACCTGGAAGTGCTGGATGCGTCGTTCAGCTTCGACGGCGTGATCGGCGCGTTTGCCATCACCAACGACGTCGTGATCATCATGCTGGGCCTGGCGATCGGTGCGATGTTCGTGCGTTCGCTGACGGTCTACCTGGTGGACAAGGGCACGCTCGACCAGTTCGTCTACCTGGAACACGGCGCCCACTACGCGATCGGCATCCTGGCTTTCATCATGCTGGCCAGTATGAAGTTCCACGTGCCCGAGATGGTGACCGGCCTGGCTGGCGTGGCCTTCATCGGCGCCTCGGTGTGGAGCTCGATCCGCTACCGCAAGCGCATGGAAGCGATGAAGGTCGGTCATCAAGAACTGGAAAGCATCAAGTAATACGCAAGGATTCCGCGGCGAACGGCAGAACACCAGTTCGCTGCGGCAGTACCAAGGGTGTTCAACTACAAGGAGATTCACATGGCTATCAGTCTGCAAAAAGGCGGCAACGTCAACCTGTCGAAAGAAGCACCGGGCCTGTCCAAGCTGAAGCTGGGTCTGGGCTGGGACGTGCGCGCCACCGACGGCGCCGCATTCGACCTGGACGGTGTCGCGTTCCTGCTGAACCAGTCGGGCAAGGTGCGCTCGGATGCCGACTTCATCTTCTACAACAACGCCAAGTCGGCCGACGGCTCGGTCCAGCACTCGGGCGACAACCGCACCGGCGAAGGCGAAGGCGACGACGAGAGCATCAGCATCGACCTGAGCAAGGTGCCGGCCGACGTCGACCGCGTGGTGCTGGCCGTGACCATCCACGAAGGCGATACCCGCCGCCAGAACTTCGGCATGGTCGGCAAGGCCTTCATCCGCTGCGTGAACGACGCCAACCAGAGCGAAGTCGCCCGCTACGACCTGTCGGAAGACGGCTCGACCGAGTCGGCCATGGTCTTCGGCGAGGTCTATCGCAACGGCGCGGACTGGAAATTCCGTGCGGTCGGCCAGGGCTTCAACGGCGGCCTCGGGCCCCTCGCCAAGAACTACGGCGTGAACATTTAATTTTTCAATCGATAAAGCAGGGGGACGTCGATCCCCCGCCACGGGAGCCAAGCCAAATGCCAACATTTTCTGTTACCGGGGACGTCGATCCCTTCCTGCACGTGTCCCTGCGCCACGGCGAGACCATCTACTGCGAATCCGACGCGATGGTGATGATGGAATCGACCCTCGACCTGAAGGGCAAGATGCGCGGTGGCCTGGGCAGCGCGTTGATGCGCACCTTTGCCAACGGCGAGTCCTTCTTCCAGCAGCACATCGAAGCAAGCCGCGGCGACGGCGACTGCCTGCTGTCGCCGACCCTGCCGGGGGCGATGCAGATCGTCGACTGCGGCGCGGGCAGCCAGTACATCATCAGCGACGGCGCCTTCGTTGCCGCCAGCTCCGGCGTGGAACTGAAGGTCCGCACCCAGAGCCTGGGCAACGCGCTGTTCGCGCAGAGCGGCGGCTTCTTCGTTACCGAGACGGGCGGCAGCGGCCAGGTGGTGGTGTCGGGCTTCGGGTCGATGAGCATGCTGGAGGTCGAGCCGGGCAAGGACGCGATCATCGACAACTCGCACGTGGTGGCCTGGGATTCGACCCTGCGCTACGAAATCTCGATGACGACGGGGCAGAGCAGCGGCTTCCTGGGCAACCTGATCAACAGCCAGACCAGCGGCGAAGGCATCGTCCTGCGCTTCTCGGGTCGCGGCAAGATTTACGTCTGTTCGCGCAACCGCGCCGCATTCAAGGCCTGGATGCAGACGCCGGCGCGCTGAACCGACTTCACTCAATCAAGAAGGAGTATCGACATGGCAGTCAACCTGCAAAAAGGGCAGAAGATCTCGCTGGAGAAGGAAGCCGGCGGCGCGCTCGCGCGCGTGACGATGGGCCTCGGCTGGGACGTCGCCAAGAGCAAGGGCTTCTTCGGCTTCGGCGGCGGCGCCGGGCAACCGGTCGACCTCGACGCCTCGGTGGTGATGTTCGACGAAACCAACCGCCCGGTCGACGTGGTCTGGTTCCGCCAGCTGAAAAGCAAGGACGGCAGCATCGTCCACACCGGCGATAACCGCACCGGCGCCGGCGACGGCGACGACGAACAGATCGTCGTCGACCTGCGCAGCGTGCCGCCGGCCGTGAAGTCGCTGGTGTTCACCGTGAACAGCTTCACGGGCCAGAACTTCTCGACCGTCGAGAACGCATTCTGCCGCATCTTCGACACCGGCAACGGCAAGGAGATCGCGCGCTACGACCTGTCGGTGCAGGGCTCGCACACGGCCCAGATCATGGCCAAGCTGTACCGCCACAACGGCGAGTGGAAGATGCATGCGATCGGCGAGAACGGCAGCGGCCGCACCTTCGACGACCTGATGCCCCTGATCACGCCGCATCTCTGATCGTTTTGTGTTGTCCCCGCGCGGACCAGTCTCCGTTCGCGTGGTTTCCCGGCCCGGGCGGCTTGGCGTCCGGGTTCTTTTAACGGCTCCTTCGTGGAGCCGTCTTTTTTAGAAATAGAAGTTGGCGGAAATGCCCACGTGGCTGCCGTCGATCTCCCTGCCGCGCGCCTTGAAGGTTTCGTGCACGTAGCGCAGCTTGATGCCGGTGTTCGGATCGGCGAAATATTCCGCCTCGACCACCGCGCTCGTGGTGTTGGCGTAGCTGGCGTTGGCCTCGGGGGCGTTGCCGTTGCTGCTCAGCCTGGGGCTGACCGTATAGCGCACGCCGCCGCCGACGCGGAACACCGGATTCGGTTGGTAATAGCCGATCAGTTCGATCGGGAAGCGCTCGAAGCGGAAGTCGCCATTCCAGGCGCTTTGATCGTCGACGTGGTAGTTGATCGTGCCTTGCAGCGAGAATTCGGGGATGAGGTGGTAGTCGACACCGGCGGTAAGGTAGACCAGGCCGCCGGCGCGAATGTCCACCGCGCTGCCGTCTTCGTACTGGCCGCTGGCGAGCTTGTCGCCGCCGCCGCTCAGACCGACCCCGAACAGGAAGCGCACCGGCTGGTAGGGCGGGGCGACCGTCTCGGCCTGGGCCTGCGCCAGGACGGGAACCGCAAGGGCGAGCAGGAGCTTCTTCATGCCAATCCCCCTGATGGTGATGGAGATGGCCCGAGTATGCAGTCGCCGTCGCGATTGCCCAGTACCGCGATCAAAGTGGTGAAGGTCCTGTTGTGCTCTTCTTACACCTTCGATGTTGGTATAGTGGCCTCGCATGGACACCGACGATCGCGGCATCGCCGCCGCCTATAACCGGATTGCGGCGTGGTTCGACGCCAGCCGCACGCGCGCGCTGATCGAACGGCCCTGGCTCGACGCGCTCGCCCAGGCGCTGACGCCCGGCGCCGCCATCCTCGACCTCGGCTGCGGCACCGGCGAGCCGATCCTCCGTTACTTCGCCGAGCGCGGATTCGAGCTCACCGGCATGGATGCCAGCGCCGCCATGATCGACATCGCCGCCCGGCGTTTCCCCTCCATGCGATGCATCGTCGGCGACATGCGGCATCCGATGCTGCCGGCTGCCTTCGATGCCGTCATCGCCTGGCACAGCCTGTTTCATCTTCCGCAGGCGGATCAGCGCGCCATGTTCCGGACTTTCGCGCGTTGCCTGAAGGCGGGCGGACTGCTGATGTTCACCTCGGGCAGCGAACAGGGCGAGACCTGGAGCGACAACGGCGGCGCGATGCTGTATCACGCCTCGCTCGACGTGGACGAATACCGCCGCCTGCTCGACGCCCACGGATTCCGCATCCTCAGGCACGCCCGCGACGATGCCGCCTGCGGCGGCGCCACGGTCTGGATCGCGCGACGCCAATAAACAAGCCTGAAGATCCTGCAAATATTGCTTGACGGACTGATACACCCGGCATTACTGTATTAGTCAATTAATACACTAGACAGCATGACCGACCATACCGCCAACCTGTTTTCGATCGCGACCGGCTCGCCCGAACCGATCTACCGCCAGCTCGTCGAGCAGGTCCGCCGCCTGGCGGCCGCCGGCCAGCTGAAGCCGGGTGACGGCATGCCGTCGGTGCGCGAGATCGCCCAGGCGCTGGCCCTGAACCCGATGACCGTCTCCAAGGCTTACGGCCTGCTCGAGATGGACGGGGTGCTGGCGCGCCGCCGCGGGCTCGGCATGGTCGTCGCCGACTTCGCGCCGGCCCGCCCGGCCGATCGCGCCCAACTGCTGCGCCCGACGCTGGAGCAGGCCGCCCGTGAAGCGCGCCAGCTCGAGCTCGATCCCGACACCGTCCTGACTTTGTTCGCCACCATCCTGAAGGAAGCAAAATGACCGATCTCCACGCCTCGGCGCTGGTCCGGATGTCCTCCGTCTCCAAACACTTCGGCGCCCGCCAGGTGCTCGACCGCCTCGACTGGCAGGTCGCGCCCGGCCAGGTGATCGGTCTGCTGGGCCGCAACGGCGCCGGCAAGTCGACCCTGCTCGAATGCATGCTCGGCCTGCGCGAAACGGACGGCGGCAGCGCCACCCTGTTCGGCGAAAACGTCGCCGCGCTGTCCGATGGCGCCCGCGCCCGCATCGGCTACGTGCCGCAGAAGTCCGACCTGTTCGACTGGCTCACGCCGCTGCAGATGCTGGCGTATTTCGAGGCCATGTACCCGCGCTGGAACAAGGCCAAGGTCGAGGGCCTGCTGTCGCGCTGGAACTTCGATCCGGCCAAGCAGCACCAGCCGATCAAGAAGCTGTCCGGCGGCGAGCAGCAGCGGCTGTCGATCATCCGCGCGCTGGCGCACGATCCCGAGCTGCTGGTCCTCGACGAGCCGGTATCGGCGCTCGACCCGGTCGGCCGCCGCGACTTCCTGCGCGAACTGGTCGACCAGGTGATCGAGCACGGCACCACGGTGGTGTTCTCGACCCACATCCTGTCCGACCTCGAACGCGTCGCCTTCGACCTGGCCTTCCTGAAGGATGGCCGCATCGCCCTGCAGGGCCAGACCGATGCGCTGCTGGAAGGCGCGCGCCGCATCGTCGCGCCGCCGCACCTGGTGCAGGGTCGGCTGCCGGGCGAACTGCGCCGCCACCGCGAGGGCGCGCTGACCAGCGTGATCGTGCAGACCGAAGGCGACGAGCTGGCGCACCTGCACGCCAATCCCGGCGTGCGCGTCGAGGCGCTCAGCCTGGAAGACCTGTTCATCGAAATGACGCGCGAGGGTTGAGCATGGGCGCTTCGGCTTTGCAGGACTACCGCCGCATCTGGACTGCCGCCACCACCTGGCGCAATCCGCAGGGCGTCAAATGGGGCGGCCGGCTGGCGCTGCTGTTCGGGCTCGCGCTGGCGATGGCCAAGCTGGCCGGCCTGCTGCACAAGACCAGCTTCTGGAAAGGCGAGCTGATGATCGCGGTCGGCTGGTTCACCTTGACGTGGATGGCGCTGTTCCTGCCGGCTTCCGTCCTGATGAATTCGGCGCCGAACGCCAGGCTGATGCCGCGCCAGCGCCGCCGGTTGCTGCAAATGGGGGCCGCCAGCTGGACCTTCGCGGCGGTCGGCGCCACCTTCGCCCTCGGCAACGGAGCCGGGTTTCCCCTGTTCGCCGCCTACATGCTCGGCCTGATGCTGGTGCGCGCCGGCGTCCGCTCGGCGGCAGTGCTGTTCATGCTGCCGGCGACGTGGCCGCTGCTGTCCCCGCGCCTGCCGGTTCCCCTGGTCGAGGCCTTGACCAGCACGCCCGGGCTGCTCGCCTCGAGCATCCTGTTCGTGCTGGGCGCTGCCTGGGGCCTGGTACGCCTGTATCCGGCCGGTGGCGACCGCCACCTGGACGGACGTGGGCAGGTCGTCGAACGCATCGGGCGCATCAGCAACCCCGAGTTCGCCAAGTCGGGCGGCGTGGCCTGGGTGAACCGCTTTACTTATCTTCCTTCGCTGCAGCGCGACTGCCTGCTGGGCAGGCCCGGCACGCTGCTGCTGCATGCGCTCGGACCGGTGGTGCACTGGAGCGCCTGGATTCCCGGCCTGGCGATCATGCTGATGTTCGCGCTGGCCCTCGGCGCACTGCTGGGGTTCAGCGGCGCCGAGGTGCCGCCGGATGTGACGCATGGCGTGCTGAACACCGTGTTGATCGTCCTGAATTCGCTGATCGTCCTCGGCGGCGCCAAGTTCAGCCAGGCCTTGCGCACGACGCGCGGGGAACAGGCCCTGCTGCGCCTGACGCCGCTGGCCGGCCAGGCCGCGCTGCTGAACCGCCGCCTGGCGGATGCGATGACGAAAGCGGTGCTGCTCGACTGGAGCATGATGACGGCCGTGCTGATGACGGGGGCATGGGTGGCCGGTGCGGACGCCGCGCTCCTGCTGCGCCAGTTTGCCTTGAGCTGCCTGGCCGCGATGCTGGCGGCCTCCTGCCTGCTGGGCGACTTCTCCCGCTCGCTGCCGGCGCTCGCATGGCGGCAAGCCCTGATGATGGTGTTGTTGTGCGGCGGCGGCGCCACCCTGCAGTGGATGGCGCTGGGTAATCTGTTCTGGTGCGGCCTTGCGCTGGCAAGCATGGCCGGCGCCGTCCGCCTGCTGCGCGCCGGGCGGCGCCGGATGCTGTCCGCGCCGCCGGCCTTTCCGGTCGAGCGCATGGAATGAAAGGGCGCGGGCGCCGGCGCCCGCGCCTCAGTGCCCGCGCTTCTGCACCAGCGCCGTGCCGATGCCGTGGCGGTGGCCTTCGCTCACCGCCGTCACGGTGCCGTCCGGATTGAACACGATCGCGTTCGCCGCGCCGATTTCTTCCGGCGCCGGGCTGGCCTCCCACTTGTGGCCGAAGTTCTCCAGCCCGCGCGCCTGCTGGGTTCCCGCAAAGCCCGGTTCCACCGAGGTCTCCCTGGCGTTCCGCTGCGACAGGCGCGGCGCGTCGATGGCCTTGTCCATGGACATGCCGAGGTCGATGTAGTTGACCATGGTCTGCAGCACGGTGGTGATGATGGTCGCGCCGCCCGGACTGCCGATGGTGAAGGCCGGTTTGCCGTCCTTCAGCACGATGGTCGGCGCCATGCTGGACCGCGGGCGCTTGCCGGCTTCCGGGATGTTCGGCGCCGGGCCGGTGAAGTCGAAGTCGGTCATCTCGTTATTCAGCAGGAAACCGTAGCCCGGCACCACGATCCCGCTGCCGCCCCAGGACTCGATCGTGAAGGTGTAGGAGACCACATTGCCGGACCGGTCCGACACCGTCAGGTGGGTGGTGTGGGTGCCTTCCTGGATCAGCTTTTCGCGCGGGCGCAGCGGGAAGCTCTGGTCGTTCTCGTAAAGGAAGGCGTCGCCGGCCGGCACCACGCCGCCCGCCTTGTCGGGCCGGATCAGCGAGCGGCGCTGGGCCGCGAACTGCTTCGACAGGATGCCGTCGACCGGCGCGTCGACGTATTCCGGATCGGCCAGGTAGGCGTTGCGGTCGGCGAAGGCCATGCGGCTGGCTTCCAGGTAGAGGTGCTCGACGTTCGGGCGCGGCATGTTCTTCAGGTCGTAGCCCTCGAGGATGTTGAGCGCCTCGGCCACCGCGATGCCGCCGCTGCTGGGCAGGGGCATGCCGTAGATGTCGTAGCCGCGGTAGGTCGAGCGCACCGGCTGGCGGATCCGCGCCTCGTAGTTGGCCAGGTCGGCCAGCGACATCGTGCCGGGACGGACCTCGGCGCCTCTGGCGACCGGCGGACGATTGACCGCATCGACCATCGCCTTCGCCATCGGCCCTTCGTAGAAAGCCTTGTAGCCGCGCGCGGCGATCTCGCGGTAGGCCTTGGCCATGTCCGGGTTCTTGAGCAGCGTGCCGGCGGCCACCGCCTTGCCGTTCCTCAGGTAGAGCTGGCTGGTGCTCGTGAAGAGCTGAAATTTTCTTTCATTTTCGGTCGTCAGTTTGTGAAAAGTTTCACTGACGGGGAAGCCCTTCGTCGCCACGTCGATGGCCGGCGCCAGCACCTGTTTGAAGGACATGGTGCCGTAGCGCTGCAAGGCTTCGTGCCAGCCGCGCACGGTGCCCGGCACGCCCACCGCCGCGCCGCTGGCGACCGCGGTGTCGAAGTCGACCGGCTTGCCGTTTTCCTGGAACACGGCCGGGCTGAAGGAGCTCGGCGCCGTCTCGCGGTGGTCGATCGTGATCACGCGCTTGTCCTTGGCGAGGTAGATCACCATGAAGCCGCCGCCGCCGATGCCGCAGCTGAACGGATCGGTCACGCCCAGCGTGGCGGCGGCCGCGACGGCGGCATCGATCGCGTTGCCGCCCTTGTCGAGGATGGCGATGGCGGATTCCGACGCCTTTTCGCTGATGGTGGCGACCGCGCCGCCGGTGCCGGTGGCGACCGGGTTCCGTGCCAGCGCCAGCGGCGGCGCGAGGACGATCGACAGGATCAGGGCGCCGGCGAGTGTTCGGGTGGAGAGGGTCATGGCTTGCTTATCCTGAGCGTGACGGGGATGACGTCGCCGGGGCGCGTCGCATAGGTATTGCGGGCAGGCGGAATGCCGCCCGGATCGAGGGCGACGCGGGCGCCGTGCAGCAGCTTCGGCGTGGCCGCCGGCTGGTCCGGGCCCAGCGAGAACTCCTCGGGGCCGCCCGGACCGTCCAGCACGAACTGGAAGCTCAGCCGCCCGGCCCAGACACAGCGTGCGTTGGCCGGGCAGCGGCTGTCGCTGAAGCTATCGTAGGTGAGGGTGGTGTTGCCGGACAGGGCGACGCGCTGGTGCGGCTGCAGCGGATAGATGCCGTCCTTGAGCGGCGCGTCGGCGCAACCTGCCAGGCTGAGCACGGCGATCAGCGCGGCGATGGGGACAGTCGTGAGCGGCAGGCGCCGGAACGGCTTCATTGCGTTTTTCCGTTATTTGCGTGAAGCCAATCATAGCAAAGTTACCAGACAGGGCCGGCACGGAAACTTGTCGCGCGGTTGTCCCGCCTAGTCGCGCACAGTTGGGACAACATTAACTATTGTTTAATTTGTTTAAGGTATGATTAACGGCAATTTCATCAATTTCGGCAAGAGGACGCGCATGACGACACAGACCCAGCGTTTCGGCGGACGCGGTACGAACGAACATGATGAGACGCCGCCGCAGGAGCCGCTGTACGAGCTCGAATTGCTGCGCAGGCAGCTCGAAGACCGCATCGGCCATCACCTGGCCGGCAGCCCCGACCAGGCCGACCTCTTGACCCTGGCGATGCGCGCGGGCGCGCTCGGCGCCGGCAAGCGCATGCGGCCGCTGCTGCTGATGCTGGTGGCGCGCGACCTCGGCTGCGATTCGCCGGCCCTCACCGACGTCGCCTGCGCGGTCGAGATGGTGCATGCGGCCTCCCTGATCCTCGACGACATGCCGTGCATGGACAACGCCATGCTCCGGCGCGGCAAGCCCACCGTCCATGTGCAGTTCGGCGAAGACGTCGCCATCCTGGCCGCCATCGGCCTGCTCAGCCGCGCCTTCGGCATCGTGGCGCAGGCGCGCGCGATTCCGGCCGCGATCCGCGCGCAACTGGTGGCCAAACTGTCGGAAACCATCGGCGACCAGGGCCTGGTGAAAGGCCAGTTCCTCGACCTGCACGGCGGCCAGCAGAGCGCCGCCGACATCGCCGTCACCAACGAACTGAAGACCGGCGTGCTGCTGGGCGTGGCGGTCGACATGGCCGCCATCATCGCCCAGACCGACGATTGCGTGGCCGCCTCGCTGCGCGCCTTCGCGCTGGCGGCGGGCCACGCCTTCCAGATCCGCGACGACTTCCAGGACGATCCCGGCAACGACAGCGCCGTCACCGGCAAGGACACCGGCAAGGACCTCGGCAAGGCCACCCTGGTCAACACGGTCGGCTTCGACGAAGCGCGGCGCCGGCTCGACGGCCACCTGATGGATGCCGAGCGCCACCTCAGTGCGGCGCTGGGCGGCAGGGGCCACACGCGGCGCTTCGTGAGCGGCCTGTTTGCCCAGACCCATCCGGGACTGCGGCTGGCGCCCGCGCCGCAGCGCCAGGCCGGCGGCGCCGGCGTCAGCCTGGCCTCGCACTGACGCGGACGGGGAGAAGCATGGCCCACTTCGGCGTGGTCGCACCGGCGTTCTACAGCCATCTCAGCGCGCAGGCGGCGCTCGCGCTCGAACTGGCGGCGCGCGGCCACCGCGTCACCTTCCTGCAGCGGCCCGACGCCGCCGCCTACCTGAAGAATCCGCTGAAGGATCCGCGCATCGGCTTCCACGCGCTCGGGATGCGGAGCCATCCGCCCGGCTCGCTGGCGGCCTCGCTGCGGCGCACGGCCAATCCGGGCGGCCCGCTCGGCCTGCGCCAGGTGATCCTCGACATGGCGCGCGGCACCGAGATGCTGTGCCGCGAACTGCCCGCGGCCCTGGACGCGCTGGGCATCGACGCCGTGCTGGCCGACCAGATGGAAGCGGCCGGCGGCCTCGTCGCCGAAGCCATGGGCCTGCCGTTCGTGTCGGTCGCCTGCGCCATGCCGGTGAACCGCGAACCGGGCATTCCGCTGGCCGTGATGCCCTTCGCTTACGAGAACAGCGAACGCGCGTTCCAGGTGGTGGAGGGCAGCACCCGCGTCTACGACTGGATGATGGGCCCGCACAGCAAGGTGATCGACGCCGAGGCGCGCCGGCTGGGCCTGGGCAGCCGGCGCGGCCTGCACGAGTGCCTGTCGCCGCTGGCCCAGATCAGCCAGACCACCGCGGCCTTCGATTTCCCGCGCCGCGCGCTGCCGCCGCATTTCCACCACGTGGGACCGCTGCGCGCCGCGGTCGATCCGGGCGCCGCGGCGCCGACGCCGCTGCCCGTGTCCGATCCTGGCCGGCCCTTCGTGTTCGCCTCGCTCGGCACCCTGCAGGGCCACCGCTTCGGCATCTTCAAGCGGATCGCGAAGGCTTGCCGCCGGCTCGACGCCCAGCTGCTGGTGGCCCATTGCGGCGGCCTCGATGCGGACCAGGAAGACGCCCTGAAGCGCGCCGGCGCCAGCTGGGTATGCGCCTTCGCGCCGCAACGCGAAGCGCTGGCGCGCGCCGATGCCGTGGTGTCGCACGCCGGCATCAACACGGTGATGGACGCCGTCGAAGCGCGCACGCCGATCCTCGGCATGCCGGTCACCTTCGACCAGCCGGGCACCGCTGCGCGCATCCTGCACGCGGGAATTGGCCTGCGCGCCTCGGCGCGCCTGGCCGGCCCGGCCACCATCGAACGCCAGTTGCGGCGCCTGTTCGACGAGCCGCGATTCGGCGTGCAGCTCGAGGTGCAGGCGGCCAGCCTGGCCGAAGCCGGCGGCACGCCGCGCGCGGCCGACATCGTCGAGGCGGCCTTGCGCCTGCGCCGCAGCGAAGACCGGGCAGCGCAGGCGGCCGGCGCGACGAGCGCGGCGGCCAGGGCGCCGGCATGAGCACCGGCGACAAAGCGGCAGCCTGGGACCTGATCCTGGCCGGCGGCGGCCTGGCCAACGGCCTGATCGCCTGGCGCCTGCGCATGCGGCAGCCCGGCCTGCGCATCCTGCTGCTCGAGCAGGGCGAGCACCTGGGCGGCAACCACACCTGGTCCTTCCACGACAGCGACCTCGATGCCGGGGAGCGCGCCTGGATCGCGCCGCTGGTGTCGCGCCGCTGGCCGCGCTACGAAGTCGTGTTCCCGGACCATGCGCGCACGCTGGAAGGCGGCTACGCCAGCATCGCGTCCGGCGATTTCGCCCGTGTCATCGAAGCGGCGCTGGGCAAGGCGCTGCGCCTGAACGCGCGCATCGCGGCGGTCAGCCCGACCCGCGTCGAACTGGCGGATGGCGAGGTGCTGGAAGCGCGCGCCGTGATCGACGGCCGCGGCATGCGCCCGAGCCGCCGGCTGGCGCTGGGCTGGCAGACCTTCCTCGGCCAGGAAGTGCGCCTGGCCGCGCCGCACGGCTTGAACGGGCCGATCATCATGGACGCCAGCGTGGAACAGCAGGGCGGCTACCGCTTCGTCTACGTGCTGCCCTTCGATACGCATAGCCTGCTGATCGAGGACACCCATTACGTCGACAGCGACGCCTGGGAGCCGGAGCGCCTGCGCGCCAACATCGCCGCCTATGCGGATGCGCGCGGCTGGCGCATCGAGGAAGTCGTGCGCGAGGAAGAGGGCAGGCTGCCGATCGTGCTGGCCGGCGATTTCGACGATTACTGGAAGGACCTCGCCGGCCAGCCCAGCGTCGGCCTGCGCGCCGGGCTGTTCCACTCGACCACCGGCTACTCGCTGCCGCATGCGGTGCGCCTGGCCGAACGCATCGCCGGCATGCGCGACATCGATGCGGCGTCGCTGTTCGCGGCGATCCGCGACGAAGCCGACAAGGAATGGCGGCGCCAGCGCTTCTTCCGGCTGCTGAACCGCATGCTGTTCCTGGCCGGCAGCCCGGACCGCCGCTGGCGCGTGATGCAGCGCTTCTACCGCCTGCCGGCCTCCCTGATTGCGCACTTCTATGCCGGGCGCCTCAGTTTCAGGGACAAGGCCCGTCTGCTGAGCGGCAAGCCGCCGGTGCCGCTCGGCCAGGCCTTCATCGCCGCCTGCAAGATCCACCCTCACCAGATCAGGAAAGCAGAATGAACGCAAGGAACATCGAACCGCGCCGCGCCGTCGTCATCGGCGCCGGCTTCGGCGGCCTGGCGCTGGCGATCCGCCTGCAGGCGCGCGGCATCCAGACCACGCTGCTGGAAGGGCGCGACAAGCCGGGCGGCCGCGCCTATGTATACGAAGACCAGGGCTTCGTGTTTGACGCCGGCCCCACCGTCATCACCGATCCCTCCTGCATCGAGGAGCTGTTCGCGCTGTCCGGCAAGCGCATGAGCGACTACGTCGAGATGCTGCCGGTCTCGCCCTTCTACCGCCTGTGCTGGGAAGACGGCAGCCACTTCGACTACGCCAACGACCAGGACGCGCTGGACCGCCAGATCCACGCGCGCAACCCGGCCGACGTGGAAGGCTACCGGCGCTTCCTGGCCTATTCGAAGGCGGTGTTCGCGGAAGGCTACCTGAAGCTGGGCGCCGTGCCTTTCCTGTCCTTCCGCGACATGATCGCCGCCGGCCCGCAGCTGGCGCGCCTGCAGGCCTGGCGCAGTGTGTACGGCATCGTGGCGCGCTTCATCCAGGACGAGCAGCTGCGCCAGGCCTTTTCCTTTCACTCGCTGCTGGTGGGCGGCAATCCCTTCGCGACCTCTTCGATCTACACCCTGATCCATGCGCTGGAGCGCGAGTGGGGCGTGTGGTTCCCGCGCGGCGGCACCGGCGCCCTGGTGCGCGGCCTGGTGCGCCTGTTCGAGGACCTCGGCGGACATATCGAGCTGAATGCGGCGGTGGCCCGGATCGAGACGAGCGGTGCGCGCACCACCGGCGTTAGCCTGGAAGACGGACGCCGTTTCGACGCCGATGCGGTGGCCTCGAACGCCGACGTGGTCCACACCTATGCCAAGCTGCTGGGCCAGCACCCGCGCGGCGCGGCCCAGGGCGAGGCCCTGGCGAAGAAGAAGTTCTCGAATTCGCTGTTCGTGCTCTACTTCGGCCTCGACCACCACCACAGCCAGTTGCGCCACCACACGGTCTGCTTCGGCCCGCGCTACCGCGAACTGATCCGCGATATCTTCAAGGGCGAGACCCTGGCCGACGACTTCTCCCTGTACCTGCACGCGCCCTGCGTCACCGACCCCTCGCTGGCGCCGCCCGGCTGCGGCAGCCATTACGTGCTGGCGCCGGTGCCCCACCTCGGCAATGCGCCGATCGACTGGGAAGAGGAGGGACCGAAGTACCGCGAGCGCATCTTCGACTACCTGGAGCAGCGCTACATGCCGGGCCTGCGCAGCCAGCTCGTCACCAGCCGCATCTTCACGCCGCACGACTTCCGCGACCAGCTCAACGCCCACCACGGCTCGGCCTTCTCGCTCGAGCCGCTGCTGACCCAGAGCGCCTGGTTCCGCCCGCACAACCGCGATGCGGAGATCGCCAACCTCTACCTGGTCGGCGCCGGCACCCACCCCGGCGCCGGCGTGCCGGGCGTGATCGGCTCGGCCAAGGCCACGGCGGGATTGATGCTGCAAGCGATGCAGGAGGGCGTGCGCGCATGAGCGACCAGCTGCTGGACCACGCCGCCAACACCATCGCGGTGGGCTCGAAGAGTTTCGCCGCCGCCGCCAGGCTGTTCGATCCGGCCACCCGGCGCAGCGTGCTGATGCTGTACGCCTGGTGCCGCCACTGCGACGACGTGGTCGACGGCCAGGAGCTGGGCTTCAATGCCGCGCCAGGCGCAGCCTTGTCACACGACGATGCGGCCGGCAAGCTGGCCGAGCTGCGTGAACAGACCCGCCGCGCCTATGCCGGCGAACGGATGCGGGACCCGGCCTTCGCCGCCTTCCAGGAGGTGGCCCTGCGCCGGCACATCCCGCAGCGCTTCGCCTACGATCACCTGGCCGGCTTCGCCATGGACGTGGAGGGCGCGCGCTACGAAACCATCGACGACACCCTGCGCTACTGCTACCACGTGGCCGGCGTGGTCGGGCTGATGATGGCGGCGATCATGGGCGTGCGCGACGCGCGGGTGCTGGATCGCGCCTGCGATCTCGGCCTGGCGTTCCAGCTGACGAACATCGCCCGCGACATCGTCGAAGATGCGCAGGTGGGCCGCTGCTACGTGCCGGCGCGCTGGCTGCTTGAAGCGGGCATTCCGCCCGGCGAGGTGGCGCTGCCGCGGCATCGCGCGGCGCTGGCCGCGGTGGCGGCGCGCCTGGTCGATCACGCCGAGCCGTATTACGCGTCGGCGCTGGACGGCATCGCGGACCTGCCTTTTCGCTCGGCCTGGGCGATCGCCACGGCGCGCAAGGTGTACCGCCAGATCGGGATCGTCGTGAAGCGGCGCGGCGCCCAGGCCTGGGATACGCGGGCGGGGACCTCGAAGGCCGCCAAGCTGCGCCTGCTGGCGGAAGGCGGCGTGCAGGCCCTCAGTTCGCGTCTGGGTAGATCGAATCCGGCGCCGCGTCCGCTGGCCCTGTGGCAGCGCCCGGGCGCCGCTGGCGAAGCGGCCCCTGGTGCAGCGCATGCAGCTGCCGTTTGAGGGCATCCACCGGCGGCGCGTACAGGAAGCCGAAGGACACCGCGCCTTCCTTGCCGTGCACGGCGTGGTGCATGCGGTGGGCCTGGTAAAGTCGCTTCAGGTAGCCGCTGCGCGGCACGTAGCGGAAGGGCCAGCGCTGGTGCACCAGGCCGTCGTGGGCGACGAAATACAGGAAGCCGTAAGCCGTCATGCCGGCGCCGATCCATTCCAGCGGATGGTGGCCCAGCGTGGCGCCGGCGTAGATCAGGGCGATCGCCACGCCCGCGAACACGACCGCGTACAAGTCGTTCTTCTCGAACCAGCCGCTGCGCGGTTCGTGGTGCGAGCGGTGCCACGCCCAGCCGAAGCCGTGCATCACGTACTTGTGCGCGACGATGGAAAATGCTTCCATCAGGATCACGGTGAGGATGAGAATGAAGGCATTGAGCAGCATGATGACAAGCCTAACACAAGCCCATGAAAGGAAACGCATGACCCGATTCAATCCGCTGTTCCGCGCCGCCCTGCTGCTGTCGGCCCTCGGCGCCGCCGACGCGCAGGCCGCTACCGTCGAGGTCCTCGTCAGCGCCGTCGCCGGCGGCAAGGGCTCGATCAAGGTCGCCGTGTGCGACCGCGAACGCTTTCTCAAGGACTGCGCCTACACCGCTTCCGCGCCGGCGAAGGAGGGCGAGAACGTGATCGCGGTGCCGGGCGTGCCGAAGGGGACCTGGGCCGTGCTGGTCTACCAGGACGAGAACGGCAACGGCCAGCTGGACCGCAACTTCATCGGCATCCCCAAGGAGAACTACGGCTTCAGCCGCGACGCCGCCAGCAGGTTCGGGCCGCCGTCGTTCGAGGATGCCGCGATCGAGGTCGGGGATGAGGCGACGGTGACGGCGCGGATCAGGCTGCACTGATCCTATAATGGCGGGATGGACCGCCTGACCCTGATGGAAACCTTTATCTGCACCGTCGAGACGGGCTCGTTCTCGGCGGCGGCGCGGCGCCTTGGCGTCGGCCAGCCGGCCGTCTCGAAGGCGATCGCGCAGCTGGAGGAACGCCTGCATGCGCGCCTGTTGCTGCGTTCGACGCGTGGCCTGACCCCGACCGAAGCGGGACAGGCTTATTACGAAGCGGCGCGCCAGGCCGTCTCCCTGGCCGACGAGGCCGACGCCGCGGCGCGCGGCGCGGGCGCCGGTCTGTCGGGCCGGCTGCGCGTCTGCGCCGCCGTCACCTTCGCGCGCCTGCACGTGATTCCGCATCTGCAGGATTTGCTCGACCTGCATCCCGCGCTCGACGTCGAGGTCATGCTCGACGACCGCAATATCGACCTGCTGGAACACGGCGTCGACGTGGCGCTGCGCATGGGCGACCTCGGCGACTCGTCGATGACGGCGCGGCGCATTGCGCGCGGCCGCCGGGTGGTGGTGGCGGCGCCGCGCTACCTGGCGCGGCACGGCGTACCGCAGGTTCCCGCCGATCTGGCGCAGCACCAGGCCGTCACCTACCTGCAGGATATCGGGGCGGCGGGGACCTGGGCCTTCCGGCGTGAAGGCACGGCATCGTCGGTGACGGTCGGCGGCCGCCTGCGGGTCAGCGCGGCAGAGGGCGTGCGCGCGGCCGTCACCGCCGGCATGGGCATCGCGATCGCATCCGAATGGATGTTCGCGCCCGAGCTGGCCAGCGGCGAGGTCGAAGCCATCCTGACCGGCTGGGAGCTGGCGCCCATCGACCTGTGGGCGGTCTATCCTTCCGGACGCCTCGCCAGCGCCAAGGCGCGCGTCTTCACCGCCTTCGTCGAAGCGCTCATGCAGGCCCCACCGGCGCCCACGCCAGCCGCTCCAGCACCGGCAGCATCGCCTCCGGCTCCGGCCGCACGGTATAGTCGGGATTGACCTCGGCATAGGCAATCGTGCCGTCCTGGCCGATCACGTAGCGGGCCGGCATCGGCAAGGTCCAGCCGGGGTCGCCGTTGAAGGCCGGCAGGTCGTTCTTCAGGCTGCGGTACAGCGCCACCAGGTAGTCCGGCAGCGCGAAGCGCAAGCCGAAGGCGGCGGCGACCTCGTTTCCCGCGTCGCTGAGGATGGGGAACGCCAGCTTGTTCTGGCGCTGCGACTTGCGGCTGTTGGCGGCGGTCTGCGGCGAGATCGCCACCAGGCGGGCGCCGAGCGCTTCGAAGCGCGGCAGGGTTTCCTGGAGCGCCTGCAGTTCGATATTGCAGTAAGGGCACCAGACGCCACGATAGAAACTGAGCACCAGTGGCCCTTTTGCCAGCAGGCTGGCCGACGAT
>CAJYXO010000051.1 GCA_913778765.1 uncultured Massilia sp. | reverse complement strand
CAGTTCCCATTCGTCGGCGACGAACACCGCGGCGTTCTCGCCCTCGTAATGCGCGCGCAGCGCCAGGAAGGCGGTGCTGGTGAAGCCGTCGCGCGTCGGCTGGCGGCCGTCGTCCAGGGTCACGTCGATGCGCCGCGCATGGTTCTGCGCGGTCAGCAGCATGGTATTGCCGAGGTACCAGGTGTCGTTGGAGGTGTACCTGGCGTAATAGCTGCCCACGGTCAGCGTATTGCCGGCGAACAGCGCGCGGCTCAGGCGCAGGTCGTTGGTGAAGGAGTTCAGGCGCTTGTCCACCGACCACCAGCCGGCTTCCAGCACTTGTTGGTCCGGATCGACCGCGCCGCCGCCGTTGGTGTAGCGCGCGCTGCCGGTGCTGCCGTAGCCGGCGATGAAGTCGCCCAGCCGCTGCGGCGCGTCACCGGTGAACAGCGCATAGGTCGGTGCGGTGCCGCCCATGACGTTGAAACGGTCGGCGACGGTCCAGTCGCCCACCTCCCAGTTCAATTCGCCGCCGAACACGTCGATGTTGACGCCGCGGCCGTCGCCGAGGTCCCGCTGGATGGTCTGGCCATTCGGGCCGACCGGCAGGGTGACGTTGCGGAAGTCGTCGCTCAGCAGCGTGCCGCGTTGCGCATTGAGGCCGGGGAAGCTGGACAGGTCGTTGCCGTTGTTGCGCGACAGCAACGGGATCGCGGTGTAGAAGGCGTTGTTGTCGTCGGTATGGCGCGCATAGAACGACAGCTCGCCGCTGTCCCAGCGCTTGCTCAGGGTGGCGCTGAACTGGCCGCCCTTGTCGGCGGGGAACTGCGGGTCGCGCACGCCGTCGGTCTCGCGGAAGAAGCCGCCGATGCTGTAGTACCAGCCGTTGCCCATCGGCCCGCTGTTGAACAGATCGATGCGGCGCAGGGCGTCGCTGCCGCCGGTGAGGCGCACGCTGCCTTCCGGCTCGTCCTGGCCCTTCTTCTGGATGAAGTTGACGGTGATGCCGGCCTGGCCGTTGGAGAAGATCGGGCTGGAACCGCCGCGCAGCACTTCCATGCGTTCGATGGTGTCGTCGGTGCGGAACAGCGTGGAGTTTTCCAGGAACGACAGGGTCGGCGGCGGGAACAGCGGCGCGCCATCGAGCTGCAAGGTGACGAATGGCGCATCGCCTTCCGACGGCATGCCACGCACGAAGATGTTGGCGCCGGTGCCGCCGCCGCTGGGTTCGGCCCACACGCCCGGCACGATCTTCAGCAGGTCGGCGCTGCTCTGCGGCACCGCCTGCTGGATCTGTTCGGGTGTGGCGGTGGTGATCGAGAAGCTGGCGTCGCGCTTGCGCAGGCCGCTGAAGCGCGCAGTGCCGCTGACGACCACGGTATCCAGGGTGGTGGCGTCGGGTTGCGTTGCCGGCGCGGTGGGTGCGTCGGCGGTCTGCGCCAGCGCGGGGGGCGCGAGCAGGACGGCGGCGATGGACAGGGGCAGCAGATGACGAAGCGGCGCAAGATGCATGAAGAATCTCTCCTTTCTTCATTCGGAACGATCGGCCGGGATGCGGCACGCGCGTGCAGCGCGCGGCCGCGTCGCATCGGCCGGGACGGCGCGAAGCAGGGCGACGCGCGGCGCCCTTTGTAACGCCGTCGGGCGATCGGACCGTTGTGCAGCGCGGTACAGGCCGCGTTTGCGTGACGGGTTGCCCAGGCAGATCGCCATCGCACCGCAACCTGCGGCGTGTGCTGCGCAGGGCGGCGTCGCTTCGATTGGTCATGCGTGTGGCCATGCGTGGCGTCGCAGGAGGGACGCAGCCGTGCCAGAGACGATCCCGGAACGCCGATCGCGGTCGATTTCCAGAAGGGCACAACGCGCCGCTCCTGCGCAGCGTGCATCCGGGGCAAGGGCCGTCGCCATCGTCGCCACGCGCCGCTTGCTATCGTGACGCGCTGCGCGTCCAGGAGTGTCCTGCAATGAAGAACTGGCTGTTCCTGCTGGTGGCCATCCTCGCCGAGGTGGTCGCGACCTCGGCGCTGAAGGCCAGCGAAGGCTTCACCCGGCTGTGGCCGACGCTGCTGGCGCTGTGCGGCTATGGCATCGCCTTCTACCTGCTGTCGCTGACCCTGCGCAGCGTGCCGGTGGGCGTGGCCTATGCGCTCTGGTCGGGCATCGGCATCGTGTTGATCTCGCTGCTGGCGTGGTGGCGGTTCGACCAGGCGCTGGACCCGCCGGCGATCGTCGGCATGGCGCTGATCGTCGCCGGCGTGGTGGTGATCAACGTGTTCTCGCGCAGCGCCCCGCATTAGCGAAAAAAGAGAGGCCGCCCGAAGGCGGCCTCGTCACGCTGCAGCGAACCTGCCCGATCAGAAGAACAGGCGTACGCCGAACGAGGCGCTGCGGCCGGGCAGCATGACGTCGTCCTTGAGGAACGAGGTATGCACGCGCGCATCCTGGTTGGTCAGGTTGTTGCCGTCCAGGAACACTTCCCAGGCGGTACTGCCGGCATCGACGTGATAGGCCAGATGCGCATCGACCAGGGTGTAGCCGGCGGTGGGCGTCTCGTTGACCGCCACCTTGTCCTGCTTCTGGTAGCGGGTGGCGCCCAGTGCGGCGCGCCAGTTGCTCGCGTCCCAGCGCAGCTGCGCGCCGTAGCGCGCCGGCGCGATGCGCGGCAGGTTGCCGCCGTCCTTCAGGCGTGCGCGCACGGTGTCGCCGAACACCCGCAGGTCCCAGGCGCCGCTGTCGTTGTCGGCCAGGTGGAAGGTGGCCTCGCCCTCGAAACCATGGAACACCGCATCGGCCTGGGTCCACTGGCGGATCGGCAGGAAATCGTTGTCCTCCTCGTGGAACCACTGGCCGCCGGTGTCGACGATGTAGATGAAGTCGTCGTAGCGGTTGTAGTAGCCGGCCACCTTGGCGTCGACCCAGTCGTTCTTGAAGATCAGGCCCAGTTCGGCCTGGTTGGCCTTCTCGGTCTTCAGGTCGGGGTTGCCGATCTCGTAGGCGAGGGTGGCGATGTGCGGACCGTTGGCGAACAGTTCTTCTTCGGCCGGGGCGCGCTCGGCGTGGTCGAGGTTGGCGGTCAGGCGCCACTGCTCGTTGAAGCGGAAACCGCCGCTCAGCGACAGGCTCTTCGGAGTGAAATCGCGGTCCACGCCGGTGTCGGTCTCGTACTTGGTCCTGTCCACGCGCGCGCCGACCTCGGCCTGCACGCGGTCCCAGCTGTTGCGCGCCAGCGCGAACACGCCGATGGCGCGGGTGTCGGTCTTCGGCACGAAGGCTTCTTCGCCGGTGGCCTGGAAGGTCGAGTCGCTGCCCTGCACGCCGACCGCGGTCTGCCAGCCGCCGCCCAGGCCGAAGGAGGCCTCGACGCGGCCTTCGTTGGCGCGCTTGTCGAACTTGGTGCCCACTTCTGCGCCTTCGAACTCGGTGTGGGTGTAGGCGGTATGGCCGAAGCTGTAGCGCAGTGCGCTGCCGTCGCCCCACGGGTCGTTCAGCGCACCCTTGAGCTCGAAACGGTCCTGGTGCAGCTGCAGCGACACGCCGCGCTCGCCGGCGGCCGGATCGCCGGGCTCGCCGGGGTTGCCGTAGTTGTCGCGGAAGCGCGAGATCGACACGCCGACGAAGCCCCAGTCGCCGGCCAGCGAACTGCCGATCGAGCCGACCTTGGACTTGACGAACGAGTTGAGCTGCGGGCCCTGCGGCGTGTCGTAGTCCTTCAGGTTGCGGTACACGCCGTCGGCATGGATCGACAGGCCGCTGCCGTTGCCGGCATCGACGCGGAACATGTCGGTGTTGCCGCTCTTGTCGCCGCCTTCCCAGCGCGCTTCGGCACGACCGTGCACGCCGTCGACCGGGGTCTCGGCGATGCGCCCGTCGACCACGTTGACCACGCCGCCGATGGCGCCGGAGCCGTACAGCAGGGTGGACGGACCCTTCAGCACTTCGATCTGGTCGGCCAGGAACGGCTCAACGGCAGGCGAATGATCCTGGCTGACCGTGGACACGTCCTGCGAGGACAGGCCGTCGTTGAGCACCGCCACGCGCGGGCCGTCGAGGCCGCGGATGATCGGCCGGCCCACGCCGGGGCCGAAGTTGGAGCTCTGCACGCCCGGCAGGCTGGCCACGGTTTCGCCGATGCTGGCGCCGCGGTTCTCGTCCAGGCGCTCGCCGGCCAGCACGTCCACCGGCTGGCTCAGCGCACCGGCGGCATCGCGCAGCGGGCTGGCGGTCACCACCACCTGATCCATGTCCTTCACGTGCCGGTCCTGCCTGTGGCCTGCGCCGTGGCGGCTGTCGCTGGCCGGCGGCGTGGCGTCGGTCGCGGTCGTCGCGGTGGTCGGGTCGGCGGCCAGGGCCAGCGACGGGCTCAGCAGGCCAAGCAGGGCCAGGGACAGGGC
>CAJYXO010000050.1 GCA_913778765.1 uncultured Massilia sp. | reverse complement strand
GACCGTGAAACGACTTTGCGCCGATGATAGTGCTGCAACCAGTGTGAAAGTAGGTTATCGTCAGGCTAATTATTCAGCAGAGCCCGTCCAGACAAGTCTGGGCGGGCTTTTTGCTTTTCCAGAGCCGTACAAGGTCACCTGATCCTGTCATCCGTCGGCCACTGCCGATTTGGGGCACAATGCAGCTGTTGTCTATCCATCAAGGAAACAGCATGAAAGAACAGGTAGCGAGGAAGGTGACGCTGGTCCGTGCCATCGAGACGGCGGACGTCAAACACGAAGTCCTGAGCGACGACGACCGCATGTACGCCAGCCGCAGCGCGCGCGAACTTGCGCAGTGGTCTGCCGCCGACAGCAAATCCGAACTCACGCTCGACCATTTCCTCGAACAGCGCTCGGAACAGATCCTCAAACGTCTCGCCGAACGCACACCGGCTTTCCGCAGCTTCCTGCACCGGCGGCCCTTGCTGCCGCTGCTATCCGCGCTGCTCCCGCTGCTTGCCCTGATCGTCGGCGCCGCCATCGACCACATCGCCGACCCGCACCGCGTCGACCTGCTGTCGGCGCCGCTGCTCGCGATCATCGGCTGGAACCTGCTGGTGTATGTGATCCTGCTGGCCTGGCTGCTGATTCCCGCCAGGCGCACGGGCTGGGCCGGTCCCGACCTGATGCGCCGGCTCAGCATCGGCCGGGCCAAGCTGCCGCGCAAGCTGCCGGCGCCGCTCGCCGCGGCCCTTGGCGAGTACACGCTGGACTGGACCCAGCTGTCCTGGAAGCTGACCCATGCGCGCCTGAGTCGCGCGATGCACCTGTCGGCCGCCGCTTTCGCGCTGGGAGCGGTCATCTCGCTGTATGCGCGCGGCCTGTCGACGCAATATGCGGCCGGCTGGGAAAGCACCTTCCTCGATGCGAACCAGGTCCACACCCTGCTGTCCTGGCTGTTCGCACCGGCGATGTTCCTGTTCCCGATCGAGGGCTTCAGCGTCGCCGACGTGCAGGCCCTGCGCTTCGTGCAGGAGCCGTCGGCAGCGGGTGGCGCGCGCTGGGTGCACTTGTATGCGGCGACTCTGCTGCTGCTGGTGATCCTGCCGCGCGTCGTGCTGGCCATGTTCGCCGGCTGGCGTGCGGCGCGGCTCGCACGTCGCTTCCCGCTCGACCTGCAGCAACCGTATTATCGAAAACTCGCCGATCACATCGGCGCCGGCCCGGGACCCGTGACGCTGCGCGTGCTGCCCTACAGCTTCACGCTCGACGAACGTCGAGACCGCGGCCTGTCCGAGCTCGCGATGGCGATGTTCGGCGAACAGACGCGGGTCATGCTGCGTCCCGCGCTGCCTTATGGCGAAGATCCGAAAGCTGTCCTGGAGGACCTGCGGCCCGACAACGGGACGTCGACCGTCACCGCGGTTCTGTTCAGTCTCGCCGCCACCCCCGAGCAGGAAAACCATGGCGCCGTGCTGTCCGCGATCGCGCGCCAGCTGCCGGGCGGCGTGCAGGTATTCGTCGACGAGTCGCCGCTGACCGAGCGCGCAGCCGGCCAGCCCGGCATGGATGCGCGCTTGGCGGAGCGGGTTGCGCTGTGGCGCCAGTTCTGCACCTATCACCAGCTGCCGGTCACGGTCGTGAACCTGCTGCAGCCCGCCAAATACCGCGCCGATGCGGCCGGCGGCCTGGCTGCGGAAGGCTATCGATGAGCGACCAGATGAACGAGGCAGCCAAAGTCCAATTCGCGCTCGTTTCGCACACCAACAACGGCAAGACCACGCTGGCGCGCACCCTGGTCGGCATGGACGTCGGCGAAGTGCGCGATGCCGCCCACGTGACGACCTTCTCGGAGTCGCACATGCTGCAGACCACCGAACAGGGCGACAGCCTGCTGCTGTGGGACACGCCAGGGTTCGGCGATTCGGTTCGTCTGCTCAAGCGCCTGGCAATGGCCGGCAATCCGATCGGCTGGTTCCTGCGCGAAGTCTTCGACCGCTACCGCGACCGGCCGTTCTGGCTCAGCCAGCAGGCGCTGCGCGCCGCCCGCGACGAGGCCGACGTCGTGCTCTACCTGGTGAATTCCAGCGAGCACCCGCGCGACGCCGGTTATCTGCTGGCCGAGATGCGTATCCTGGAATGGCTCGGCAAGCCGGTGGTCGTCCTGCTCAACCAGCTCGGGCCGCCGCGGCCCGCGGAGGAGGAGAGGGCCGAGCAGGCCTTGTGGAAGCAGCACCTCGACCAATATCCCATCGTCCGCGAAGTGCTTGCGCTCGACGCCTTCGCGCGCTGCTGGGTGCATGAACACGTGTTCTACGAAGCCGTCGGCAAGCTGGTGCCGGAGCCGAAGCGCGCCGGCTATGCGCGTTTGCGCGCGGCCTGGGAGGCGAATAATCTACAGCGCTACCACGCGGCCCTGCGCATCACGGCCGAGCAGCTGGCGGCCGCGTTGCGCGACAGCGAAGACGTGGCGCAGGAGCGTAGCAACCTGCTGCAGTCGGCCTTGAAGGCGGTCAAGCTCGGCAAGGGCGAGACGCAGCGCCAGGAGGCGGCGATGGCGCGGCTGGTCGAACGTCTGAACGAAGGTATCGCCCAGTCGACCATGCGCCTGCTGACCCTGCACCGTCTCGACCCCGGCGAAGCGGCCCGCATCAATGCGCGCGTGCGCGACAACTTCAAGGTCCGCGCGCCGCTCGACAAGACCCAGGCCGGCCTGCTCGGCGCGGTCGTCTCGGGTGCGGCGACCGGCTTGTCGGCCGATTTGATGGCCGGCGGCCTGACACTCGGCGGCGGCGCACTGCTGGGCGCCATCGTCGGTGCGCTGACGATGGCCGGCGCGGCCTGGGGCTTCAATACGACGACGGATAGAAACCATCCCACCGTGCAGTTCGCACCGGCTTTCATGCGCACGATGATGGTAAGCGCGATCCTGCGTTACCTGGCCGTCGCCCACTTTGGCCGCGGGCGCGGGAATTTCGTGGAAGGGGAGGCGCCGCCGTTCTGGCAGGCGGCGGTGGAGGCCTCACTGCAGGCGCATTGTCCCGATCCGGATCGCTTCTGGCGGGAGCTGCGGGGTGCGGATGCAAGGCAGGAGGACGCCATCGAACGCCTGAACCGGATGCTGGCTGCGGTCGTCAACGAGGTGCTCGAACGCCTCTATCCCGGCGTACGCATCGCCGGGACGCCGGCCTAGGCGCTCTCAGAAGCGGTACTGCATGCTCGCGCCCAGCACCCAGTTGCGGCCGGGCGCCGCCTCGTAATAGCGGCGGTTGCTGTCGCCGACGATCACCGAGCCGATGTAGTCACGGTCGAACAGGTTGTTCACGCGCGCATACTCCTTGACCCGCCACGCACCGAGCTGCTGCTGCGCCTGCACGCGCAGGTTGGCGATCGCATAGCCCGGCGCCGGGTTGGCCTGGTTGGCGTCGTCCGGATACAGCTTGCTGTTGGCGATCGTCTCCAGCGCGGCGCCGTAGCGGCCGGCGTCGTCCTTCCAGCCGAATTCGCCGTACAGGCTGGCGTTCGGCACGCCGGGCAGGCGGCTGCCGGCCAGCACGTTGCCGAAGCCTTCGTCGTACATGGCCCGCAGCACGCTCAGCGCCAGGCGGCCATTCCAGTTGCGCCGCCAGTCGGCGTCGAGCGACAACTCCAGGCCCTGGCGCAGGGTCGCGCTGGCGTTACGGTAGCTGGTGCGGCCGCCGGATGAACTGTCGACCACCAGCTCGTCGCTGGTCTTCACCTGGAATGCGGCGGCGTTGATGCGCACCGCGTCGAGCGGCATGGCCTTCACGCCGAATTCCAGGTGCGTGCTCTGTGCGGGCGCCAGGTTGTAGTTGAAGCCGTTGCCGCTGCCCGAATAGAACACCTCGTTCAGGGTCGGCGTCTCGAAACCGCGCGCCGCGCTGGCGTACACATTCAGGCCAGTGTTCACCTTGTAGAGGAGGCCAAGCAGCGGTGTCGTGTGGCGGTAGCTGACGCTGCCGCTGTCGTTGCCGTTCGCCAGAAAACGGTCGTCGACCTCGAAGTCGACCCGGCTGTGGCGCAGGCCGGCGCTCAACACCCACGGGCCGCGTTCCCATTCGAACTGGGCGTAGGGGTCGAGGTTCGTGACCTCGTCCTGCTCGTCGCGGCGCAGGCGTCCCTGCACGCCGAACTCGCTGCCGATGAAGTTTTCATAGCCCTTGCGATCGTCGCTCGATGCGCCTGCTTCGATACCTGCCGTGGTGCGCAGCGTGCCGTCGAAAAGAGGGCGGGACATGGTCCAGTTGGCGTCGATGCCGTGGAAGTCGCGCTCGAAGTCGACCACGCCGCCCGAGTGGCTGGCCGGCGCCTGGAAGCCTTGCGAGAACGACTGGAACTGGACCACGCGGCGGTTGCCGACATAGGCCGTGACGCGCAGGCGGTCGGCGCCGAAACGCTGGTCCCAGCTCACGCCCAGCTGCTGGTAGTCGATGCTCTTGCGGGTGTTGTAGCGCTCGGCGAAGGTGCGCTGCGGCGTCTGCGTATCCGTGGTGTCGATCTCGCCCGCACGCGGATCGCGCTGCCAGGTGGCCCAGCTCACGCCGAGCGGATCCTGGGTGTCGATCTGGAGCAGGCCGCCGGCGGTGAGGACCAGGCGGCTGGTGCTGCTCGGCGTGAAGCTCAGCTTCGCATAGGCCTGGTCGCGCGTGGCGGCGCTGTGATTGCGGTAGCCGTCGGTATCGAAGCGCGACGCATCCAGCAGGTAGCCGATGCCGCCGGCGATGCCGCTCGCATTCAGGTCTGTCTTGCGGCTGCCGTAGCTGCCGGCGCTGACGTTCAGCTCGACCTCGGGCGCACCCTTCGGCTCGCGCGTAAACATCTGGATCACGCCGCCGGAATGGTTGCCGTACAGGGCGGAGAAGGGGCCGCGCAGCACTTCGATGCGCTCGGCCAGGTCGAGGTCGAAGGTGGCGGCCTGGCCCTGGCCATCGGGCATGGTGGCGGGGACGCCGTCGGCGATCAGGCGCACGCCGCGCACCCCGAAGGCGGAGCGGGCGCCGAAGCCGCGCGACGAAATCTGCAGGTCCTGCGCATAGTTCTGGCGGTTCTGCGCCACCAGGCCGGGCACCGCGGCCAGGGCTTCGGAAAGGTTCACGCGCGGCTGGGCGGCGCCGATCTGCTCGGCGCCGATCACGTCGATCGATGCCGGCAGGTCGAAGCTCAGGTGTTCGGTCCGGCTGCCAGTCACGACGACCACATTGGCCGGCGCCGGCGCCGGGTCGTCCGCAAAGGCCAGGGTTGTGTGCATGGAAGACAGCGCTGCGATGACGCTGGAGGCAAGTACATGTCTTTTCATCATTTCTCCGTGATCCCGGCAGGCACTATACCTGCCGGGCCGGAAACTCGTTGTTCAGTTGTTCCGGCCTGGTGTGCCGATCCGGGACAGGTGTGCCGGAACGGGACACCCCCCGCTTGCGAGCTCCCTCTGTGAGAACGCCGATCGATGCTGGCACGGCGCTTGCGAGAGGGCTGCGGTATTGCACCCATCGGCCGGCTGGCCGGACAACCAGAGAAAGAAGGGGATGACATGAACCTGGCAGACATCAGCAAACTCGGCGTCGAGAATCCTTTCCGTCAGCGCTACGACAACTACATCGGCGGGGCATTCGTCGCGCCGCTCAAGGGCGAGTACTTCGCCAACGTGACCCCGATCACCGGCCAGCCGTTCTGCGAAGTCGCGCGTTCGAGCGCCGAGGACATCGAGGCCGCGCTCGACGCCGCCCATGCTGCCAAGGATGCCTGGGGCAAGACCTCGCCCGCCGAACGCGCCGGCATCCTGCATAAAATCGCCGACCGTATGGAGCAGAATCTCAGGATGCTCGCCACCGCCGAGACCATCGACAACGGCAAGCCGATCCGCGAAACGATGGCGGCCGACCTGCCGCTGGCGATCGACCATTTCCGCTACTTTGCCGGCTGCATCCGCACCCAGGAGGGCGCGATCTCGACCATCGATCACGAGACCTATGCCTATCACTTCCACGAGCCCCTGGGCGTGGTCGGCCAGATCATCCCCTGGAACTTCCCGATCCTGATGGCGGTGTGGAAGCTGGCGCCGGCGCTCGCTGCGGGCAACTGCGTGGTGCTGAAGCCGGCCGAGCAGACGCCGGCATCCATCATGGTGCTGATCGAGCTGATCGCCGACCTGCTGCCGCCGGGCGTCGTCAATATCGTCAACGGTTACGGCCTCGAGGCCGGCAAGCCGCTCGCGTCCAGCAAGCGCATCGCCAAGATCGCCTTCACCGGCGAAACCGGCACCGGCCGCCTGATCATGCAGTACGCCGCGCAGAACCTGATTCCGGTGACGCTGGAGCTGGGCGGGAAGTCGCCGAACATCTTCTTCGAAGACGTGATGGCGGCGGACGACGAGTTCTTCGACAAGTGCCTGGAAGGTTTTGCGATGTTCGCGCTGAATCAGGGCGAAGTGTGTACCTGCCCATCGCGCGTGCTGGTGCAGGAATCGATCTACGACAGATTCATGGAGCGGGCGCTGGCGCGCGTCGCGCAGATCAAGGCCGGCAACCCGCTCGACGAGAACACCATGATCGGCGCCCAGGCGTCGCAGGAACAGCTGGAGAAGATCCTTTCCTACCTGGACATCGGCCGCCAGGAGGGCGCCGAGGTGCTGGCCGGCGGCGAGCGCGCCATCCATGAGGGCGACCTGGCCGAAGGCTATTACGTGCGCCCGACCGTCTTCAAGGGCGACAACCGGATGCGCATCTTCCAGGAAGAGATCTTCGGGCCGGTCGTCTCGGTGACGACCTTCAAGGACGAAGCCGATGCCCTGCGTATCGCCAACGATACCTTGTACGGTCTCGGCGCCGGACTGTGGACCCGCGACGGCAGCCGCGCCTTCCGTGTCGGCCGCGCGATCCAGGCGGGACGCGTGTGGACCAACTGCTACCACCTGTACCCGGCGCACGCAGCCTTCGGTGGCTACAAGCAGTCGGGGATCGGACGCGAAAACCACAAGATGATGCTCGAGCACTACCAGCAGACCAAGAACCTGCTGGTGAGTTACAGCCCGAAAGCGCTGGGCTTCTTCTAAGGAGCGGCCATGGTCACGCCAGTCGAGCGCGTGACCGCAACGCCTGCCGCGCTGGCCTTCATCGGCGAGCTGCGGCAGCGCTACGGTCCGCTGATGTTCTTCCAGTCCGGCGGCTGCTGTGATGGCAGCGCGCCGATGTGCTATGCGGACGGCGACTTCAATCTGAGCGATACCGATGTCTGCCTGGGCCGCCTGGACGGGACGCCGTTCTACATGGGGCAGGAACAGTTCGCGTATTGGGCGCACACCCAGCTGATCATCGATGTGGTTGCCGGTAACGGCGGGATGTTCTCGCTCGATAACGGGACGGGCCGTCGCTTCCTGACGCGCTCGCGTTTGTTCACGGATGCCGAATCTGCACAACTCCGTGAGCAGACGCCAGGGTAGGGCGCGAAAGCCTCTTGCCATTACCCGTGCGTATTTGCTATAGTGCGCGTCCTGCTTTGGCAGCGCACGAAAAGTTTAACTGAATCAACTAGTTAAGCTTGTCAAAAGGCTCATGCCGAGTGCGTTGCAGAAAAACGAGGGGTTGACGAGTTAAGCGAAACACTGCATAATCTCATTCCTCTGCT
>CAJYXO010000049.1 GCA_913778765.1 uncultured Massilia sp. | reverse complement strand
ACGCCCTCGACCTACGTCCAGGCGCCGCTCAAGGTGTTCGAACTGGACTTCGAAGCCAACCTGCCGATCGTGCGCTCGGCCGCCAAGTACAAGAAACACCTGGTGTTCCCGTCGACGTCGGAAGTGTACGGCATGTGCCACGACGACGAATTCGACCCGGAGAACTCGGAACTGGTCTACGGCCCGATCAACAAGCCGCGCTGGATCTATGCCTGCTCGAAGCAGCTGATGGACCGCGTGATCTGGGGCTACGGCATGGAAGGCCTGAATTTCACCCTGTTCCGCCCGTTCAACTGGATCGGCGCCGGCCTCGATTCGATCCACACCCCGAAGGAAGGTTCGTCGCGCGTGCTGACCCAGTTCCTGGGCCACATCGTGCGCGGTGAGCCGATCCAGCTGGTCGACGGCGGCGCCCAGAAGCGCTCCTTCACCTACGTCGACGACGGCATCGACGCGCTGATGCGCATCATCGACAACAAGGACGGCGCTGCCACCGGCAAGATCTACAACATCGGCAACCCGTCGAACAATTATTCGATCCGCGAGCTGGCCAACATGATGCTGGAACTGGCGGCCGAGTACCCGGAATACCGCGGCACCGCCAAGGACGTCAAGCTGGTCGAAACCAGCTCGGGCGCTTACTACGGCACCGGCTACCAGGACGTGCAGAACCGCGTGCCGAAGATCGAGAATACCGTGTCGGAACTGGGCTGGAGCCCGCAAGTCAACATGCGCGATGCGCTGGCCAAGATCTTCGATTCGTACAAGGACAACCTGGTCGATGCGAAGGACCTGATTCCGGAGCGCCGGCAGCAGCAGCGTTGATTGGCTGAGTCGGCTTCGGCCGTTATTCCCGGCGTTTCACCCCGTCATTCCCGGCGTTTTACCCGTCATTCCCGCGCAGGCGGGAATCCAGGCTTGCCTGCAGATCGCAGAACTTGGATTCCCGCCTTCGCGGGAATGACGTTTTAGGGCAGCGGGAATGACGTTTTAGGGCAGCCGGAACGACGTTTTTGGCGCCGTCGTCTTTACGATGTCAGCGAACTTGTAAATCCATGTAGGCCCCGGTACAGCACCCGGTAAGTATTTGTAAGAGTCCAAGCGAGCGAGAGGGCCGAAACCTATAGTTGTTCTCAGTTTTTCTCTCTCTCTCCACTCTTGAAGTGGTCTTTGCCCACGGTTCCCCAACCGTGGGCTTTTTTATGCCCAGGAGCTTGCCACCATGACCATCCGCATCTCCGCGCGCCTCGTCCGCGCCTGCCTGTTCGCCGCCGCCGTCGCGGCCGCAGGATCGAGCCTTGCCGTCCCGCTGATGGACATGCGGGCCGAGGACCTGCTGCCGATGACCGCCGAATTCAAGAAATCGCTGAACCTGAACGCGAACCAGCAGACCCTGTGGCTGCAGGTCGACGGCAAATCGCATGCGCTGCTGCGCGAGCGCCAGCACCGGCGCGAGGCGCTGCAGGACAAGGCGAAGACCCTGCTGGCCCGGCCGGATGTCGAACTGCGCGAACTGAGCGCGCTGGTCGAGGCGGAAAGCGCCGCCTCTGCCCAGGAAGACAGGCAGCTGCGCGAGCTGTGGCTGAGCCTGAACGACGCCCTCGACGACGGCCAGCGGCGCCAGGTCGCCACCCTCATCGGCGAACAGCTGCAGCGGGTGGCGCCGGAAGGGCGGCCGAATGGCGGGCGCGGCGGCGAGCGAAGTGGGGAACGCGGCGGCCGCGGCATGGGCGGTCATGGCCGTGGCGGCATGGGCGGCCCCGGCGGCGCCGGCATCAATATCGGCGGCTGAGCGGGCTGGACCGGTCCAGCCAATCATTGCCGCGTTGCTTTTTAGCCTGATTCCCTTCCTGCCATGTATCGTAAAGTAACAACCACCCCCTGACCCCTTCCCACGCCATGCTTAACGGCTAGAATTGATTGAACCCGGATGGCAATAGTTCGGGGCAACCGACAATAACGATAAGCATGAGCACACTGATCCCGATGTCCTGTCCGGCATCGTCGTCCCCGCATCGCCTCCCACGAACCTGTAGTAAATGCAATACATCAGCCCGGTTTCGGCAAGCCGGGCTGTGATACATTTGCCGATGGCCACAAGCCTATTTTCCCGCAACCAAGGAACTTCCTCGTGAAACGACACCTTCTGAGCACCCTGACCCTGTCCATGCTGGCCGCTTTCGCCAGCGCGGCGGACAATGCCCACACTGCTGCCAATGGCATGACCTCCGGCATCGAAACGCAGTACATCGACCAGGGCGTGCGCGCCCAGGACGATTTCTTCGGTCACCTGAACGGCAAGTGGCTGCAGACGACGGAGATCCCGTCGGACCGCACCAGCTGGGGCACCTTCATCGCGCTGCGCGACAGCACCCAGGGCCAGATCCGCGGCATCGTCGAAGCGGACCAGAAGAAGCCGGGCAAGAAAGCCGGCAGCGACGAGCAGAAGATCGGCGACCTGTACACCAGCTTCATGGACGAGAAGAAGCTCGAAGCGCTCGGCACCAAGCCGCTGGCCGGTGAGCTGAACCGCATCCGTGCGCTGAAGGACAAGCGCGGCGTGCCGGCCCTGGTGGCCCACCTGTCGCAGATCGGCGTGGCGACCCCGTACGGCATCGGCATCGCCCAGGACGCCAAGCAATCGACCAAGTACGCGACCTACATCCGCCAGGGTGGCCTCGGTCTGCCGGATCGCGACTACTACCTGAAGATGGATGACAAGCGCATGGCCGGCATCAAGGCCAAGTACGAGCAGCACGTCACCAACATGCTGTCGCTGGCCGGCGACAAGGACGCCGCCGCCAAGGCCAAGGCCATCGTCGCCTTCGAGACCAAGCTGGCGGAAGTGCAGTGGAACCGCGTCGACCTGCGCGACCCGAACAAGAGCTACAACAAGATGGGCGTGGACGAGCTGTCCAAGCTGGCCCCGGACTACGACTGGAAGGCCGCGCTGGGCGCCGCCGGCATCGGCAACAAGGCGGACTACGTGATCGTCGGCCAGCCGAGCTACATCACCGGCTTCAACAAGGTGCTGAACGACACCGACCTCGAGACCGTGAAGGCCTACTTCCAGTGGCAGGTGCTGCGCGAATACGCGCCTTACTTGTCGAAGAACTTCGTCGACGAGCGTTTCGACTTCTACGGCAAGACCCTGTCGGGCGTGAAGGAGCAGGAACCGCGCTGGAAGCGTGGCGTCGCCACCGTCGAAGGCGCGCTGGGCGAAGCCCTGGGCCGCGAGTACACCGCCCAGTACTTCCCGCCGGAGCGCAAGGCCCGCATGGAAGAGCTGGTGAAGAACGTGCTGGCTGCCTACAAGGAGTCGATCAACAACCTCGACTGGATGGGCGCGGAGACCAAGAAGGAAGCGCAAGCCAAGCTGGCCAAGTTCAACCCGAAGATCGGCTACCCGAACAAGTGGCGCGACTACTCGAAGCTGGCCATCAAGAAGGATGACCTGGTCGGCAACGTGATGCGCACCGCGAACTTCGCCTACAACCGCAACATCAACAAGCTGGGCAAGCCGATCGACCGCGAAGAATGGGGCATGACGCCGCAGACCATCAACGCGTACTACAACTCGCGCCTGAACGAGATCGTGTTCCCGGCCGCGATCCTGCAGCCGCCGTTCTTCAACGCCGCCGCCGACGACGCCGTGAACTACGGCGCGATCGGCGCCGTGATCGGCCACGAAATCGGCCACGGCTTCGACGACAAGGGTTCGCAGTCGGACGGCGACGGCAACCTGCGCAACTGGTGGACCGCGGAAGACCAGGCCCGCTTCAAGGCCAAGACCGACATGCTGGTCAAGCAGTACGACGCCTTCGAGCCGGTGCCGGGCTACCACGTCAACGGCGCCCTGACCCTGGGCGAGAACATCGGCGACAACTCGGGTCTCGCCATCGCCTACAAGGCCTACAAGATCTCGCTGCACGGCCAGCCGGCGCCGGTGATCGACGGCCTGACCGGCGACCAGCGCTTCTTCATGGGCTTCGGCCAGGTGTGGCGCTCGAAGATGCGCGACGAGGCGCAGATCAACCAGGTCAAGACCGATCCGCACTCGCCGGGCCAGTTCCGCGCCAACGGCACCCTGCGCAACCAGGCCGCCTTCTATGAAGCCTTCGGCGTCAAGGAAGGCGACAAGATGTACCTGAAGCCTGAAGAGCGCGTCACGATCTGGTAATACAAGGAACCAGAAACGGGGTGGCGGCGATCCCGCTGCCCCCATCCACCCATAACAACCCGAGGGAGATGCAAGAATGAAGAAGCAGTATCTGTTGAGCGCCCTGACCCTGGCCCTGATCGCCAGCGTCAGCCACGCTGAAGGCGCCGCCGGCGCCGCCGCGAAAGCCACCGCCACCAAGGCCCAGACCCTGAGCGCCGGCATCGCCACCCAATACATCGAATCGTCCGTGCGCCCGCAGGACGATTTCTTCGAATACCTGAACGGCAAGTGGCTGAAGACCGTCGAGATCCCGTCGGACAAGTCGAGCTGGGGCTCGTTCATGGAACTGCGCGAGAACACCCTGCCGCAGCTGCGCGGCATCATCGAGAAGGTCGCCACCAAGAACGCCGCCAAGGGCACCGACGAACAGCGCATCGGCGACTTCTACGCCAGCTTCATGGACGAAGCGCGCCTGGAACAGCTGGGCGCGACCCCGCTGAAGGGTGAACTGGACAAGATCGCCGCGCTGAAGGACAAGTCCGAGCTGCCGGCCATGCTGGCGCACCTGGGCAAGATCGGCGTCGGCGTGCCGTTCGACTTCGGCATCCACCAGGACAACAAGGACTCGACCAAGTACGTCGCCGACATCGGCCAGGGCGGCCTGGGCATGCCGGACCGCGACTACTACCTGAAGGCGGACGACAAGAAGCTGGCGGACACCAAGGCCAAGTACCAGCAGCACGTCGAGAAGATGCTGAGCATGGCCGGCGACAAGAACGCCGCCGCCAATGCCAAGGCCATCGTCGACTTCGAGACCGAGATCGCCAAGGTGCAGTGGACCAAGGTCGAACTGCGCGACCCGATTAAGGCCTACAACAAGGTCAACCTGGCCGACCTGAACACGGTCGCTCCGGGCTTCGACTGGAAGACCTGGCTGGACACCACCGGCCTGTCGGGCAAGGCGACCTACGTGATCGTGGGCCAGCCGACCTACCTGAAGTCCTTCATGGAGGTCGCCAACAAGACCCCGATCGACACCTGGAAGGCTTACCTGTCGCTGCACCTGATCGAATCCTACGGCAGCTTCCTGTCGAAGAACTTCGTCGACGAGCGCTTCGACTTCTACGGCAAGACCCTGTCGGGCGTGAAGGAAATGGAACCGCGCTGGAAGCGTGGCGTCGGCGCCGTCGAGCGTTCGCAGGGCGAATCGCTGGGCAAGCTGTACGTGGCCGAATACTTCTCGCCGGAGAAGAAGGCGCGCATGGAAGCGCTGGTGAAGAACCTGCTGGCCGCCTACAAGGAATCGATCAACAAGCTCGACTGGATGAGCCCGGCCACCAAGAAGGAAGCGCAAGCAAAGCTGGCCAAGTTCACCCCGAAGATCGGTTACCCGAACAAGTGGAAGGACTACTCCCAGCTGGTGGTGTCGCGTGACGACCTGGTCGGCAACGTGATGCGCTCGCGCGTGGTCGAGGCCGACCGCGAAATCAACAAGCTGGGCAAGCCGATCGACCGCGACGAGTGGGGCATGACGCCGCAGACCATCAACGCCTACTACAACCCGGAGATGAACGAGATCGTGTTCCCGGCCGCGATCCTGCAGCCGCCGTTCTTCGACGCCAAGGCGGATGACGCGGTCAACTACGGCGGCATCGGCGCCGTGATCGGCCACGAGATCAGCCACGGCTTCGACGACCAGGGCGCCCAGTACGACGGCAACGGCAACCTGCGCGACTGGTGGACCGAAGCGGATCACAAGAACTTCAAGGCCAAGACCACCGCGCTGGTGAACCAGTACAACGCCTTCGAACCGATCCCGGGCTACCACGTGAACGGCGAGCTGACCCTGGGCGAGAACATCGCCGACAACTCGGGTCTGGCGATCGCCTACAAGGCCTATCACATCTCGCTGAAGGGCAAGAAGGCCCCGGTAATCGACGGCATGACCGGCGACCAGCGCCTGTACGCGGGCTGGGCGCAGGTGTGGCGCTCGAAGATGCGCGAGCAGCAGCAGATCGTGCAGGTCAAGACCGACCCGCACTCGCCGGGCCAGTACCGCGCCAACGGCACCCTGCGCAACCAGCCGGGCTTCTACGAGGCCTACAAGCTGAAGCAGGGCGACAAGATGTACCTGGCGCCGAACGAGCGCGTGATCATCTGGTAATCGTCTCGTTACTGTAACGAGGAAGGCCGCGGCATGCCGCGGCCTTTTTTATTAACGCTACAATAAGAACACAACAACATTTAGGGGATCGTCCGTCATGAACCGCCTCGCATTGAGCGCCCTGAGCCTGGCGCTGGCCGCCGGCTTCGCCCACGCCGCCGACCGCGCCAGCGGCATCGCCACCCAGTACATCGATGCTTCGGTGCGTCCGCAGAACGATTTCTACAAGCACGTGAACGGCAAGTGGCTGCAGACCGTCGAGATCCCGGCCGACCAGGCCAGCTGGGGTTCGTTCGACCAGCTGTATGAAGACTCGCTGGGCCAGCTGCGCGGCATCATCGAAAAAGTCTCGGCCGGCGCCGGCGCCCAGGACGCGGACGCCCAACGCATCGGCGACTTCTACGCCAGCTTCATGGACGAAGCCCGCCTCGAGCAGCTCGGCGCCGCGCCGCTGCAGGCGGAGCTGGACCGCATCGCCGCGCTGAAGGACAAGTCGGCATTGCCGGCCCTGCTGGCCCACCTCGGCAAGATCGGCGTGAAGGTGCCCTTCGATTTCGGCATCCACCAGGACAACAAGGACTCCACCAAATACGTCGCCGACATCGGCCAGGGCGGGCTGGCGATGCCGGACCGCGACTATTACCTGAGCGCCGACGACGCCAAGCTGGCGGAAGCCAAGGCGAAGTACGAGCAGCACGTCGAGCGCATGCTGACCCTGGTCGGCAACCCGCGCGCCGTGTTCGATGCGAAATCCATCGTCGGCTTCGAAACCGAGCTGGCGAAGATCCAGTGGACCAAGGTCGAGCTGCGCGATCCGATCAAGGCCTACAACAAGGTGAACCTGGCCGACATGGACAAGCTGGCGCCGGGCTACGACTGGAAAGCCTGGCTGGACGCTGCCGGCCTGTCCGGCAAGACCACCTACGTGATCGTCGGCCAGCCGAGCTATCTGAAGGCTTTCGTGGAACTGTCGAACAAGACCTCGCTCGATACCTGGAAGTCGTATCTGGCCATGCACCTGGTCGATGCCTACGGCGGCTACCTGTCGAAGGCCTTCGTCGACGAGCGTTTCGACTTCTACGGCAAGACCCTGTCCGGCACCCCGGAGATGGAACCGCGCTGGAAGCGTGGCGTCGGCGCGGTCGAGCGTTCGCAGGGCGAGGCGCTCGGTAAACTCTACGTGGCCGAATATTTCCCGCCGGCGCGCAAGGCGCGCATGGAAGCGATGGTGAAGAACCTGCTGGCCGCGTATAAACAGTCGATCGACAAGCTCGACTGGATGAGCCCGAAGACCAAAAAGGAAGCGCAGGCCAAGCTGGCCAAGTTCACGCCGAAGATCGGCTATCCGAGCAAGTGGAAGGATTATTCGGCCCTGGTGGTCAAGCGCGACGACCTGGTCGGCAACGTGATGCGCTCGCGCGTGGTCGAGGCCGACCGCGAAATCAACAAGCTGGGCAAGCCGATCGACCGCGACGAATGGGGCATGACCCCGCAGACGGTCAACGCCTATTACAACCCGGAGATGAACGAGATCGTGTTCCCGGCCGCGATCCTGCAGCCGCCGTTCTTCGATGCCAACGCCGACGATGCCGTCAACTACGGCGGCATCGGCGCCGTGATCGGCCACGAGATCAGCCACGGCTTCGACGACCAGGGCGCCCAGTACGACGGCAACGGCAACCTGCGCGACTGGTGGACCGCGGCGGACCACAAGAACTTCAAGGCCAAGACCACGGCGCTGGTGAAGCAGTACAACGCCTTCGAGCCGGTGAAGGGCTACCGCGTGAACGGCGAGCTGACCCTCGGCGAGAACATCGCCGACAACTCCGGCCTGGCGATCGCCTATAAAGCCTACAAGATTTCGCTGAAAGGGAAGAAGGCGCCCGTCATTGACGGCCTGAGCGGCGAGCAGCGCCTTTACATGGGCTGGGCCCAGGTATGGCGTTCGAAGATGCGCGAACAGCAGCAGATCGCGTCGATCAAGGCCGACCCGCATTCGCCGGACCAGTTCCGCGCCAACGGCACCCTGCGCAACCAGCCGGGCTTTTATCAGGCCTTCGGCGTGAAGCAGGGTGACCAGATGTATCTGGCGCCGAAGGAGCGCGTGATCATCTGGTAAACGCCGGCCAGGCGGCGCTCTTCGTTGTTACAGGGGAGCGCACGTTTGCTGAATAATTGCTAATAAAAAATTGCAGGTGTATATTCAACCATCCCCAGCCCATCAAATCGGGACACCACGTGACGCCTCGCCCTGCACAATCTGATCAGGCTGCTTCGATCAGCTTCAATTTTTCCGTTTTCAAAGTCTTGTCCATCCTCTGCGTCGCCACTTCGCACTGGCCTATCGGCATCGACTTGCCCATGTGGATCCCGACCAGCATCGGCCTCGTGATCTTCGCGTTTTCTTCCGGCATGTTCACCGCGCAGATCTATGGCGTCGATGTCGACGTGGGCAAGTTCTGGCGCAAGAAAATCGAGCGGCTGGCGGTGCGTTACTGGTTCCTGCTGGCTTGCGTGGCCATCCTGTTGCTGGCCGAAGGCAAGACCGTGTTTCACTGGCACAGCCTGGTCCATGTGTTCGGTCTGTCGGGTTTCCTGAACCTGTTCGGCCATAACGCCAGCGCGCTGGGCGCCGGCCTGTGGTTCTTCACCCTGCTGTTGCTGTTCTACGTGGCTTATCCCTTCCTGGCCCGGCTGGCCGCCGCCGGCCGCGGCGACTTCCTGTATCCGCTGGTGGCGACGGTCGTCTTCTTCTGGCTGAACGACCATGTCGTGCTGCCGTTTTCGCTGTGGCTGACGGCGCTCGGTTTCATCCTCGGCGTGTTTGCCGGCATGTATGGCACGCAGATTCCGGCGCGCGTCTCGCTGGGGCTGACGATCGTGGCGCTGGTCGTGCTGTTGGCCAGCAACCTCGTGTTCGGCTTCAAAGTCGCGAATGGCGCACTGGTCGGCCTGGCTTGTATCACGACCAATCTGTGGCTGATGCGCGCCCGCCTGCCGCAGTGGGGTATCCTGCGCGCCCTGGCGAAACTCGAAAACTGCCTGCTCGAGATCTTCCTCATCCACACCTATTTGTTCGTGCACCCGACCGGCATCAACGCGCTCGACTTCGTGATCACGATGACCTTGATCATTGTCACCGCCTGGATCCTGAATATCCTCGGCAACAAGCTGGTGCAACTCGTGTTCAGCAAGCCGGCGTCGGCCGGCGTCCGCGTACCAGGCTGAGGGCGCGCCCCCAATAAAAAAGCTGGCCCCTTGCGGAGCCAGCTTTTTTTTCGTCAAACGATGCGGAAGCTTACTGCGCTTCGTAGGCACCGATATCGATGTTGCCCAGCACCGGACGGGCGGTGCCGCCTGCCACGTGCTTGTACTGGCCGGTGGCCTTCAGCGCGATGCCGGTGGCCGACACGCCCGGGACGGAACCCGCGTTAGTGACCAGGGCGTTCGCCAGCGGACGCAGGTCCCAGGTCGAGCGGCTCACGAAGCCCGGCGCCGCCGAACGGTAGTTGGTCTTCTGGATGGCGCTGGCCTGGGTGGTCAGGGTGCCGGTGCCGCCGAAGATGTTGTTTTGCAGCAGCGCCGGCTTGGTCACCTTGGCGCCGATCATCACGAAGGTGCCATGCGAGGCATCGTCGTTCAGGAAGGTGTTGTTGATGACGTACAAATCCTGGGCCGGGTTGGTCGGGCCTTCTTCGCCATAGGCCAGCATGTTCGAATTGTTGTTGTTCGACGGCTGCTCGATCACGTTGCCGATCACGTAGGAGGTGCCGGCGTTCGGCAGGTCGATCTCGTAGCTCGGCGCGCCGATCGCAGTGCTGCCCGCCACGCCGGACGAGAAGCGGTTGTAGGCGATCATGTTGGTGCGGGCGCGTGACTTCAGATTGTGGCCGACGACCGCATCGTGCGAGTAGTTGTAACGGAAAGTCAGGCTGCCCGCATTGCCGATGTACAGGTTATGGGTCTGGCCGTCGCCATAGCCGTTGTGGCCGAACTCGGTGTACTCGATCAGGATGTTGCTGGCGGTATTCACGCCGCTCAGGATGCCGTTCTCGTTATCGTGCAGGAAGGAGTTGCGCAGCGTGAAATTCGTGCCTTCGAGGCGCAGGGCGGCGCCGTTGCGGTCAGGCACCTTGGCGCCGTACATCTCGACGTTGTCGACGGTGACATTGCTGCCCGCCACGACCCAGATGCCCTTGCCACCGGCGTTCTTGCCGTAGGCGTTGATCTTCGGACGGCCGTTGACGCCGCGGATGGTGATGTTGCTGGCGTTGATGTAGCAGACGTCGCCGCTGTAAGTGGTGTTACCGGTGATTTCGATCAGGTCGCCGCTCTTGGCGACAGCGATGGCCTTACAAGGGGTAGCGTAAGTCTTGCCCGGACCAACGGACAGGGTGGCGGCCGAGGCCGGGAGTGCCGCGGCAAGCAGCAACGGGGTCAGGCTGGACACGAAGTAACGTTGGAAGTTCATGCTTTGCTCTCTCTGTTGTGAACTAATTTTCTGACCGGAATTAATTCCCGGATTCAAGATCTTAGTCGGGATTCCCATCGGAAAAAGTAACCAATTGTAAGGTGGTGAGGATGATATTTAGTATTTCCTCAAGAGAATCTTGATGGCATACTCATCCATATTAAATAACTGCAAATAAAAAAACGGCCGCAATGTCGCGGCCGTTCGGAAGACGTGCGCGTGGTTTAACGCGGCACGATGGCAAACTGCGGAGCGGTACGGTAGTCGGGCTTGACGCTGCGGTTCATGAACACGGTCCAGGCTGCCTTGCCGGCGCTACCCATCACATCCGCGGCGACGGCCAGGGCCGGCTGCATGTTCGAGGGGTAACCGGCGGTCGTGGCCGAGTAACCGGTCATTTCCCCGACTTTCAGTTTCAGCGAAGCCGCCATTTCCGGGCTGTTGCAACCCAGTGCCAGGAAGCTGGCGTCCTGGGTCGCTTTATAGGCGTCGCCCAGATTGGTGAAGAAGGGGCTGGTTGCGCTGTCGCGGATGTTCAGTGCGTAGATCGAACCGCTGATCCAGCAGACGCCCGGCGCTGTCATGCGATCGACCGGGAATTTCGCCTTCCACTTGAGCAGCGAGTCGGCCTTCGAGAAGCCCAGTTCCGACACGTGGCCGATGGCCGAGGTGAAGAAGTCGTCCATCCAGGGCGCCATGCCCTTGCCATCGTTGTAGCCCATCGCGTAACCGTTCACGATCACGCCCAGCTTGTTGGCCGACGGGTTGTCCGTGTAGGTGCTGTTGTACCAGTCCAGGTTACTGTCCAGGATCTGCGTGAAATGGCTCTTCAGGCGGTCGTCGTCCGGCGTGATGTAGGCCGCTTCCGCCAGGGTACGCAGGCTCCAGGCCTGGCCGCGCACCTGTTCCGACGACAGGATGCCCTTGATGTTCTGGCGATAACCCGGATTCGTTTCGAACTGGTTCCACATCGCCCAGAACTGCAGCTCTTCCAGGTAGTAATAGTCGCCGGTGACGAGATAGGGCATGTAGGCGAAGGCAGCCTGGTGCGACGCGTCGTGGGTGTAAGGCGTCGTGCATGCGGTGGTGGTGGCGCAGACAGGGAAAGCCTCGTACTTCTTGGTCGCCGGATTCATGGTGTCGCTGGCGTGACCGTTGATGGTCATGTACGGGTAGTCGATCAGGCTGATCGGGCGGCCGGTATTCTTGTCGCGGTAGTGCGCCGACCAGCTGCCGGCCAGCGTTGCGGTACCCAGGGTAGCCTGGGCGGCGCGCTTGTCCATGCTCAGCAGCCAGGTGGCGGCCCAGGCCGGCAGCATGCCGATGTCTTCGCGGCCGCCGGTCTGCGGCATGTAGGGCACGGCCAGGCCGATGTTCATCGGCTCGGTGATGGCGCCGGTCCACTTGGTCTGCAGGGCCGACAGATTGCTCTCGGCCATGGTCAGGCTGCGGTCGTAGTTCGGCAGTGCCTTCGAGTCCAGCAGGTAGGCGGTATTGAGCTTGACGTTGACCTGGGGTTCCGCACCGTTGAACCAGAACATCTTGCGCCAGCGGGCGTGGTTGTAGTGGGTCAGGCCGGCCTTGCTGTACACCGATTTGCCGCCCATGACGACATTCGCGTCATAGGTGAAATTCTGGGGCGCCGGTTCGTAGGCCCAGTCGTTCTCGACGGTGACGTCGACGCGCGCTTCGTTGGCGCCCGGGAACCAGCGGATCGCGAAACGCGCCTGCAGGTGAGGATGCGCGGCGCCGCTGGCGGTACGCAGCGGTGCGGACACCTGCCACTCGGTCGCCACCGGGCCGTTCAGCCAGGTCGTGACGGCGCCGCTCTTGAGCAGCGCATCGGCGGAAGCGGTGTAGTCGACGCCATTCAGCTTGGCATTCACCGAGAAGCTGAAGCCGGTGCGCATCAGCGCATCGATGCTGGTGCTGCCGGTCGGTGCGGTGCCGCCCTTGATCAAGCTCATGGTATGGACGGTATTGCCGGCCAGGCTGGGGAGAACGGCGGAGATGATGGCATGACGCACGGAGCCGTCGGCATGCTTGGCCTTGACATCGATCTGCAGCGGCACGATGGTGCCGTCATCCATGCGGCCACTCAGTACGTCGGTCGGCTGAAGGTGGCCGACGGCGAAGACCTGGCCGAAGGTGACGGGAACCTTGGTCTGGGCCGTGGCGGACGTGTTTTCGAAGCGGACATCGGTAACAGCACTGCCGTTGACGACGGTGTTCGGCGAGGTCACGGGCACCGTGGTGGTCACCGGACCGGTCAACACGCCAGGTGCAATGCTCTTCAAGCTCGAGCTCACCATACCTGCGGTTTGGGTAGCCGCTGCATTATCTGGATTTTGACCACCGCCGCCACATGCGGTCAGGGCCACCGAGCAGATTGCAATATAGATACGACGAAGCGTTGAAGGTTGTTGTGCGAATTTCATGTCAATTTCTCTGAATTAGGCCTTAGTTCGGATCTTTTATTATTTTGTACGAACTAGGTTACGCCAAAGAAATTAATGACGCACGGAAAAAATCAAATTAAGTGAAGAATGTTCCCGTACGGCAACAAAACATTGCCATAAAGATCAACCATGTTGTCTTTGTTTATAGAAAAGGAACAAATTAATTTCCAAAGTGAAATTTTATTTTGCCACTAGAAGTAGATATTTGCGGGCATGCAAACGTTTGCTGCGTACGTACGCGCAACGTGTACCGAAGCGGCCAACGACTTTTGGTTAAGAGGCGGCACGCGCCCTATTTGTTGCTTTAGGGGAATTTAAAGCAGGGTGGACATAGCATCCGTGCAAGAAAAGACGTGAGGAATGCTGTCACGGGGCGGGTCGCCGCCATGTGTGGAGAACGATGAGGATGCTGGCGACGCTAGTTTTTGAGGTCGATGTAAGGAAGCGCCTGCTTATGCGTGTGCAGCACCGTCAACAAGGGACGCAATACCCAGTCACGCCGCTTGCGTACGGCTGGGATAAATCGGGACATCCACAGGATCGTCCGGTTCGACAGGCTCAGATACTGGCGAGCGGCGCGTGTGACGGCGGCGTTGCCATAGACATACTTGTCCTCCGCCTGCTCGAGCGCAAAGGTCACTTTCCTGTCCACCGGAACTGGATTAGGCGGCAGCTTGCGCGAGCCTTCGAAATCATAGAATTCCGGATAAAAATTCTGCAGACATTCCCGCTGGAGGGAACGCGCATATTTTTGTCCAGGGTCATATTTCAGGGCCGTGCGTGCGAAATCGAGATCGCAATAGGGGAACGCAACCACATGCCCAGGCGGATGCATCATCGTGATCCACGGCGCCACGGCGCGGCGGGTACGCGCCTGGAAGAATGCCAATTGCGACTGGTTCATATTTGGCAGGAATTTGGCAACAAACTGCCTGTACTTTTCGAGATAGTCGCTCTTGGACTCGTCCGGCACCGACAAGTGCAGTAACACATGCGGTTTGGTCGCCTTTTCGACGATGTCGTCAGCGCTTCGCCTTGGGTCGCCATCGAGTCCTTCAATGTCGAAACTCGAATTGCCAAGCACATCGCCGCCCAGGCCATCGAATATCAATGAAGGCGGACGCTTGGACAGCCAGCGCATGAGCGGCATGGCCCAGTTGTGCATGAAGGTCTCGGTACCGATCAGATGCTGGCGTTTCAGGCAGTCTTCGTAGTACTGCTCAGGGGAACTGGCGGATATTACTTCATTCGCTACCCCAAACGTCTTCGCTATTCTGGGTGCGTACACCGAATCGATATCGTAATCGCGGCCATGCTTCCGGCTGAAACTTTGGCAGGTTACCGTCTGAAAGTCTGTCTTGTTTCGCACCAGGAATGCGAAAAAACGCCGCGAGTCGAAACCGCTGGTGAACGGCAGAACCACTTCGCCGACCTTCAGTTGCAGGCAGCGCTGCATCGCCTTCCGGTATGCGTCCTCGATCACCTGGGCCGTGGATTCGTCGACGGGGGTTTCGCCATCGGCCAGAGCGTTAAAATCAAACCATTGTCGGGCTTCATGGGCGTGGCGGGCAATGCGCATTTCGGCGCCCGACGCGAAGCGCTTGATATCCCGATAAAAGCTGCGGTCGTCCACGACATAGCTGTTTTGCATCAGGCTTACCCAGCTCGTCATGTCCGGCTGGTCGTCCGCCAGATGAATCAGCCCAGGGTGCGAGGCAAACAGCCAGGTGCCATTGTCTTCTCGATAGAAGATGGGCGAAATGCCAAACGCATCGCTTTTGACGACAGCGTTCTGCAGCACGGTGTCGAACTTGATGTAAGCGAAGACGCCGTTTTCGAGACGCTCGGGCGCCATGATTCGCGCGTGTTCGCGGGCATCGGAATAGGAATGCACGCCGAGCGAGGCTTCGTAGCCGCGGAAGACAAGGAAATCGTCAGCCAGCTTGTGCACCAGGCCGGCTTGCGACGAGGGTGAGCGCGAACTGATCGCCCAGAAATCCGGGGAGACTTGCACCGCGAGTTTGCCAGTATCTTTCTGAAATTCCGGCGGCTTCGAGGGAAAGATGCAGGCGACGAAAAATTCTACGTCCGCAAAATCCTTCGACATCAGCTCCAAGTCGATTTTCATTCTATCCCCGTTCAGATTCCGTTCTTACTGTGACTGCAAGCCCTTGGCGGCACAGCGTGCAAGGTGGAGCGACTTGGCTGCCCAACGATATCATACGCCAGAGCTCGTCAAATCCTTTCTGGCAGAAAACGTCGGCAGGTATCACGCCGAGGCCTGGAGAGTGATCAACAGGCTTCGGTAAGTCGCTTTAGTGTCAATATTGCAATTTGATGCCTAGTATAACGCGTCTTGTCCGAACTGCAATTTCAATCGCGCGAAGATGATGCTTGCCGGGGCATGGCAGATCAGGTGGATCGGGAAGGGGGAGTGACAGGACGTCGGTGGCGCGGCTGGCTGGGATCGAACCAGCGACCCTTGGCTTCGGAGGCCAATACTCTATCCACTGAGCTACAGCCGCGTGAGGAGGAGGGATAAGCGATGCGAAGGATACAGTCTTTCAGCCGGTCCGTCTATGGATAAGCAAAACCGTGGCGAATAAATTGCGTTTCAAATAACGGTGCTTTGGGTCTATAATCCTTCGGTTCGCGCAACTGTAGAGTGGAAAATGTAGGGCCAGAGCGCCGGACGCAGCATGTTTTTTTATTCGATTAAGGAAATCATGAGCGACGCAAACCACAGTGAACACCAATCCTTCATCCGGACGCCGAAGCAGTTGGTCGCGGCCGTTGCGGGATTCTTTCTCGTCATCGTCATCGGTATCATCCTGTTGGTAGCGTTCGCCACCAATCACCACCTGAGCGGCGCCGGTTCCGAAGCATCGAACGCCGAAGCCGTTGCCAGCCGCCTCAGGCCCGTGGCCGAGGAAGGCTTCGCCTTCAAGGACGCCAACGCACCCAAGGTATTACAGAACGGCCAGGCCGTGTACACCGCCGTCTGCGCTGCCTGCCACGCCACCGGCGCGGCCGGCGCACCGAAGGTCGGCGACGCCGGCGCCTGGAGCGCCCGTATCGCCCAGGGCTACGACACCCTGGTCCAGCACGCCGTGCAGGGTATCCGCGCGATGCCGGCCAAGGGCGGCAATCCGGACCTGGACGACGTCGAAGTCGCACGTGCGGTGGTCTATATGGCCAACCAGGGCGGCGCGAAATTCAAGGAACCGGCAGCGCCGGCTGCTGCGGCCCCGGCCGCTGCAACGGCTGCCGCCCCGGCCGCCGCTGCAACGGCCCCCGCCGCCGCCGCGCCTGCGGCAGCAGCCCCGGCCGCAGCCGCACCGGCCGCCGCGGCCGCACCGGCAGTCGCCTCGGCCGATGCCGGCAAGGCCCTGTACAGCGCGGCCTGCGTCGCCTGCCATGGCGCCGGTATCGCCGGTGCGCCGAAGTTCGGCGACAAGAGCGCCTGGGCGCCGCGCGTCGCCCAGGGTGCGAATGTCCTGTACGAACACGCCCTGAAAGGCTTCCAGGGCAAGGCCGGCGTGATGCCGCCGAAGGGCGGATCGAGCGCCCCGGACGCCGACGTCAAGGCCGCCGTCGACTACATGGTCGCCGCCGCCAAATAAAGCGCTGCACCCGGATGCCGGCCGTCCGCGCCGGCATCTGCATCCCTTCTTTCCGCGGCCCATACCCCGCGTCCGATTCAAAAAGAATGATTGCTGCCGATCCATTACAATGGCTTGCTATCATTTTTATAATCTTCAACGACGACGACCGTAGCGCGGTCGTGAATCGTGGGGAATCGCTTGGACGCTATCGAATTTTCTTACCTGGATCCGACCCGGGACGACACGCACGAGCTTGACCGCTTCGTGCAAGCCCATCCGCAAGGCAGCGCCTATCACCTGGCGGCCTGGTGCCGCGCCGTGAGCGCCGCCTACGGCTACCGCAGCCAGGTGCTGGTGGCGCGGCGCCATGGCCGCGTGGCCGGGATGCTGCCGCTGTGCGTCATCAGCCGGCCCTTCGGCAGCGCGCGCTGGGTCTCGCTGCCGTTCTGCGACCTCGGCGGTCCGCTGGCCGAGGACGAGGCCCTGGCCGCGGCGCTGGCGGCGCAGGCGCGCGCCGCGCTCGGCGCACGTCAGCTGAGCGGCTTGGAGTTGCGCTGTTCCGGCGCCCCGGGCGAGCCGGCGGCGGCGCATCTTGCAGGGCGCAAGGTCCGCATGCTGCTCGATCTGCCGGCCAGCGCGGACGAGCTGATGAAATCGTATACGCCCAAGCTGCGCAGCCAGGTCCGCAAGGCGGCCAAGAACGGCCTGCTGGCCGAGGTCTCGTCGGCGCCGGCGGCGGTCGGCGACTTTTATGACGTGTACGCGCGCAACATGCGCCGTCTCGGCAGCCCGCCGCACAGCCGCGCGTGGTTCGAGGCGATCCAGCGCCACTATGGTCCGGACAATCTGTACTTCGTGCTGGTGCGCCATGACGGCAAGACGATCGGCGCCGGCTGCGTGCTGCTGTGCGGCGAACGCGCGGTGATTCCCTGGGCCTCGACCCTGGCCGACTACAACCGCCTGGCGCCGAACATGCAGCTGTACGACACCGTCCTCGCCACCGCCTGCGAACGCGGCGCGCGGCAGTTCGACTTCGGCCGCTCCACCTTTGGCGAAGGCACCTATAAATTCAAGGAACAGTGGGGCGCGCAGCCTTGTCCGCTGGCCTGGCAGGAATGGAAGGCGGGCGCCAGCCAGCCGCAGCCTGATGCCGTGAAAGCCGGACCGGGCCGCCTGCGTCCGCTGGTGGAACAGGTTTGGCAGCAATTACCGCTCGGCCTGACCAACAGCCTGGGTCCCAGGCTGCGGCGTTACATCACTTTATAAGAGGGCGCTGCCGGGCTGCCGGCGGTATACACCAGGGCAGGCGGCGTCTTCGCCTGCGACCAATCGCGTCCCTGGCGCAGCTTGTATGCGGCGTGCAGGCAGAAGGGGTTGCGCAGGTACATGCCCCACGCCTCGCTGCGCTTTTCGCTGACCCAGCGGTTCACCAGTTCCTGTACCGTACCCGGTAATTGTTCGAGCGGCAGGCGGCGCACCGCCAGGTGTTCGCGTACGGCGCGGTTCTCCAGATCCCCCTGGGCCTGGCGCAGCCGCCGTTTGGCCTGGGCGACGATCGTCTGCAGCGTCAGCGTGGACAGGTGCGGCACGTCCCAGGTAGCGTCGCCGGCCACTGCGACGCGGCTGGTGTCCCAGCGGCTGTCTTCCGGCGCCAGCTTGAACAGCAGCGCCGCGCCGATCAGCGAGTCGGTGCGGTACAGGCCCAGCGGCAGACGGATACCCTTCTTGCGCATGGTCTGCAGGGCGCTTCCCTGAATGGCATGCATGTTGCCGTGGAAGCCGCCCTCGCGCAGCATCTGCTCCCGCTGCCGTGCGGCCGAGCGTCCCGAGCTGGGCACGCCGGTGGCGCCCAGCACGTCCGGCGCATCCGCCAGCCGCCGGCGCAGCATGTCAAAGGCATCGGGCCTGACTTCGGCATAGCCATCCACGAAGAAGCTCACTTCTCCACCAGGCCAGATCTCATGGACATACTGGTTCCAGGCATGGGCCTTGTCGCCGGCGGCCGTCGACCAGATCCGCAGCGTATGGATGCCGCAGGCGAACGCGCCGGCCGCCACATGCTCCGCCGCCGTCTGCGCCAGGCCGGGATTGCCATTGATGACGACGTCGACGACGGCATCGTGTTCGCCGCAGGCAGTCAGCGCCGCAGCGATGCAGCGTGACAGGTCGCCGATCGATTCACGTGCGGCAATGATCGCGACGGACCAGGTCGGAGTAGGGACTTCCATAGAATCTTGCAAAAATAAAAATTATTCTATGTGAAGAACCGGCGACCACGTCGCACGCCAAGGCCGGCGGCCCTGCTGTCATAGGGAGCGCACGATAGGATGCAAAAAAATCCTTGATTTTTTCCAAATGATAAAATTGCATTTAGGCTATGAACAAGGCTTGTATGCATCAGCGCCACACATCCAGATGGAATAGCCGAAAAAGGCAGACGGCCGTAACTTAAACGTGTGACAATTCACGGTGGTCTGTTGTTTTACCGGTGGATAAGAAAAGCAGCTGTTGAGTGCGGTTATGTTTCCATGCTATATTAAAAGTTAGCATAATTGCAAATATTTAACTTGAACGGAACGCGATATGAAAGCAGATGAAGTCATCGCAGTAGTTGGCTTGGGCTACGTTGGTTTGCCGCTGGCTGTCGAATTCGGCAAAAAATCGAAAACGATCGGTTTCGACCTGTCGGCATCCAAGGTCGAGAACTACAAGAAGTTCATCGATCCCACCGGTGAAGTGTCCACCGAACAACTGAAAGCCGCGCAGCACCTGGAAGTCACCACCGATCCTTCCCTGCTGGCGCAGGCCGACTACATCGTGGTGGCCGTGCCGACCCCGGTCGACATCGCCCACAACCCGGACTTCACCCCGCTGGCCGGCGCCAGCAAGACCGTCGGCAAGCACATGAAACGCGGCGCCGTCGTCGTGTTCGAGTCGACCGTCTACCCGGGCGCCACCGAGGAAGTCTGCATTCCGATCATGGAAAAAGAATCCGGCCTGAAGTGGAAGGACGACTTCCACGTCGGCTTCTCGCCCGAGCGCATCAACCCGGGTGACAAGGAACACACCCTGACCACGATCCTGAAGGTCGTGTCGGGTGACGACGACGAGACCCTGGACCGCATCGCCAAGCTGTACGAGTCGGTGGTGACGGCCGGCGTCTACCGCGCCTCCAGCATCAAGGTGGCCGAGGCCGCCAAGGTCATCGAAAATACCCAGCGCGACCTGAACATTGCGCTGATGAACGAACTGGCGATCATCTTCGACAAGGTCGGCATCGACACCCTTGAAGTCCTGAAAGCCGCCGGCACCAAGTGGAACTTCCTGCCCTTCCGTCCGGGCCTGGTGGGCGGCCACTGCATCGGCGTCGACCCCTATTACCTGACTCACAAGGCCGAGATGGTCGGCTACCACCCGCAGGTGATCCTGGCGGGCCGCCGCATCAACGACGGCATGGCCAAGTTCGTTGCTGAAAAGACCGTCAAGTCGATGATCTCGTCGGGCTTCCACGTGAAGGGCTCGAAGGTCAACGTGATCGGCCTGACCTTCAAGGAAAACTGCCCGGACCTGCGCAACTCGAAGGTGGCGGACATCGTCCACGAGCTCGAATCCTACGGCTGCGACGTGCACGTCTACGACCCGGTCGCCGAAGCCGACGAAGCCCAGCACGAATACGGCATCAAGCTGGAGCGCTGGGAAGACCTGCCGAAGGCCGATGCCCTGGTGGTCGCCGTCCCGCACAAGGAAGTGCTGGCGCGCTCGCTGCTCGACTTCCAGTCCAAGCTGAACGACAACGGCTGCTTCATCGACGTCAAGTCGCAGTTCGATCCGAAGGCGATTGCCGAAGCCGGCTACTGCGTCTGGCGCCTGTAATACCGAGTCTGCCCCACCGGCCGCCTGCCTCTCGCGGGCGGCCGCGCAATCCGTAAAGTGTCTTCAAACGTGAACAAGATTCAAGATGTCCACCAGCAGTTACGTCAGCACAGCTACCACTGGCTGGTCACCGGCGCTGCTGGCTTCATCGGCTCGAACCTGGTCGAAGCCCTGCTGCGGCTGAACCAGCGCGTCACCGGCCTTGACAACTTCGCCACCGGCCACCAGCACAATCTGGACCAGGTGCGCGAGCTCGTGGGCGAAGCGGCCTGGTCGAACTTCACCTTTCTGCGGGCCGACATCCGCTCGCCGGAAGACTGCGCACGCGCCTGCGAAGGCGTCGACTTCGTCCTGCACCAGGCGGCGCTGGGTTCGGTGCCGCGCTCGATCGCGAATCCGCAGCTGACCAACGAAACGAATATCACCGGTTTCCTGAACATGCTGGTGGCGGCGCGCGACGCGAAAGTGAAACGCTTCGTCTACGCCGCATCCAGCTCGACCTACGGCGACCACCCTGGCCTGCCGAAGGTGGAAGACACGATCGGCAAGCCGCTGTCGCCGTATGCCGTGACCAAGTATGTCAACGAGCTGTATGCCGACGTGTTCGGCCGTACCTACGGCATGGAATCGATCGGCCTGCGCTACTTCAACGTGTTCGGCCCGCGCCAGGATCCGGAAGGCGCCTACGCCGCCGTGATTCCGAAGTGGGTGATGGCCCTGATCCGCAACGAGGAGCTGCGCATCAACGGCGACGGCGAGACCAGCCGCGACTTCTGCTACGTCGACAACACCGTGCAGGCCAACCTGCTGGCCGCGCTGGCCGGCAGCGACGCCGCCAACCAGGTCTACAACGTGGCGCTGAACGACCGCACCTCGTTGAACCAGCTGCACGCCATGATGTGCGAGCTGCTGGCTCCGCGCTTCCCCCATGTTGCCGCACACCAGCCGGTGTACGTCGACTTCCGCAAGGGCGACGTACGCCACTCCCAGGCCGACATCAGCAAGGCCGCCTCGATGCTGGGCTATGCGCCCACGCACCGCATCGGCGACGGGCTGAAGGAAGCCATGGACTGGTACGTGCACAACCTGCCGCGATAAAAAGAACACCGGAGGCTATCGTGCTTAGAATTTCCAACCACTACGTGTCGAAAATCGTTTTCGTCCTGTTGTTCGTCGAAGTGCTGGTGCTGCTCGGCGCCGCCTACGTCGGCGCGGCGGTGCGCTTCATGGAGCTGGGCCAGCCGATCATCCTGTCGAACATCGAACACCTGGACCACTTCTTCACCTCGGCCATCGCCTTCACCGCCGCCATCATCTTCAGCATGAGCGCGATGGGCATGTACCAGCTCGACTTCAACGAAGGCCTGCGCAATCCCTTCTTCATGAAGCTGATGCCCTCGTTCCTGATGGGCTTCCTGATCCTGACGCTGGTGTTCTACGTCGCTCCCGACCTGTACTTCGGGCGCGGCATCCTGGCCCTGGTGTTCGCGATCGCCGGCGCCGGCATCTTCGTCGCGCGCATGATCTTCTTCAAGAGCTCGGAGCTGCGCTTCCTGGAGACGCGCATCCTGTTCCTGGGCAGCGGTCCGCTGGCCAAGGAATGCAGCGACCTGGCCGCGCAGAGCGCCAGCTACCATCGCTACAACATCACCGGCTTCATTCCGACCCCGAACGAAGAACTGTGCGTGCCCTCGACCAGCCTGCTGAACAGCCGCGAAGGCGATACCCTGGCCTCGCTGGCGCGCCAGTACAACGTCGAAGAGATCGTGGTGTCGGTGGGTAATCGCCGCGGCGGCTTCCCGATCAAGGAACTGCTCGAGTGCAAACTGGCCGGCCTGAAGGTCACCGACGCCGCCACCTTCTTCGAACGCGAGACCTGCCAGATCCGGGTCGACTCGCTGCAGCCTTCGTGGCTGGTGTTCGGCGGCGGCTTCGACCAGAGCTTCGTGCGCACCTTCATGAAGCGCAGCTTCGACATCGTGTGCAGCGTGATCATCCTGGTGCTGACCTTTCCGCTGATGCTGCTGGCCGCGCTGGCGGTCAAGCTGGAAGACCGCGGCCCGGTGTTCTATTCGCAGGAGCGGGTCGGCAAGGACGGCAAGACCTTCCTGGTGCACAAGTTCCGCAGCATGCGCACCGATGCCGAAAAGGGCGGCAAGCCGCAGTGGGCCCAGCAGAACGATCCGCGCATCACCCGCATCGGCAACTTCATGCGCAAGACCCGGATCGATGAACTGCCGCAGATCCTCAACGTGTTCAAGGGCGACATGTCCTTCGTCGGCCCGCGTCCGGAGCGTCAGTACTTCGTCGACCAGCTGATCGAAGTGGTCCCGTATTACAACGTGCGCCACAGCGTCAAGCCGGGCATCACCGGCTGGGCCCAGGTGCGCTACGGTTACGGCTCCTCCGCCGAGGACGCGCTGCAGAAGCTGCAGTACGACCTTTATTACGTGAAGAACAACAGCCTGTTCCTCGACGTCCTGATCCTGATCGACACCCTGAAAGTCGTCCTGTTCCGCAGCGGACGCTGATTCGCGCGCTGCGCCGCCGGTAGACCGTGACCAATATCGCCGCCTATAGTTATGTCCTGGCCGCAGTCGGCTACCTGCTGCTCGGCCTCCCGACGCTGTCGGGACGGCGCCGGCGCGTCCACGACCGCGCCCACGACCGCACGCTGTCCGCCGCCTGCCTGCTGACCGCCCTGTGGGCCGCCGTGCTGGCCTGGGATGCGGCCCACGACCGGCTCTGGACCGCGCTCACCGGCTCGCTCGAAGTGCTGCGCGACGGCGCCTGGTCGGTGTTCCTGGTGGCGCTGCTGGGCCACTGGCGGCGCGAGGACAGCCGTTTGCCGTTCGCCCTGCGCCCCTCCCTGTTCGTGGCCGGCTGCGTCTACCTGCTGCTGCTGGGCGCGATGCTGGCCGGGCACTGGCGCTTCGAATTCCTCGACGCCCTCGGCGCGCTGCCGGTGGTGACGGCCTTCGCCTGCCTGGCCGTGTACGGCATGCTGCTGGTCGAGCAGGTGTACCGCAACAAGACCATCGAAGAGCGCTGGGCGATCAAGTTCGCCTGCCTCGGCATCGGCGGCATGTTCGCCTACGACTTCTACGTCTACACCAACATGATGCTGTTCCGCGAGCTGAACCCGGAACTGTGGAATGCGCGCGGCGTCATCAATGCCCTGACGGTGCCGCTGGTGGCAGCCTCGATGGCGCGCCGCAAGTCGTGGAGCACCTCGTTCGCGGTGTCGCGCCGCGTGATGTTCCATTCGGCCGCGCTGTTCGGTTCCGCGATCTACCTGCTGGCGATGGGCTCGGTGGGCTACTACCTGCGCTTCTTCGGCGGGCGCTGGGGCACGGTGATGCAGGCCGGCTTCCTGTTCGGCGCGATCTGCCTGCTGCTGGTGATCCTGTTCTCCGGCACCGCCCGTTCCTGGCTGAAGGTCTCGATCAGCAAGCACTTCTTCACCTATAACTACGACTACCGCGAGGAATGGATGCGCTTCACGCGCACCCTGTCCGAACGCGGCCCGCACCTGGGCGACCGCGCGATCCAGGCGATGGCGGCGCTGGTCGAGAGCCAGGGCGGCGCCCTGTGGCAGCGCAGCGAAGGCGGCAAATTCGTCCCGCGCGCGCACTGGCACGTGCCCGACACCGCCATCGTCGAGCCGGCCAATTCGCCGTTCTGCCAGTTCCTGGAAAGCACCCAGTGGGTGGTCGACCTCGATGAATTCGTGGCCCGCCCCGACAAGTACGAAGGCCTGGCCGTGCCGGGCTGGCTGCTGGATTATCCGCGCCGCTGGCTGGTGGTGCCGCTGATCCTGCACGAGAAGCTGTTCGGCTTCGTGGTGCTGCAGCGCGCGCGCAGCCCGCTCAAGCTGAACTGGGAAATCATCGACCTGCTGGAGATCGCCGGCAGCCAGGCCGCCGGCCACCTGGCCCAGGAAGACGCGGCAAATGCGCTGATGGTGGCGCGCCAGTTCGAGTCGTTCAACCGCATGTCGACCTTCGTCGTGCACGACCTGAAGAACCTGGTGGCCCAGCTGTCGCTGATGAACGCGAACGCCGAGAAGCACAAGGACAATCCCGAATTCCAGCGCGACATGCTGGAAACCCTGAACCATTCGGTGCAGAAGATGAAGCTGCTGCTGCAGAAGCTCTCCCGCACCGAGAACGCCGAGAAGCCGCTGCCGCTGGCGGTCGAGCAGGTGGTGCGCCAGGCGGTGGCGCTGAAGAGCGCCTTCGAGCCGCGGCCGCAGCTGGTGGTCGAGGTGCCGGGGCTGAAGGTGATGGCGGACCGCGAACGCCTCGAGCGCGTGGTCGGCCACCTGATCCAGAACGCGATCGAAGCCACGCCGCGCGACGGCCATGTCATGATCCGCCTTGGACGCCGCGATGCGGGCGGCGCGGACGAGGCGGTCGAGATCGAGATCACCGACACCGGCGAGGGCATGAGCGAGGAATTCATCCGCGCGCGCCTGTTCAAGCCCTTCGACTCGACCAAGTCGGCCGGCATGGGCATCGGCGTGTTCGAGAGCCGCGAATACATCACCGAGCTGGGCGGGGCGCTGGAAGTCACCAGCCAGCCCGCGCTCGGCACCACATTCAAGGTCGTGCTGCCGCTGTACCACGAGCCGGCGCCGGCGACGCTCGGTTGAGCGATCCCTGAGAGAGGCCATCCATGACCCAAACCAAACCCAAACTGTTAATCATCGAAGACGATCCCGGCCTGCAAAAGCAGCTGCGCTGGAGCCTCGACGCCTACGAGGTGGTGGTGGCCGGCGACCGCGAGGCGGCGCTGGCCCAGATCCGCCGCCACGAACCGGCGGTGGTGACCATGGACCTGGGCCTGCCGCCCGATCCGGACGGTTCCACCGAAGGCCTGGCCACGCTGCAGCAGATGCTGGCGCTGGCGCCGGACACGCGCGTGATCGTCCTGACCGGCAACCAGGACCACAACAATGCCGTCAAGGCGATCGGCATGGGCGCCTACGACTTCCACCAGAAGCCGGTCGATCCCGAAGTGCTGAACCTGGTGATCCAGCGCGCCTTCTTCCTGCACAACCTGCAGCAGGAAAACCGCCGCATGCAGCAGTCGCAGGCCGATTCGCCGCTGGCCGGCGTGATCTCGCGCGACCCCGGCATGCTGAAGGTCTGCCGCACCATCGAAAAAGTGGCGCCGACCTCGGCCTCCGTCATGCTGCTGGGCGAATCCGGCACCGGTAAAGAGGTGCTGGCGCGCGCCGTGCACGCGCTGTCGCCGCGTGCGAAAGAGCGCTTCATGGCGATCAACTGCGCGGCGATTCCGGAAAACCTGCTCGAGAGCGAACTGTTCGGCTACGAGAAGGGCGCCTTCACCGGCGCCACCAAGCAGACCAAGGGTAAAGTCGAGCTGGCCCACGGCGGCACCTTCTTCCTCGACGAAGTCGGCGATCTGCCGATGCCGCTGCAGGCCAAGCTGCTGCGCTTCCTGCAGGAGCGCGTGATCGAACGCATCGGCGGCCACGAGGAGATTCCGGTCGACGTGCGCATCGTCTGCGCGACCCACCAGAAGCTGAAGGATTTATGCGCGCAGGGCCGTTTCCGCGAGGACCTGTATTACCGCTTGTCGGAAATCGTGGTGAACATCCCGCCGATGCGCCAGCGCGAAGGCGACGCCGCGCTGCTGGCCCACCACTTCAAGAACAAGTTCTGTTCGCAGGAGTCGCGCTCCTCGCTGCACTTCGCGCCGGATGCGCTGGCCGCGATCGAAGCCTATGCCTGGCCCGGCAACGTGCGCGAGATGGAAAACTGCATCAAGCGGGCCGTCATCATGGCCGACGGCAGCACCATCGTCGCCGACGACCTCGGCCTGCCGGACCTGGAAGCCGAGGAAGCGCCGCTGAACCTGCGCCAGGTGCGCGACGAGGCCGAATACAAGGCGATCGTGAAGGCCCTGGCCCGGGTCGACGGGAACATCGTGAAGGCTTCCGAACTGCTGGGCATCAGCCGTCCGACCATGTACGACCTGATGGGCCGGCACGGCATCAAGGCCACTGCATGAAGTTGAGAAGGGCCGGCCTGCTGCTGGCAGCGAGTTTACTGGGCTTGACTCTGGCGGCAGCGGCCGGCGGCATCTTGTTCCTGCAGGCGCAGGGCATCACCCCGCGCTCCCTCGGTCCCTATCTCGAACACCGCAGCAGCGGCCACAATCCTTTCATTACCGGCGCCGGCCGCTGGCTGAACACGGCCCTGCACGACCTCGACCGCGGCGCCGCCGACGGTCCGCCGGCCCCGCTCGCGGCCCTGAACGTCGGGGCGCAGCCGGTGTCCGGCCCGGCCCCGAACGGCACGCGGCGCCTGGTGGCCAGCGCCGACGAGCTGCGCCGCGCCGTGGCGGCAGCCGCGCCGGGCGACGTGATCACCCTGCTGGCCGGCAGCTATCGCCTGCGCGGCACCCTGGCGGCCACGCGTCCGGGCACTGCGGACGCTCCCATCGTCGTGCGCGCCGAGCAGCCGGGCAGCGCCATCCTCGAGCTGGACGCCGGCGAAGGGGTGGTGGTGACGGCGCCGTACTGGCGCTTCGAGAACCTGGTGCTGCGCGGCGCCTGCGCCACGCCGGCCTTCTGCGAGCACGCCTTCCACGTGGCCGGCGAGGCCCACCATTTCGCGGCCGTGAACAACCGCATCAGCGATTTCAATGCCCACTTCAAGATCAACGGCCAGGGCGGGCATTTCCCGGACCACGGCCTGATCGAAGGGAATACCATCACCAACGGCACGCCGCGCGACACCGCGCATCCGGTGACGCCCATCGACCTGGTGGCGGCCAGCGACTGGGTCGTGCGGCGCAACCTGGTCACGGATTTCATCAAGAACGGCGGCGACCGCATCAGCTATGGCGTGTTCGCCAAGGGCGCCGGCGCGCGCACCTTGTTCGAACAGAACGTGGTCTTGTGCGAAGACCGCCTGCAGGGCTATCCGGGCAGCAGCATCGGCCTGTCCTTCGGCGGCGGCGGCAGCGGCAAACCCTACTGCCGCGACCAGCGCTGCGTGGTCGAGCAGGAGCAGGGCACGATGCGCGCCAACCTGGTCGCGTCCTGCTCCGACGTCGGCATCCACATGAACGCCGCCGCCCGCTCGGCCATTGTCGACAACACCGTGGTCGACACCGGCGGCATCGAAGTGCGTTTCCCGGAGAGCAGCGCCACCCTGGACGGCAACCTGATCGACGGCCCGATCCGCGCGCGCAACGGCGGCACGGTGCGTGAGGGCGACAACCTGGTCACGCCGATCGCGTATCTGTACGCCGGCCGCCATCCGCAGCGCGCACTGTTCGCGGCGCCGCAGGACTTCGATTTCAAGTGGCGGGAAGAGGCGCCGCGCCGTTCGCCGGCAGCCGGCTACGCGGCCGGCGCCGACCTGTGCGGCAAGGCGCGGCCGGCGCAGCCGCGCTACGGCGCCTTCGAGGATTTCAAGGCCTGCATCAAGCCCTGACCGGCGCTAACCGGGGCTAGCGAAGCCAGGCAACGGTCCAGTCTTCGACCTGGTCTTGCCACGGCCGCTGCGAGCAGGTGTGATCGGCCCCCGGCAGCGTATGGCGCGTGACGCGCTGCGCCGCCATCAGGTCGCGCCACGGGCGCGAACCGCCGGCGACGTCGCCGAATTCCTGGGCCGTGAGGTCGGCCCCGCTCAGCATCACCAGCACCTGGCCGCGGAAGCCTGACAAGGCGGCCTGCATGCGCTCGGGCAGCGGCGCCGGTTCCGCCTTCTGAACCTGTTCCGTCTGTTCCTGCCCGGGCGCGGCGCGCCTGGGCGACAGCGCCGAACCGGCAAGCTGGAAGAAGGAACGCGCCGCGCCGGCGTAGTCGAACTGGCCGCTGGCGATCTTCTTCCACAGCGCCGGATCCAGCAGGCGGTCCTTGTAATAGTGCTTCAGCATGGCCTTGGCCGCGCCTTCCTCGGTGCGGACCCAGGGGTTCAGCAGGGCCAGGCCGGTCACGCGCGCATCCAGCGGCGCATACAGGGTCGATGCGGAGGCGCCGTCGCACAGGCCCCACAGCACGACCTCCCGCAGGCCCGGCACCTCGGCCATGAAACGGTCGACGGCGGCGCGCAGGTCGTCCTCGACCTGTTCGAAGTTGCGGATTTCTCCCTCGCTGTCGCCCATGCCGCGGTAATCGAAGCGCAGCGCCGGCATCCCTTCGGCCGCCAGGCGGCGCGCCAGCAGGGTGAACTGGCGGTGGCTGCCGGCGCGGTATTGCGGGCCGCCGACCACGACCAGCACGCCGCGCCCGCCATGCGGCCGGGACGGCAGGTCGAGCACGCCATACAGCGCTTCGCCGTGGCAGGAGAAGGCGATGGCGCGCGGCGAGCCGGCCGCTGCCTGGCCATCCAGCGGCGCCGGGGCGGCCGGCTGTGCGGCCAGCGGCGCCACTTCATCCCACAGCGCGGCCGTGGCATCCACCAGGCTTTGTGCTTCCTCGATTTCCGGCGTGGCCCAGAACTGCGGTCCCTGCGCCAGGTGCACGTCGACCTTGACGCCCTGTTCGCGCCAGGCGGCCGCCACGCGCGCGCCGGCCGGCGGCAGCGGACGGTCGGGGGCCGGGGTCAGTTCGCACCACGCCACCGGGCAGGGCGGCACGAGCTTCGATCCATCCAGCGCGTCGATCGGCAGCGCCAGCGCCGGCGCGAGGCGGTAGCCGGCCACTTCCAGCGATTCGCCGGCGCGCAGCTGCGCGCGCAGGCTGTCGGTGCTGGCGCCGCTCTTTTCTCCCTTTTCCTGCAGCAGCTCGCCGGCCAGGCGCAGGCGCAGGAACTGGGTCATGTAGCTTGCGCCATTCGTCACCGGCTGCCACAGCAGCAGGCGTTCCGCGGCGATCGCGGGATCGCGCGCGCAGTCGAGCGCCAGCAGGGCGCCCAGGCGCAGGCCCCACAGGCCGACCGCGCAGCCCATGCGCTCGCGCAGCCAGGCGCAAGCGGCGGCGACGTCGCGCTTCCAGCCATCCCAGCCGGCGTCGCCGAAGTCGCCGGCGCTGTCGCCGCAGCCGTGCAGGTCGATCTGCAGCACGGCCACGCCCTGATCGGCCAGGCGCCGTGCCCCGACTGCCGCCATGCGCCGCGTGCGGTTCAGTTCTTCGGCAAAGGGGTGCAGGTAGACCAGCGCGCCGCGGCAGGCCCCGGCCGGCCGGTGGAACAGGCAGAACAGCGGTCCGTCCGCGGTCTCGAGAAAGAAGGGTTCGGCGGGCGCGGCGCGGCCCATGTCAGCCCAGTTTCCCGTCGACGAAGGCGGTCAGGCTGCCGAGCGTTTCGAAGGTGGCGCCGCTGATGTCGTCGTCGTCGATGGCGATGCCGAAATGCTCTTCCAGTGCGCCGATCAGGGTCACCACCGCCATCGAATCGAGTTCCGGCAGGCTGCCCAGCAGCGGCGATTCGGCGCTCAAGGCTTCGCCGGCGGCGCCCAGGTTGAGGGTGTCGGTCAGGAGGTTCTTTACTTCGTTCAGGGTGCTCATATCTTGTTCTCCGTGGGGGTCCGCGAGGGAACCGGCTTGGCCGACGGGCGGGTTTCCAGCAGGGCGTGCAGGCGCCTTAGTCCCGGCCATCGATAATAATTAACGTGGTACATGGTGCGAATCTGCTCGGTCCAACGCAGGTGCCAGCCCATCACGCGCCCGTAGAATTCGATACGGCGGATTCCGCCTTCGTCGAACAGGCGGCGCATCGCTTCCTCGCGCATCAGATGGGTCGGCGACAGGCTGGACGGCAGGCTTTCGTCGTAGCTGGTCTTCAGGATGATCAGGTTGCCGTCGTCCTCGATGCACAGGTCCATCGCCGCCAGCCGGTCGCCCAGCCAGTAGCGGTAGATACTGCCCTTGCCGCGCCGGCAGAAGGCTTCCAGCATGCGGCGGTAGTAGCGGCCCTGGGCATTTTCGGCGTGGACCGCGGTGCCGCGCACGGCCTTCCAGCCCGAGTTCTCCAGCCGGCCGTAGTCGGCCACTGCCTGCGCGACCTGTTCCGGCGCGCGGCTGACCTCGAGGCGCACGTCCACGCCTTCGCGCTCGAGGCGGTTGCGCTGTTTCTTGAGGTTGTTGCGCAAATTCCTGCCGCGCGCGTTCCAGTAGTCGTCGAAGCTGCCCGTCACCACCACGTGGGCAGTGTCGATGTAGTCGAGGGTGCGGATGCAGCCGGCGTCCCGCGGCCGCGGCATCAGGAGCGGGTCCATCTGGGTCAGGCCGAACACCAGCGGCATGCCGGGCAGGGCGCGCAACAGGGCGTGCAGCAGCGCTTCGGGATCCTCGTCGGCGCGTTGCAGCCACAGGCCGAGCGGCGCCTGCGGCGGCTGGAACGTCGACCAGACCCCGCGCCCGGCCGGCTTGACGATCGCCAGCGCGGCCAGTTGGCCGTCGCGTTCGCAGCTGGCCAGCAGCTCGCCGTCGCCGCCGAATTCGGCCAGCAGGGGGGCGACGAAATCCCAGTCCAGCATCGGCGAGGCCTTGCTGTCGGCATGCAGGCGCCGCCAGTCGTCGGCGAACGCGGTGGAGGCGGCAAGCTGCGCCGCCGGCGTGAGAGTCCAGATCATGATTGCAGAATCGTGCGCAGAGTGGCGATCATCCAGTCCAGTTCATCCTCGCGCAGCGCCTGGTGGCAGGGGAAGGCCAGCACCTGGCGCGACAGCATGCTGCTGGCCGGGCAGACCGTCTCGTCGACGCCGGGCCACAGCGGGCGGGCGAAGCGCGTGACCGGCATCCCGGCAGCCAGGAGTTCGTCGAACAGTGTTTCAGGGGCGTCGGCCAGCATCGGGAACATCCACGGGCAGACGGTGTCGGGGAGGGCGGCGAACAGCGGCCGCGCACGCGGCAAGCCGCGCAGGGCCTGCTCCAGTTTCAGATAGCGCCGGCGCCGCTCGGCGACGATGGGCGCGGCCGGCAGCCGCCTGACCAGCAGGCGCGACAGCCAGGACGAGCGCTTGTCCAGCCAGGCCGGGTCGAAATCGTAGCTGCTGTCGGACGACGACGGGGCCAGCGACGGCGCCGCGGCCGTTGCGCCGGCGGCGGTGCGGCGGCGCGCCTTCAACCGCGACCAGGCCGCATCCTTCAGCTTGAGCGGCGGCGCCATCAGGGCGCGCAGCAGCCGCAGGCGGCCGTACTCGAAACCTTTTTCCAGCGTGGCGAGGGCGGATTTCGCTTCGAAGCCGGCGCCGGCCGGGCGCAGCGCGACCCGCTCGAGGCCGTGCCGGCGCGAGACCAGCGCCCCGCCTTCATACACCGGATGGAACTTCATGCTGCTGGCGGCCGCGTAGTCGCCCCAGGCGCCGACCGGGCGGCCGGCGTGCTCGCCGAAGAAAGCGTGCGCGCAATCCTCGAGCAGCAGCAGGCCGCGTGCGTCGCACAGCGAGCGCAAGGCGGACAGGTCCTGCAGGAAGCCAAAATAATGCGTCACCATCAATACCTTCACGTTCGGCGCGAGCCGGGCCACGACATCGTCCAGGTCGACCGAGGTGTCCGCCCGCAGGCGGTAGAATACAGGGCTTGCGCCCAGATGCAGCACCGGCGGAATCATCGACTGGCTGTGGTAGGCCGGCACCAGCACGGCGTCGCCCGGTCCCACGCCCATTTCGCGCAGCGCCAGTGCGATCGCGATGCGGCCGCTGGTCACCAGGCGCGCCTGGCCGGCGTCCAGCACCGAGGGCAGCCTGCCATCCGTCCGCATGCCGCGCAGCGCCGCACCGGACAGCACGGGAGCGAGCGGAATGCGGGGACGGACGGTCAGATTCTTTCGAAGCATGGCGCAGTATAGCGTCCTGTTGAAAATTTGCCCACGAAGCATGTTTCAATTAAAACATTCATTCGTGCACTGATGCACAACTGTTAAGATCGAACCTGTCGCGCGGACCCTCGCGCATCTCTACCAACACCCCTATGTCAGACCTGATCCACGACTTCATTTTCGAGAGCGCGCGTCGCACGCCGGACGCCGAAGCGCTGGTGTACGGCAGCGCGCGGCTGGACTACCAGGCGCTTGCCCACTCTGTGCAAGGCGCCGCCGGCGCCCTGCTGGCCACCGGCATCGAACGCGGCGAAAGAGTCGCCGTCTACCTGGAAAAGCGCATCGAGAACGTGGCCGCGATGTTCGGCGCGGCGCTGGCCGGCGCCGTGTTCGTGCCGGTCAACCCCCTGCTCAAGCCGGAACAGGTGGCGTATATCCTGGCTGACTGCAACGTCCGAGTGTTGTTGACTTCCAACGAACGCCTGGCCCAGCTGGCGCCGGTGCTGGGCAGCTGTCCGGATTTGCGCCAGGTGTTCGTCACCGGCGCGCCGGACAACGTGCCGGCGCTCGGCGGCATCGCGGTGGGCGGCTGGGACGCATCGCAAGGCGAAGCGGACGCGCGCGTGCTGGCGGCGCGCCGCCCCATCGACGCCGACATGGCCGCGATCCTGTATACCTCGGGCAGCACCGGGCGCCCGAAAGGCGTGGTGCTGTCGCACCGGAACATGGTGGCCGGCGCGCGCAGCGTCGCCTCCTATCTCGAACTGACGCCGCGGGACCGCGTCCTGGCCGTGCTGCCGCTGAGTTTCGACTACGGCCTGTCGCAACTGACCACCTGCTTCCTGACCGGCGCCACCGCGGTGCTGATCAACCACCTGTTCGCGCGCGACATCGTCAAGGCGGTGTCGCAGGAACGCATCACCGGGCTGGCGGCGGTGCCGCCGCTGTGGATCCAGCTGGCGGCGCTGGAGTGGCCGGCCGATTGTTCGCTGCGCTACCTGACGAATTCCGGCGGCGCCATGCCGGTCGAGGTGGTGCGCACCCTGCGCGCGCTGCTGCCGAACGCGCAGCTGTTCCTGATGTACGGCCTGACCGAAGCCTTCCGCTCGACCTACCTGCCGCCGTCGGAGCTGGACCGTCGTCCTGACTCGATGGGCAAGGCGATCCCGAACGCCGAAGTGATGGTGGTGCGCCCGGACGGTACGCTCTGCGCGCCGAACGAGCCGGGCGAACTGGTGCACCGCGGCGCCCTGGTCTCGCTGGGCTACTGGAACGATCCCGTTAAAACCGCCGAGCGCTTCAAGCCGGCGCCCGGCCGCAACCCGGCGCTGCAGCTGACCGAAATGGCGGTGTGGTCGGGCGACACCGTGCGCATGGACGAAGACGGCTTCCTGTATTTCATCGGCCGTACCGACGACATGATCAAGGTGTCCGGCTACCGCATCAGCCCGACCGAAGTCGAGGAAGCCATCCACGCCAGCGGCCTGCTGGCGGAAGTCGCCGCCTTTGGCGTGCCGCATCCGAGCCTGGGCCATGCGATCGTGCTGCTGGCGCTGCCGCGCGAGGCCGGTCTCGACACGGCGGCGCTGCTGAAGGAATGCCAGCGCCGCATGCCGGCCTATATGGTCCCGGCCCACATCGAGATCCGCAGCGAGGCTTTCCCGCGCAACCCGAACGGCAAGTTCGACCGCAACCTGCTGAAACAGTCTTATCTATCCATGTTCCAAGGCGCCGCACCATGAGTACCAATAAACCCGTCCACGCCGAGCAGACCCTGTATCCGGTCATCGACAACTGCCTGCAGGTCGGCGGCATCCCGCTCACCCGGCTCGCCCAGCGCGTCGGCAGCACCCCCTTCTATGCCTACGACCGCGCCCTGATCGACGCCCGCGTGCGCCACCTGCGCAGCCACTTGCCGGCCGAGCTGGAACTGCATTTCTCGATCAAGGCGAATCCGATGCCGGCCCTGGTGAGCCACGTGGCGCGCCTGGTCGACGGTCTCGACGTCGCTTCCGGCGGCGAACTGAAGGTGGCGCTGGACAGCGGCATGGCGCCCGAGCGCATCAGCTTTGCCGGTCCCGGCAAGGGCGATGCCGAGCTGGCCCAGGCGGTGGCCGCCGGCGCCTGGGTGCACGCGGAATCGGAACGCGAGATCCGCGCCCTGGCGCGCATCGGCGATCAGCTCGGGATCGCGCCGCGCCTGGTCCTGCGCATCAACCCGGACTTCGAACTGAAGGGTTCCGGCATGCGCATGGGCGGCGGCGCCAAGCAGTTCGGCATCGATGCCGAGGACGCGCCGCGCCTGATGGGGTTGGCAACCGAACTCGGGCTGCAGGTCGGCGGCTTCCACATCTTCAGCGGCTCGCAGAGCCTGAAGGCCGAGGCCATCGTCGAGGCGCAAGCCCAGACCGTCGAGCTGGCCCTGCGCCTGGCCGACCATGCGCGCAGCCCTCTGCAGATGCTGAACATCGGCGGCGGCTTCGGCATCCCGTATTTCCCGGGCGAGGCGCCGCTCGACATCGCCCCGATCGGTGCGCGCCTGGCGGACAGCCTGCCGCGCGTAAAAGCGGCGCTGCCCGGCGTGCAGGTAGCGGTCGAGATGGGGCGCTACCTGGTGGGCGAGGCCGGCGTGTACGTGGCGCGCGTGGTCGACCGCAAGGTCTCGCGCGGCCAGGTGTTCCTGGTCACCGACGGCGGCCTGCACCACCACCTGGCGGCCTCCGGCAACTTCGGCCAGGTGATCCGCAAGAATTACCCGGTCGCGATCGGCAACCGCGTCGACGGTCCAAAAGAGGCGGTGTCGGTGGTGGGACCGCTGTGCACCCCGCTCGATTTGCTGGCCGAGCGCATGGAGCTGCCGCAGGCGGATGTGGGCGACCTGGTGGTCGTGTTCCAGTCGGGCGCGTATGGGCGTACGGCGAGCCCGGCCGCCTTCCTCAGTCATCCCGATGTGGTGGAAGTGCTGGTTTGACGCTGCTCTGATGCATATTGGATACAGCGTTACACGCACGTTACATTTGTCGGCAGGAATTTTTATTTATATTGCTACAATAGCTTTTCGTTCCTGCCCCACCTCTCTCCATGGATAATCCCAAATCCGTGAGCGTCCTGAAAGGCGCCTTCATCTACGTGATGATGCGCTGGATGGACCGCCTCATCGGCTTCATCAGTACCCTGATTCTGGCCCGCTGGCTGGTGCCTGCCGACTTCGGCATCATCGCCATGATTTCGCTGGTGATCGGCATCGCCGAAGTGCTGCTGGACCTCGGCGTCAACGTCGCCCTGATCCAGAACCGCAACGCCACCCAGGCCCATTACAACACCGCCTGGACCCTGCGCCTGATGCAGGCGATCGGCACGGTGATCATCGTGTCGGTGTTGGCGCCGTATGCGGGCGACTACTTCCATGACCCGCGCATCGTGCCGGTTCTGCGCATCGCCTGCCTCGGCACGCTGCTGGCGGCGCTGGAAAACATCGGCGTCGTGAATTTCCAGAAGGAGCTTCGCGCCGACCTCGATTTCCTGCTGACTTTCGGCAAGCGTATCTCCGGCTTCGCCGCCACCATGATCCTGGCCTGGATCTTCAAGAGCTACTGGGCGCTGGTGTTCGCGACCCTGATCGGGCGCGGCGTCGGCCTCGTGCTCAGCTATGTGATGCACCCGATGCGCCCGCGCTTCAGCCTGGAAAAATTCGGCGAGATTTTCGGCGTCTCGCAGTGGATGCTGGTCAACAGCGTCGGCGGCTACGTCAACCTCAATCTGCACAAGACCCTGGTCGGCCGCTACTCCAACGCCACCATGATGGGCGGCTATACGCTGGCCGACGAGATTTCGGCGATGCCCTCGACCGAAATCCTGGCGCCCTTGAACCGCATCCTGTTCCCGACCTTCGTCCGCGCCAAGAACGATCCGGTCGAACTCAAGCGCAGCTTCCTGCTGGCCCAGGGCCTGCAAAGCCTGATCGCGATCCCTGCCAGCCTCGGCCTGGCGCTGGTGGCGGAACCGGCGGTGCTGGTGCTGCTCGGCGAAAAATGGATGATGGCGGTGCCCTTCATCCAGATCCTGGCGCTGACGAATATCTTGCAGGCCATTATCAGCAGCATCAGTTATGTCCTGTTTTCGCTTGGCAAGAACCGGAATGCCACGCTGACCACCTGGACCCAGGTGCTCCTGTTCGCGGCGGTCGCGCTGCTGGTGCTGAAGCATCCGCAGGCCCTGGATCTGGCCTGGCTGCGCCTCGGCTGCGCGCTGTGCGGCCTGTCGGTGGCGCTCACGATGCTGCTCGCTACGATGCGCACCGTCAGCCTGTTCGACATCGTCAAGAACGTGTTCCGGCCGCTGCTGGGCGCGCTGGTCATGGCCGGCGCGGTGCACCTCGTCAAACCCTTCATGCCGGCGCTGCCGGTGCTGCAGCTGGTGAGCCTGATCGCCGTCGGTGCGCTGTCCTACACCATTACGGTGCTGGCGGCGTGGACCCTGGGCGGCCGTCCGCAGGGGGCCGAAGCCTACCTGCTGGAGAAAATCAACGGGGTATTGAAACGGCGCGCCGCCGCCCGCGTGGGCGGCGTGCTGGAGAGCTGAAACCGGGAGCCCGGTTCAGGGATTTTCGAGCGCCACTTCGGCCTGGGTCACACAAGCCACTTCATCGAACACGTCCGCCAGCTGGCGGGCGCGGTTCGCGCGCGAACATTGCGCCACCACTTCCGGCGTCGCCACGTAGGCGGTGCCGCTGCGGATCTGCTCCACGAAACGTTCCAGCGCCGGCGTGATCGCCTCGACCTGGTCCATCGCGACCAGGCTGTCGAAGCCGGCCGCGCGCAGCACGTGGGCGGTTTCGCCGGCCGCATCGACCAGACCGAGCACCGGGCGGCGCGCCCAGAAATATTCGTAGATCTTGGCCGGGATCTGGGCGTTGTACTGCTTGCCCTGGAAGATCAGCAGCCCGTCCACCGACAGCATCTCGCGCAAGGCTTCGCGGTAGGGGATGGCCGGCGCGATCTCGACGATGTCGCCGATGTCCTGCTCGGCGATCAGCTCCGTGATCGGCTCGACGTCGCCCGGCGCGCGCAGCATCACGTGCAGCGACGAGGCATCGATCTTGCCCTGGCGCTTCAGGGCGGCGATCGCATGCAGGAAGGCCGATGGACTGCGTCCGTTCTTGTACAGCATGCCGCTGTGCAGCAGGGTGATGCGGCGGTCCGGCGCCTGCGATTTCTTGCCGAGCTCGACACCCTGCATGCTCAGGCCGTCCTCGTCGTAGCCGTTCTCGATCACGCGGAACTTCCAGGCCAGGTCGGGGAAGCGGCTGGCATAGGCCTGCATCGCGCTGTGCGTGGTGCAGACCGCCAGCGTGCAGTGCTTCAGGGTCTGGGCTTCGATCCACTGGAAGGCCTTGCGCTGCAGTGTCGCGGTCGGATAGGTGACCTGCAGCATCGGGTCGCGCAGGTCGGCGATCCAGGGCAGGCCGGTCAGGCGGTGCAGGACCAGGCCGATCAGGTTGGCGGTCGCGATCGGGAAGGTGGTCCAGATCACTTGCGGACGGTGCTTGCGGATCATGGACAGGCCGGCCGGCACGGCGCCGAACAGCCACGAGGTCCAGCGGTCCGGCAGGGCCAGCAGGCCGGGATAGCGGTTCTTGATGCCGATGTGGCGCTTGACGTCGAGCACGAAGGCGCGCTTGACGACCAGCTGGGACGGGACGCTGGCCAGCTGCGAGGGATTCTGGATGTCGTAGGCGCGCGGATGGGCCGACAGGACCATCGGCTCCCAGCCATGGCGGCCGAGGTGTTTCGAAAAGCTGAGGGTACGCTGGATGCCGCTGCTCCCCGCCTGCGGCGGGAAGTGGAAGGCAATGAGTAATGCACGTTTGTTCATATCGTCGTAGGTCGGTAATGCGAGGGCCGGCGGCGGCGGCCCGGTCTCTTTCTTATAGTGTGTCGCTCAAACCGCTTGCGCCAGCCAGCGCACCAGCCTGACCCCGAACAGGAAGGGGGTGCGGTCCCACGGCCGGCTGCGCGGCAGCTGGAAACGGTCCTGCTTGCGGGTGATGGCGCCGATGGCGGTCGTGAAGGCGGCGGCAAAACCGCTTTCGCGCAGGATCGAAATGTGGCTGGCGTCAAAATCGACACCGACCTTGCCGTTCGGGTAAGCGAACAGCGGGACCGGCTTGCCGAGCAATTGTTCGAGATATTCCTTGCTGCCGACGATCTCGGCGCGCGCGCTGTTGCCGTCGAGGCTGGTCAGGATCGGGTGGGTCACCGTGTGGGCGCCGATCTCGACCCCGTTGCGGTCGAGGTTGACGACCATTTCCGGGGTCAGCATCAGGCCGCGGGAAGGCGAGCCGACCAGGGCTTCCAGGTGCTCGACCAGACGGCTGCGCTCGGCGGGCGGCAGGTACTTGGCGCCATCGATCAGGTGCAGCGAGGCGGCCTTGCGGTCTTCCACGCTGCCCAGCGGCAGCAGGCCGAGGCCGAACTCGCTCATGTCGACCTGTTCGGTCTTCAGCGACTGGACCGCGGTGATGATACGGTCGTTCCACATCGTGCCGCCGTCGAGGAAGCCGCTGGTCACGAACACGGTGGCGGGCAGGCCGAACTCGCGCAGGACCGGCAGCGCCAGATCGTGCACCGAACGGTAGCCGTCGTCGAAGGTGACGCAGACCGCGCGCGGCGGCAGGCGGCCGGCATCGAGCTGTTTCAGGGCCTGGGACAGCGGCAGCACGTTGAAGCAGCGTGCCAGCACTTCCATCTGCCAGCGGAATTCGGCCACATCGGGCTCGGATTCCAGCAAGGGGTCCGGCTTCGACAGGATGCGGTGGTAGGTGATGACGAACAGGGTCTGCTCGCCACGCTTGACATGGGCGACGGCGTTGCCAAGGAAGCGCAGCAGCAGCGCCGCCAACGGCGACAGCTTCATGATGGCCCTCCCACCGCGACCGGTTTGGCCCCGGGAATGAGGGGCGCGGCAGCAACTTTAGTTGTCTTAGAAATATTGACCATTAGAATTTTTTCAAGTAATATTATAATAGCCACAATATCATAGATCTGGTCGACGTACGCCAGCGTAAGGAACGCACCCCCCACCACATAGCCGATCAGGCTCACCTGGCACATGGCGGCCAGGTTGCCGGCCCATTGCAGTTCCGTTTTTCCCTTGCAAAACTTGATGACGCGGGAGCCGCTGCGCCATGCCATGAACAGGAAGGTCAGGAACAGCGCCAGGCCGATGAAGCCGTGTTCGCCCAGCACCTGGAAGTAGATGCTGTGCGGTGCGTGCACGTTCAGCGGCTCCGGCGCCCAGATCCGGAACACCGCCGGCGTGAAGCAGCGGTAGCCGCCGCCCAGCAGGCTGTGCGAGGCGATATTGAAAGCCATGCTCCAGGAGTTGATGCGGCCCATCGCCGAGCCGTCCTGCTTGTATTCGCCGATGCTGTCCATGCGGTCGAACCATGCTTCCGGCATGAACAGGTACAGCAGCGGCAGCGCCATCAGCAGCACCACGCCGGTACGCATCTTGTTCGCGCTCTTCAGCCACAGGAAGGCCAGCATCGCGCCGCCGGCCAGCAGCGCGCCGCGCGAATAGGAACCGGCGGCGGCGGCCATGGTCAGCACCGCCAGCGCGATCAGGGCGTAGCGCAGCCATTTGTTGGTGGCCTGGCCCTGCAGGTACCAGAGCAGCGGCACCGTCATCACCAGCGCCAGCGCCAGGTCGTTGTTGTCGGAAATATAAGTTCCGTAGGGGCCCAGCACGCGGCTGTGGCCGCCCGTCATGATCGTGAACAGGCCGCCCTTGAAGCCGTAGAAGCCGATCGACATCGCCACCACCCAGACGAAGCGCTTGAGGTCCTCGGCGTTGTAGATGAGCGCGAGCGTGATGAAGAACATCAGGAAGGTCTTGAAGACGCGGTTCCATTCCTCCCAGGCGGCGTCCGGTTCGAAGGCGGTAATACCGGTCAGCGTCATCCAGCACATGAACAGCATCAGCACCACCACGATCGGCCGCATCGGCAGCTTTTTCGGTTCGCGCGACACGAACATGCCGATGAAGGTCACCCCGGCGATCACCGCGGCAAAGGGAAAGCTGAAGGCGAAGCCATAGGTCAGCCGGTGCGGGTTCATCAGGCTGATCCAGCTCCACAGATAAATCCCGATCACCGGCCGCTTGAAGGCGAACACCAGCCCGCCCATGACCATCAGGAACAGGATGACGTCACGCATGGCAGGGCACCTTCGATCGTTCGGCCAGCACCGCTTCGAACAGCGCCAGCTGGCCGGCGGTGGTGTCGTCCCAGCTGAAGCGTTCGGCGTAGCGGCGGACCGCCGCGCGCTCCGGGTAGTGGGCGCGCAGGGCGTTCACGGCGTCGGCCACGCCCTGCGGCGTGCGTTCGGCCATCAGAACGCCGGCTTCGGGAGCCGCCACCACTTCCGGCGTGCCCCAGACGCGGCTCGCCACCACCGGGGTGCCGCAGGCCATCGACTCGAGCAGCACGTTGGCCCAGCCTTCGCGGCTGGACGCCAGCACCATGGCATCGGCGGCGCCGTAATGGGCGCGCAGCTGGGCCTGCGGCACCGCGCCCAGGAAAGTCACGCGGTCGGCCACGTTCAATGTTCTTGCCAGCTGTTCCAGCATGCCGCGGTTCGGACCGTCGCCGGCGATCACCAGGCGCACGCCGGGCAGCAGGGGCAGGGCGCCGACGATCAGCTCCTGGGCCTTGACCGGCACCAGATGGCCGACCGTGACCAGGGTGAAGGGCTGATCGGCTTGCCGTTCGGTCGGGCGGAACAGGTTCAGGTCGACGCCGTTGCGCAGCGAGACCACCCGCCGCGGGTCGACGCCCAGCGAGATCACCTCGTCGCGCAGCGCGTTGCAGACCGTGATGATGCCGGCGGCTTGTTGCGCCGCCCACAGGATCATCCGGCGCGGCAGGCGGTAGCCCGGGAACAGCGTGATGTCGGAACCGCGCGCGGTGATCACCACCGGCTTGTTGAAGTAGCGGCCCAGCATGGCGGCGGCGACGCCGTCCGGATAAAAGTAGTGGGCGTCGATCAGGTCGAAGTCGAAGCCTTCGTCGATCAGGCGGCCGATCGCCGGTTTCACGGCCTGCGCCAGGAATACCGGCGCCACGTTCATGCCGACCTTCGGCAGCACCGGATAGCGCGGATGCAGTACCGGGATGCCGTGGCGGATCTCTTCGCGCGGCGCCCGGGCCATCTTCGCGTAGTTGCCGAAGCGCTCGTGGGTCAGCGGGAACCACGGCACCGGCGCCACCACGCGCGACTCGACCCGGCCGCTGGCGACCAGGTGGCGCAGGCGGGTTTCGACGAAGATCCCGTGTCCCGGCTTTTCGGCGTTCGGGAACAGGGTGCTGAAAGTCAGGATCTTCATGCAGCCTCGGTGCGTTTCAGGCGGCCGTAGATGTTCTTGTAGCGCGCCACGCTGACCGGCCAGTTGCGCTCCGTCTCGACGTACTCGCGGCCGGCCGAGCGCAGTGCCGGCCAGGTCTGGTGCGAATCCAGCAGGGCCGACACTTTCTCGACCAGGGAATCGGTGTCGTTGGCGCGGAACAGCACGCCGGTCTTGCCGTCGGCGATCAGCTCGAGGTGGCCGCCGACGTCGGAGGCCGCCAGGATCCGGCCCTGGGCCATCGCTTCCAGCGGTTTCAGCGGCGTGACCAGGTCGGTCAGGCGCATCGGCAGGCGCGGATACACCAGCACGTCCAGCAGGTCGTAGTACTTGTTGACCTGGTCGTGCGGCACGCGGCCGGTGAACACGACCTTGTCTTCGATGTTCAGGTCCTTGGCCAGCTGGCGCAGCTGGGCGTCCTGCGGACCGCCGCCGACCAGCAGCACGCGCAGGTCCGGCATGCGCGCGGTCAGCTTGGGCACCGCGCGCAGCAGCACGTCCAGGCCTTCGTAGGCGTAGAACGAACCGATGAAGCCGATCAGGCGCGAGCCGGACAGGCCCAGCTTGTCCTTCAGCGCCTGGTCGGCGCTGCCGCCCAGCGCGAACTTGTCGATGTCGACCGCGTTCGGGATCACGGTCACCTTGTCGGCCGGGATGCCGCGCGCCACGATGTCCTTGCGCAGGCCTTCGCAGATGGTGGTGACGGCGTCGGCGCGCTTCAGCGCATAGGTTTCCAGCGCGCGGGTCAGCTTGTAGCGCAGGCCGTTCTCGGTGCTGGTGCCGTGGTCGACCGCGGCGTCTTCCCAGAAGGCGCGCACTTCGTACACCACCGGGATGCCGAATTTCTTGCCGGCGCGCAGGGCGGCGATCGCGTTCAGCACCGGCGAATGGGCGTGCAGGACGTCCGGCTTGACGATCGGGATGATCTCGGCCAGGCGCCTGGCCAGGCCATCGATCACGTCGACCTGGTTCAGTACCGGCAGCTTCGAGAACGTGGAAGCACCGGAGGGCGTGCGGTAGAAGTGCAGGCCGTCGCTGGTTTCTTCCAGCATGTCGCCGGAACCCTGCTTGGCGCCGGTGACGTGGAAGGTTTCCCAGCCGAGCGCGCGCTGTTCGCGCAGGATCGAGCGGGTGCGGAAGGTGTAGCCGCTGTGCAGCGGGATCGAGTGATCGAGGACGTGCAGGACTCGCATATTCTTTTCTATTAAATTAGGCGCCGTTCTTGCGCAGGAAGGCTTCGAACATCAGCACCTGCCACAGCGCGGTGCTGTGATCCTTCAGGCGCGCCAGGTGTTCGTCGACCATCTTTTTGAGGAAGGCTTCGTTGAAGATGCCGGTATCGCGCAGCAGCGGGCTGAATACCGCCTTCTTCATGCTGTCGGCCAGCGGGCCGCGCAGCCAGGCCGCGAGCGGGATCGAGAAGCCCATCTTCTTGCGGTACAGGACGTCTTCGCCCAGCCAGGGTTCGAGCGCCTTCTTGAAAATGTGCTTGCCTTCGCCGTTGCGCAGCTTGCAGCCGGACGGCAGGCCGGAAACCCACTCGACGAACTGGTGGTCCAGCAGCGGCACCCGCACTTCGAGCGCGTGCGCCATGCTGGCGCGGTCGACCTTGGTCAGGATGTCGCCCGGCAGGTAGGTCTTCATGTCGATGTACTGGATCAGCGACAGCGGATCGTCGGTCGGCGCGTCCTTGGTGTAGTTGCGCATCACCTGGACCGCGCTGTAGCCCTGCAGTCTGGACTTGAAGCCGTCCGAGAAAAGCTGGGCGCGCACGCGGTCGTTCAGCATCGACACGCCGTGGAAGTAGCCCTCGGTGAGGTCGCGCGCCAGCGCCTCGAAGGTGGTCTTGGCGCGGAATACGCGCGGCGCCCAGTCGGCCTTCGGGTAGGCGGCGCCGAGGAAGCCGAACACCGGCTTGCGCAGCGCCAGCGGCAGCATCGAGCGCACGCGGTTTTCGTTGTTGGCCATGCGGTGGCGGCGGTAGCCGGCAAAGTTCTCGTCGCCGCCGTCGCCGGACAGCGCCACCGTCACGCGCTTTCTCGCCAGTTCGCACACGCGGTAGGTCGGGATCGCCGAGCTGTCGGCATACGGTTCGTCGTACAGGTGGGCCAGGGTGTCGACCAGGCCGTAGTCGTCCTTGCTGACGGTCTCGCACTGGTGGTTCGTCTTGTAGCGCTCGGCCACCTGGCGCGCATAGGTCGATTCGTCGAAGGCCGGGTCGTCGAAGGCGATCGAGCAGGAATTTACCGGCTCTTTCGACAGGCCGGCCATCATCGCGACGATGGCGCTGGAGTCGACCCCGCCCGACAGGAAGGCGCCGAGCGGCACGTCGGCCTCGAGATGGCTTTCGACCGCTTCGCGCAGGCGGTAAATCAGCTCGCCTTCCATGTCGCGTTCGGTCATGCGGTCGTGCGGCTTGAACGGCACGTCCCAGTACTTCTTCTGTTCGACTTTCGTGCTGCCGACCTTGAGCGTGATGGTGTGGCCCGGCAGCAGTTTATGGGCGTGCTTGAAGATCGTGCGCGGTTCCGGCACGTAGCCGTAGGCGAAGTATTCCTCGACCGCGTGCGGGTCGATCTCGCGCGGCAGGCCCGGCACCGACAGGATGGATTTCAGCTCGGAGCCGAACAGGAACATCCCGTCCGGCAGCACGGCGTAGTGCAGCGGCTTGATGCCGATGCGGTCGCGCGCCGCGAACAGGGTCTGTCTGGTGCGGTCCCAGATCACGAAGCCGAACATGCCGCGCAGGTGCTGGACGCAGTCTTCGCCCCACTGTTCCCAGGCGTGGACGATGGTCTCGCTGTCGGACGGGGTGCGGAATTCGTGGCCGAGTTCCTGCAGCTCGGCGCGCAAGGCGCGGAAGTTGTAGATCTCGCCGTTGAACACCAGCGCCACCGTGCGGTCCTCGTTGAACAGCGGCTGCAGGCCGTTCTCCGGCGCGATGATGGACAAACGCCGGTGGCCGAAGCCGAGGCCCGGCTCGATGTGCAGGTCGCCTTCGGTCGGGCCGCGGTGGAACTGGGTGTCGTTCATGCGTCCGAGCACGTCGCGGTCGATGGCGCGGCCGCCGCGCATGTCAAAAATGCCTACTATTCCGCACATGGTGTGATTGCTTCTTGAAAGGGGGTTTTGGTCTTGCGCAGGCCGTCATACAGGGCCACGTAATGGGCCAGCATGGCGGACACGCTGTATTGCTGTTCGATGCGCGCGCGGCCGGCCGCGCCGTGCTGGCGGGTACGCTCCGCATCCAGTACGTAAGCGGCGAGGGCCTCGGCCAGGCGCTGCGGATCGCTCGGGGGCACCAGGGCGCCGCTGACGCCGTCCTGCACCAGGTCGGGGATGCCGCCGACGGCGGTCGAGACCACCGGCAGGCCGCTCGCCATCGCTTCCAGCATCGTCACCGGCGTGCCCTCGGCGATCGAGGACAGGGCGAACAGCGAGAAGCTGCGCATCACCGGGGCGACGTCGCTGCGTGCGCCGGGCAGCCAGGCGCAGTCCTGCAGGCCGGCATCGAGAATGCGCTGCGCCAGGCGCTCGCGCAGCGGGCCGTCGCCGACCAGCACCAGGCGCAGGCGTTCGCGCTGTTCCGGCAGCATGGTGCGCAACAGGGCGAAAGCGTCGATCAGGGTGGCCTGGTCCTTGACGTCCTGCAGGCGGCCGACGCTGCCGATCACGAAAGCATTGTCCGCATTCCAGGCTTCGCCGGCGGCGTCAAGGGCCGGCCTGAAACGCTCGGTGTCGACGCCGTTGTCGATCAGCTCGATTTTCGATTGCGGGATGCCGACCGTGCCGCGCAGCCAGCGCGCGAGGTCGCGCGAGACCGGCACGTAGCGGTCGATCGCCGGCACCAGCAGGCGGCGCAGCAGGTTGTGCTTGCGGTTGACGCCCTGCGGGTCGCTGGCGTCGCGTCCGTGCTCGGCATGCACCCGTACCGGCACGCCGGCCAGCAGGGCGGTCGCGTGGTACTCGATGGTGCCGAGGTTGTAGGTGTGCAGCACGTCCGGGCGCATGGTGCGCAGCAGCTTGAACAGGCGTTTATGGGTGCCCAGTTCGAGGCCCGGCGGCTTGTGCAGCGCGACCAGCTCGACGCCCGGGCGCGTGATGCGCTGGGCGAACTCGGTGTAGTCGGTCAGGCAGATCACCGCATGCCGGTACTGGTGCGCCGGCATGCGGTTGATGGCGTCGACCAGCAGCGTTTCGAGGCCGCCGATGTCGAGCCGGTAGATCAGGTGTGCCACCAGCGGAACCAGCGGCGTTTGCTTCATGTCGCTCATCGCGCAGTCTTCCTCATCGCGCGGCGGCATGCGCCAGCGCCGCGTCCACGGCCTTTAGGTTATCCGCGAGGAAGGCGCGCAGGGCGGTACGGGCGGTCTCCGGATTCTCGTCGAAGGGGGCCGACAGCATCATCGCCGCGCCGTCGTCGCCGCGGAACAGCGCCTTCGAGCCGGCCTGGTAGAACTTGCCGATGGTGTTGCTGGTCGTATCGTGGCCGCCGATGCGCATCCAGCTCCACACCAACAGCGCCTTGCCGCCGCTGCGCAGCACGGTTTCGCGCACGGCCAGCGGACGGCCGCCGGCGGTTTCGACGCGCTGCCCGCCTTCGGTCTCGTGCCAGGTGTCCTTGTAGGCCGCCAGGCGGTTCAGGGAGCTGATCAGCGACTTGCTGCGGTCCTGGTTGCGGTAGTACAGCAGGGTCAGCGCGACCGGGGTCGCATCGCGCCGGTAGCTGCGGTGCAGGGCCACGTCGGGCTCCATGTAGGCCGGCACCCAGTCCGAGAACGAGGCGACCTGGGGCCAGCCGACGGCGACGTCCTTCAGGTCGACCGGCGCCGGATTGTGGTTGGCGCGCTCGCCGTAGGCGGCCAGCGCCGGCCACAACGCGCACACGGCCAGCACCAGGCCGGCCATCGCCGGGATGTGCTTGCCGGCGCTGCGCGCCGCTGCCGGCGCCGGCAGCGTGGCGCCCACGCTGCCGGCCGGGGCGGCGGCCGGCGTGGTGTCTTCGCGCCAGTAGCTGCCGATCCAGAACATGATGAACATGACCAGGCCGAAGAACAGCCAGCCGTAGATCAGGTGGTCGACGCCGGTGGCCAGCGCCATGCCCGACAGGTGGCCGATCATCACGATCATGTAGGCGCGCAGGCCGTTGGCGACGATCGGCACCACCACGGACAGGGCCACGAACATGCCGCGCCGCAGGTTCGAGCGGTAGGTGAGGTAGGCATACAGCCAGCCCAGCGTGATCGAGGAAATCAGGTAGCGGATGCCGCTGCAGGCCTCGACCACCGACCAGGTACCGCTCGGCAGCTCGAAGCGGGTGCCGCTGCGCAGTACCGGGATGCCGGTGGCGCGCACCGCCGCCACGGTGAAGTCGGCGGTGAACTGGATCAGCGGGGCCACGAACATTTCGCCGAACGGCACCGCGAACAGCAGGAACAGCAGCGGGAAGGCCAGCGAACCGGCCAGGCGCGGACCGAACAGGGTCAGGGCGATCGCCGGGAACAGGGCGACGAAGGTGTACTGCGACACCACCTGCACTTCGCCCAGCTGGGCGGCCAGCCAGCCGGCGCCGAACATGGCGACCAGTAGCAAACCGGGCGCCCAGGGCTGCGGCGGATACAGGCTGAAGTTCTCGCGCCGGCGCCAGATCAGCCACAGGCTGATCGGCAGGATCGCGTAGCCGTGGGCGAAGGTGTCGGAGCTGTTCCACACCGCGATCATCGACTGCACGGTATTCAGGTACAGCGCGAACGGGGCCACCAGGGCCAACAGCATCAGCGCCGCGCGGGCGCGGGTGATCGGGGGCGTGGGGGCGACGGCGGCGGTGCCGATCACTTCCGGGGGCGGTTTCAGGAACATTCGAGGCTCTCCCCAATGCATGCAAGGTTGCTCGACCAGCTGTACTGCCGCTGGACTTTGGCGCGCGCGGCGCGGCCGATGGCGGCGCTGGCGCTGTCCTGCCCTTCGAGCAGGGCGGCGCAGGCGTCGGCGAAGGCGGCCGGTTCGTCGGCCAGCACCAGTTCGCTGCCGGGCACGGCGTCGATGCCCTCCAGCGCCTGCGGCGAGACCACCACCGGGGTCGCCATCGCCATCGCTTCCAGCACCTTGTTCTGCACGCCGCGCGCGATGCGCAGCGGCGCCACCGCGGCGGCGGCGTGGGCGATGTAGGGCCGCACGTCGGGTACGGTGCCGGTCACCACGATGCCGGGCTGCTGGGCCAGGGCCTGCACCGCCGGGCTTGGACGCGAGCCGACGATGTAGAAGCGGGCGTCCGGGAAGCGCTGTCGCACGCTCGGGAACACCTCGGCGGCGAACCATTTGACGGCGTCGATGTTCGGCCAGTAATCCATCGCGCCGGTGAACACCAGCGCGCGCTCGGAGGCCGCAAACGGATTCGCATGCTGCAGCTCGGGCGAGAAGTAGTCGGTGTCGACGCCGTTGGTGAAGTGGCCGATCTTGACGCTGCTTTCCGGCGCCAGGCGGCGGAACAGCTCGGCCTCGGGGGCGGACACGAACAGCGAGGCGTCGTAGTCGCGCGCGACCTGGCGCTCGTAGCGTAGCAGCTGCTTCGCTTCGTAGCGGTAGACCAGGTTCATCGGGAAGGACTTCTGCTCGGCGTAGGCGCGCCATTTTTCGGAATCGATGTCGCAGAAGTCGATCACGCGGCGCGCATTGCGGTGGCCTTCGGCGTACTGCGCCATCGGCGAACAGAACACCAGCACCCGGTCGATCCTGTTCGCGGCGAGGGTGTCGTCGACCCAGCGCGCCATGCCGGCGTCGCGGTAGTACTCCTGCGACAGCGAGCGGTTCTTCAGCAGCGCGCCCAGGCTGCGCACGCGCGACAGCAGCGGATTCATTTTGGCGAAATGGCTGCTCGCGCACAGCGCTTCCACGTGCGGCACGTACTGCCAGTCGTTGGGATCGTCGACGAAGGTCGCGAGGTGCACCCGGTAGTGCTGCGCCAGGTGTTTCAGCAGGTGGTAGGAGCGGATCTTGTCGCCCTTGTTGGGCGGGTAGGGGATCCGGTGGATCAGCAGCAGCAGGTCTTCCATGATGGCGCCCTCATTCCTGGTTCAGGAAGATGCGGTCCATCCGGTCCCAGGCGAAATCGCGCGCCAGGGACTCGATGCGGGCTTCCATCCGGTCGATGTTGATGTAGTGGCGGAAGCGCGCCTTCGCGCCCAGGCCTTCGGGACGCGGCTGTTCGGTGTCGATCTCCCACGGGTGGAAGTAGAACAGCGAAGGCTGGCGGTCGTCGCGGTTGACCTTTGCCATCATCCAGCGCGACAGGGCGTAGGGCAGCAGGCGGAAGTAGCCGCCGCCGCCGGCCGGCAGGTTACGGCCCATCATCTGGACCGTGGTGATCGGCACTTCCAGCAGGCCGTCCGGGCCGTTCGGGTAGAACGCGAAGCGCGGCGCTTCCGGCATGCCGTAGTGGTCGTGGGCGATCGGGTAGATGCTGGAGCTGTAGCGGTAGCCGGCGTCCAGCAGTTCGTCCAGCGCCCACAGGTTGGCGCGGCCGATCGAGAAGCTGGGCGCGCGGTAGCCGAGTACCGCCTGTCCGCCGATGTCTTCCAGCAGCGCCTTGCTGGAGCGGATGTCGTTGGCGAATTCGGCGCGGGTCTGGTCGGAGGCGCGCAGGTGGCCGTAGCCGTGGCTGGCCAGCTCGTGGCCGCCGGCGACGATGCGGCGCACCACCTGCGGATAGCGCTCGGCGATCCAGCCCAGGGTGAAGAAGGTGGCGCGGACGTCATTGCGCTCGAACAGGGCCAGGATGCGGTCCATGTTGGCTTCGACGCGGCACTCGCGGCTCGGCCAGCTGGCGCGGTCGATGTAGGGCGCGAATGCGGACACCTGGAAGTAATCCTCGACGTCGCAGGTCATCGCGTTGCGGATGCGTTCTCCCGGCGCCGGCAGGCGGCGCGGGGCGAGTTCGTACATGTTCATTCTTGGTTGTCCATCGGCTGGGTTACCGCCCCCTGGGGCGTGGCGACGATCTTCTTCAGGATCGACAGTACGGAAACGATCGACTTTTCGAGGCGCATCATGCGTTCGTCCAGCACCTCGACGCTGTTGGCGCGGCGGTCGCCGGTGCGCGTGTCGCTGGTGCGCAGCTCTTGTCCGAGCACCGCCGGGGTGTTGACGGCCAGCGAGTCGCCCTGCGATTGCGGCAGCTGGAATTCTTCGCTGATGTCGCTGATGACGGTGTTGATGTCGGCTTCCGTGAAGGCGTGCATCTCTTCCAGGTAGCCCATCAGCAGCACGCGGTCCATCAGGGTGTTGACCTTGCGCGGGATGCCGCCGCTGTAGGCGTAGATGGCGGCGTGGGCGCCGTCGTCGAAGGACGGGTCGCCGTTCCAGCCGACGGTGTGCAGGCGGTGCTCGATGTAGGCGCGGGTCTCCTGCGCGTCCATCGGGCCCAGGTGGTAGCTGGCGATCACGCGCTGGCGCAGCTGCTGCATGCCGGGGCTGTGCAGGGTGGCGCGGAATTCGGGCTGGCCGAGCAGGAAGGTCTGCAGCAGCGATTTGTCGTCGGTCTGGAAGTTCGACAGCATGCGCAGCTCTTCCACCGTGCGCGCCGACAGGTTCTGGGCTTCGTCGATGACGAGCAGGGCGCGCTTGCCCTGGTGGTCGACGTCGCACAGGAATTTTTCCAGGCGGGTCAGCAGGTCGGTCTTGCTCGCGCCTTCGTACGGCAGGCCGAACGCCGACACCACCATGCGCAGGGTGTCGTCCGGATCGAGGTGGGTGTTGACGATGTGGGCCGCCACGATCTGGTCGGACGGCAGGCGGTTGAACAGGTTGCGTACCAGCGTGGTCTTGCCTGCGCCGACTTCGCCGGTGACGATGATGAAGCCTTCGCCCTGCGACAGCCCGTACTCGAGGTAGGCCATGGCGCGCTTGTGCCCCTTGCTGCCGAAGAAGAAGTGCGGGTCGGGCCGCAGCTGGAAGGGCTTGGCGGAAAATCCGTAATAGGTCTCGTACATCGCTGCTCCGCTTAAAACTGGACGGCAAGGGTCGCCGTGATGGCGTTTTCGGTATAACTGCCGGCCCCCGCGAACAAGCCGTTCAGGCTCGGGGTGCCGCCGTTGCCGGCCGTGTGGCGCAGCTCGAGCATGGCATTGGTCTTGCGCCCGAACTGGCGCGTCAGGCCCAGGGTCAGCTGGTGGCTGGGCGAGACGATGCCGGTGGTGAGCGAGGTCGCGCGGCTGGCCACGGCGGCGGCGTTCAGGGCCGAGCGCGCCGACAGGCGGTAGTTGAAGCTGAGGTCGACGCCTTTCTGGCGTACGTTGTCGTTTAGCGAATTCAGCTGGCTGCCCAGCAGGTCGCTGTCGGTCTGCTGCTCCGACAGCGCGATGCGCTCGCTGCGGTAGGCGGACAGCGTGATCGTGCTGTGCGCCATGTTGTAGATCAGGGCCGCCTGCAGGCGCCGCTCGCGCATGTAGCGGTTGCTCAGGTAATTGATGTTGTTGGCCAGGCTGGGCGGCAGGCCGGCGGAGGCCATGTAGGCCTGCACTGCCAGCGCGCGCGCGATCGGGTCGCTGATGCTGGCGCTGAACAGGCGGTCCAGCATGGCCGCGGTGTCGATCGCCGCCGGCAGCAGGAATTGCGCGCGGGTGGTCGTCACCTGGTCGCTGTACAGCACGCGCGACACCAGGTGGCGGTTGCGCTGCACCGCGTTCAGCGAACCGGTGCGGCCCAGGTAGCTGTGGCCGATGCGCGCATCGATGCTGGTGCGCGGGCTCGGGGTCCAGATGCCGCCCATCAAGTAGCTCGGACCGCCGCTGCGGTTGTTCATGCCGGTGTATTCGTAGCTGTCGTGACCGATGGTGAAGACGCCGTCCAGCGTGCTGTTCAAGCGGTAGCGCAGGTTGAGCGAGGCGTTTTCGGAGGTCGAATCGCCGTAGCGCTCGGTCTGCAGGTCCTGGTGCTGGTATTGCAGGCCCCAGCCGAAGGCGCCGAGCGCGTTGGCCGGGCTGCCCAGGGTGAACTGGCCGGTGGTCGACTTGCTGTTGGCGAAGGCGTTGGCGGCGATGTCGCCGTCGTTCTGCACCGAATCGCGGGTCACGCGCATCTGCAGGTCGGCGAAGGAGCCGAAGCGGTGCCGCACGACCGGGCTGACGCTCCAGGTGCGCACGTCGGTGCGGTTGAAGGTCGAATAAGGCTGCGTGAAGCGCGGCCCGAACGCCGACGTCGCCTGGCGCGAGCCGTTCGCGCTCGCTTCCAGCGACAGCAGGTTCTCGACCAGCAGGGCGTCGGCGTCGAAGGTGTAGCGGCGCTCGCGGTCGTGGGTGCGCGGCGTGTTCTTGTCCTGGTAGGAGTAGAAATGCCATTCGCCCAGGGCGTCCAGGCGCAGGCGGCGCGAGCGGTTGCTCAGCTTGAACCCGGGGGTCGCTTCGCTGATCCACTGGCCATGCGCTTCGTCGTCGGTCAGCAGGCCGGGGTTGTCGCTGTAGGTCTCGGCAACGCCGACGGTCGGCGTCAATTTCCAGTCGGCGTGGCATTCGGCCGACATCAGCAGCGCCGCCAGGGCAAGCGGCGTCAGCCGCAAAGCCTTGCGCGGCAGCTTAGCCGTAGTGATAGTCATACGTCTCTTCGATGCCGGGGAGGTCCCTGGTCTTGTTATAGATGAGATTGACGTTGCTGAAGCCTTCCAGCTGGTGCAGCGCTTCCTTGACCGCATGCTGGGTCGTGGTCTGGGCCTCGACCACCACCACGATCTGCCCCATGTGCGAGGCGAGTTCGCGGGCTTCGCTGGTCAGCAGCAGAGGCGGCGAATCGAAGATCACGATCCGGTCCGGATAGCGGTTGGCGATCTCGTTGACCAGGTTGCTCATGGTGGAGCTGGCCAGCAGTTCGGTGGCGCGCGCGGTGGCGGTGCCGGCCGGCAGGATCGACAGCGTGTCGACGTTGGTGCGCAGCATGACATCGGCCATGTCGACCTTGTCGTCGGTCAGGATGTCCATCAGGCCGCGCTGGGACGGCAGGCCGAGCGTGCGCAGCACCGAGGGACGGGCGACGTCGGCGTCGACCAGCAGCACGGTGTGGTCGAGTTCCATCGCGATGCTCATTGCCAGGTTGATCGCGCAATAGGTCTTGCCTTCGCCCGGCAGGGAGCTGGTCAGCATGATCAGGTTGCCCGGCTTGTCGCCCGGGACGCGTTCGGCGAAGGCGCGCTGCAGCAGCGGGCGCTTGATGATGCGGAAGTCTTCCAGCAGCGGGGTGCGGCCGCCGGCGGCGGTGACCATGCCCAGCTCGCGCATGCGCGCCAGGTCCAGTTCGATGCGGCGGGTGGCGGGTTTCGACTGCACCGGTTCGGCTTCGGCGGCGGCCGACAGCAGCGGCGCCGGACGCACGGTCGCGCGCGGCGCTTCCTGTTCCAGGACGGCGGCCGGGGCGTCGTCGACGATGGTGGCGGCGGCGGCGGCCGGCGTGGCGGCAGCGGCGCCCGGGGTGACAGGGCGCTGGCGGTCGATGCGGCTGGCTGCTTTTTCGATAATGCTCACGTTGAACTCCTTGCGTAACTCAAAGCGTGGGGCGCGACAGGATCGCCGCCACACCGGCGCCGTACGCGCCGAACAGGACCAGCACCGAGAAGCCGAGGGCGACCAGGCGGCGCTTGCGGCGCACGGTCTGCTCGCCGGTCCAGTTCATGCCGATCGAGCCGAGCACCGGCAGGCCGGTGACCTCGCGCAGCGTGGCATGGCTGAGGAAGGTCGGACGCACCTGGCTCATCAGGAAAGCGACGGCGATGCCGGCCGCCAGCGCCGCGGCGAACACCAGCGAGAACAGGCGCAGGCGGTTCGGGCCGCTCGGCTGGGTCGGGACGGTGGGCGGATCGATCACGCGGAAGGTCAGCATGTCGGTGGCGGACGACAGGTCGCCCGACAGGCGCGCCGATTCGCGGCGCTCGACCAGCTTCTGGTAGTTTTCGCGGTTGACCTGGTAGTCGCGGTTCAGCTGGGCCAGCTGGGCTTCGATCTCCGGCACCGACGCGCTCTGGGCGCGCAGGCGCGCCACGCGGCCGCTGTACTCTTCGACGCGGGTGCGCATCGAGGCCACCTGGGCTTCGGCCTGCGACAGCTGGATGTTCAGCTGCTGCAGCATCGGGCTGTAGCCGGCGCCCGGGTCGGCGCTGCGCTTCTTGGTCTTGGCCAGATCGGCCTTCTGCGCCAGCAGCTGCCCCAGCAGGCGCTTGTTGGCGACGATGTCCGGATGCTCTTCGGTGTACTGCAGACGCAGGCCGTCGAGGTTCTTCTGCACGGTGACGATGCGGGCTTCCAGGTCCGGATCGGTCACCGGCACGAAGGTCGAGGTTTCGCCCGGCTTGGCCGGCTCGCCCGAGATCTGGCGGCGGATCGCGTTGCGGGCCTGTTCGGCCTCGGCCAGTTCCAGGCGCGCCGTGCTCAGCTGATCGGTGGCCTGCATCAGCTGGCCGCCGAAGTCGCCGCCGCCTTCGCGCGGCAGCAGGCCCATGTTCTTGATCTTGAACTCCTTCAGCGAGTTCTCGGCCGCGGCCAGCTTGTCTTCATACGACTTGATCTGGTCGTCGATGAACTGGACCGCCTTTTCGGAATCCTGCTTCTTGCCGCTGAAGCTGCCCTCGACGAAGATCTGCAGCAGGTTCTGCACGATTTCCTTGCCCAGCTTCGGGTTGCTCGACACATAGGTCAGCGTGTAGATGTCGTCGCGCTCGGTGCCCCCGATCTTGATCTGGGACATCAGGTCGTCGACCATCTTTTCGTGTTCCTTGCTGTCCTTGGCCTTCACGTCCAGGTCCGTCATGCGCATCAGGCGCTCGACGTTCGGACGGCTGATCAGGGTGCGGCGCATGAACACCACCTGCTGGTCCAGGTTGGGCAGGGTGGTCATGCCCGACAGCAGGGGCTTCAGGATGCTCTGCGTGTCGACATAGACGCGGGCCGAGGCCTCGTACTGGTTGGGCAAGCGGAGCACCACGAACCAGCCGATCAGCGCGATGGTCCAGGTGATGACGACCGCATGCCAGCGGTATTTGCCAATCGCCTTGAGGAAATTGAGGAGTGCGGCTGTAAGTTCTGCCATCGTGTCAGTCTCGCCATAAACGATCCGGCCTCTTGCTTTGAGCCGGATCAAGGAAAAATGAAATACCTCGCATCATCGCTTGTACTCCGGGCAATTGCAATTACGCACGAGAAAAATGTGAAACGCTCGGCAGGACGTGCCTCGCCTACAACACAAGTTCCGGTGGGAAACCAGGAGATTCGACGAATTTGCATTAACTTCGTGAAATTATTGAATGGGCATCAATGAAATCTGCGCGGCTTATTGCATGCAAAAAACATGGTTGTTCATGCGTGCGGCATGGCTGCATAGACTTGTCTCACTGCAATTGTTCGAAATCAAACAGCTGCATTGTAATGTCTAAAATGCAAAAGGGGGTGCACGGTTGGTGCCTGTCCGAAACGTCACAACTGTTCCATATGTGGTACACCTACGTGCACGAACGCAGGGCAGCAATGTTCAAAAAGTCGCTGCAACAAAAATGGATTGACGAAAACAATTTCTATTGTGCGCGGTCTTTTCCAGAAGCACTATGGTATACAATACGCCGCTGTTAGTGGCTTTTTTACAATTTTTTGCAGGCACCGTTGGTGGAAGGGGATTGACGTGGGCAAGGACAAGGCGAACCTGATCAAACATGCGGCGATGGCAGCCGCCGTGGCGTGCACGCTGGCACTGAGCGGCTGCGCCACCAGCACCCAAGCGCCGCCGCAGACCCAGGTCAGCAATGCCGATTACCTGATCGGCCCGGGCGACACCGTCAACATCATGGTGTGGCGTAATCCCGAAGTGTCGATGGCGGTGCCGGTACGTCCGGACGGCAAGATCACCACGCCGCTGGTCGAAGACCTGCAGGCCGCCGGCAAGAGCTCGACCGAACTGGCGCGCGACATCGAAAAGGCGCTGGCCAAATTCATCCAGCAGCCGGTGGTGACCGTCATCGTCACCAACTTCGTCGGCAATTTCAGCGAGCAGGTCCGCGTGGTCGGCCAGGCCGCCAAACCGCAGGCCCTGCCGTATCGCCGCGACATGACCCTGATGGACGTGATGATCGCCGTCGGCGGCACCACCGAGTTTGCGGCCGGTAACCGCGCGAGCCTGATCCGTACCGTCGATGGCCGCCAGGAGAAATTCAATGTGCGCCTGGACGACCTGATCAAGAACGGCGACATCTCGGCCAACACGCCGATGCGCCCGGGCGACGTGCTGGTCATCCCCGAAAGCTTCTTCTAAAGGATGGCTTGATGGGGCCAGCACGGTTGTCGACAATTTTTACACGCTGCTGCGCCGGCTTCCGCTAAACTTCGTTGTTTGCTGGTGAAGAAACACGTAACTGGTTGATCTATATATGTTCATAGGGCAATATAGTGTGTATGGAACGCATCTTGCTTTTTGAACGATATCGAAAGCCAGTCGCAGTATTCTTCTAAGGAACATAAAAGTGGATGACCAAGAACATTTGGGATCGGACTCATCTCCCAGCCTGAGCGCCAAGGGCGAAGCCCGGCGCCGCTTTGCCAAGTCCGGCGGCGCCCTCTCTGGAGTCATCCTCACCATGGCCAGCCGCAACAGCATGGCCACCACGATCGGCGCCTTGTCGCCGTCCGGATTCGATTCGGTGACCGTTGCCAGCCACTCGCCGGGAACCTCGAAGCTGGGCCGCTCGCCGGGCTACTGGAAGACCCACCCGACGGCCTGGCCGAGCGCCCATACCGATCCGAACCTGAAGTTCGGCCGGGTCTTCACCTGCTCGACGTCCAGCGCGCTGTTCAACTGCACGCTGATGAATGTGGTGGGCAACCTGGAACCGTCGAAGTCGGCGGATCGCCAGAACGTTGCGATGCACATCGTCGCCAGCCTGTTGAATGTGCGCGCCCACCTGATCACCTGCATGGACGAGTACAAGGTCTTCGAGATCTGGAATGGTTACCTGAATGGCGGCTTCGTGCCGACCGCCGGGGCCACGCCCTGGGACGGCGCCAAGATCGTTCGTTACCTGAAGTCCACAATGGCTTAAGGCGACATCCGCGCATGTGGCGACTGAGTCCGGGCCAGACCCTGACCCGGTACGGTTGGGAAGGCGAATACCTGTTATACAACGACCTGTCCGGTGATACCCATCTGCTCGGAGAGCTTGCGGTCGAGCTGTTGCTTGAGCTCCAGCACGGCCCGCGCAACGCGCCCGCGCTGGCCATCGCGCTGGACCTGTCCGCCGATCCCGAACAGCGGGACGCCCTGGATGACCTGCTCGACGAGCTCTTCAACCTTTCCTTGATCGAAGACGCCACATGCTGACCGTCGCTTCGGTCCCGCCCGACCAGCTGCGTGAGCGCCTGGCGACGACCGGTTTGCGCTTGCGGACCGGCGAGTTCGTGACCTGCGTGCGCAGCACGATTCCGCATGTCGCCGACGGCATCGCCTTGCTGTACGGCGACTACCCGCTGGCCGGCGACGACAGCCTGGCCGACTTTCATCTGCGCATCAGCCGTGCTGCCGGGGTGCGCCGCTGGTTGCGTCCGCAGGCGCAGCTCGATCATGACGGCGCCAGGACCTTCACCCCGCTGCCGCTGAACCAGGCTTTCGCCATGCTGGAATGGGGGATGAACTGGTGCGTGACCAGCCGCGTCCAGTCCTGCCTGATCATCCACGCCGCCGTGATCGAAAAGAACGGCCGCGCCGCGATCCTGCCGGCACCGCCGGGCTCGGGCAAGAGCACGCTGTGCGCCGCCCTGGTCCATCGCGGCTGGCGCCTGCTGTCGGACGAGCTGACCCTGGTGCGCCTGGACGGCGCCGAAGTGACGGGCCCCGCCCGCCCCGTCAGCCTGAAGAATGCCTCGATCGAGGTGATCCGCAACTGGGCGCCGGACGCCGTGTTCAGCGCCCCAGTGCACGATACCGTGAAGGGCACGGTGGCCCACATGAAGGCGCCCGGCGACAGCATCGCCCGGGCCGGCGAGCCCGCGCTGCCGGCCTGGATCGTCTTCCCGCGCTACGCCGCCGGCGCCGCGCCGGAGCTGGAGACGATTCCGAAGGCGCGCGCCTTCCTGCGCGTGGCCGAAAACGCCTTCAATTACAGCCGGCTCGGCGTGGAAGGCTTCCATGCGGTGGCCGGACTGATGGCGCGCAGCGCCGCCTACGATTTCCGCTACAGCCGGCTGGAGGATGCAGTGGCCGTCTTCGACCGGCTCGCCGGAGAGGCGCCATGACGGTGCTGCTCGAGATCCTGCGCGCCCCGCAAAAGATGGCGGACCTCGACCTGGCGGGCTGGGAGCTGCTGCTGCGCCAGGCCACTGCCGCGAACCTGAGCGCCACGCTGTGCTGGCTGAGCGAAGAAGAGGGGCTGGCGGACCGCGTGCCGCCCGCCGCCAGGCGCCACCTGGACTGGGCGCGCACGATCGAAACGCGGCATCGCCAGGCCGTGCAATTCGAAATCCGCGAGATCCAGCGCGCGCTCGCCGCGTTCAGGATGCCGCTGATCCTGCTCAAGGGCGCGGCCTACATGGCGGCCGGCCTGGCGGCCGGGCGCGGGCGCCTGTTCTCGGACATCGACGTGCTGGTGCCGAAAGCCCTGTTGCCGGACGTCGAGGCGGCGCTGATGCTGGGCGGCTGGGCCACGACCCACCACGACGCCTACGACCAGCACTATTACCGGCAATGGATGCACGAATTGCCGCCGATGGTGCACATCCGGCGCGGCAATGCCATCGATGTGCACCATGCGATCCTGCCGGAAACGGCTCCCCTGCGTCCCGATCCGGACCTGCTGCGCGCCGCGGCGCAGCCGGTGCCCGGCCTGCCCGGCGTGGCGACGCTGGCGCCGGCCGACATGGTGCTGCACAGTGCGGTGCACCTGTTCTTCGACGGCGAGTTCGACAAGGGACTGCGCGACCTGTACGACATCCACCGCCTGCTGGGCGAGTTCGGCAACCGGCCCGGATTCTGGCAGGGGCTGCCGGCGCGCGCCCGCGAACTGGAACTGGCGCGGCCCCTGTTCTATGCCTTGCGCTATTGCCGGCGCCTGCTCGGGACCCCGGTGCCGCAGGCGGTGCTGGATGCGCTGGCGCCGGCGGCGCCGAACCGCGCGCTGCTGGGGCTGATGGACCAGCTGTTCGCGCGGGCTCTGCTGCCGGTCCACGCCAGCTGCGAAGACCGCTTCAGCGGCCTGGCGCGCTTCGCTCTTTACCTGCGCGGCAACTGGCTGCGGATGCCGCCGCTGTTGCTGTCGCGCCACCTGTTCCATAAAGCCTTCATCTCGCCCCGCACGTCGGCTGCCCAATGAGGCGCGTTGGCGCGCCCTGACCGCGACGCTGGCAGGCATGCTCTGGATCGCATACTATCGACGGATATTGTTGAATTTAATGCAACCAATCTCTACGAGGATAGTATGGACGACCGCAATCCCCTGGTGCGCCTGCAGGACTTGCAGCACTTCCTGGCGGCCGGCACGCTCGACGAAAACCTGAACCAGCAGGCGGCGATGACGGCCACCCTGGTCGGGGCCGTCAGCTGCTCGATCATGTTGCTCAACAGCGGCGAAGGCGAAGCCATGCGGATGAGCGTGTATGCGCGCCACGGCAATTTGCCGGACGAAGCCTTGCAAGCCACCGTCGGCCGCGGCGAAGGCATTGCCGGACGCGTGCTGGCGACCGGCCAGGCGCTGCTGGTGCCCGATATCAGCAAGTCGCCGTTCGCCCTGCTGGCGCGCGGACGGGCCGGCGCCAGCGCCAGCCTGATCTGCGCGCCGATCCGCATCGACGGCAAGATCGTCGGCGTGATCAACGCCGCCGGCGCTTCCGGCCAGCCGGCCTTCGGCGAGACCGCCTTGCGCCTGCTGGAAGTCACGGCCTTGTTCATCGGCAAATCGATCCAGGTCCAGCAGCTCCAGCGCCTGCTCGATTCGCGTTTCGCCCAACTGGCCCTGGAACGGGAGGAAGAAGGGCAGGTACGCACTGCCTACCGCAACCCGGAAGACGTGGCCAGGGTGCTGGCGCGCTCGTTTTTCAAGGAACTGAGCAAGGCCGGCTTTGCCCCGGCCCAGATCATCAGCGCGACCACGGAAATCATCGACCAACTGAATAATCAGTTGAAGCACGACAAGTAGAAGTTCCTCAGGTAACTTTCCGTCGAGAAAAGACTTTGCTTTTTCCTGTCGAGTTTCTTTACAGTGCGGAGGAAAGCGCTTTATTAATCTTAAGTAAGTTATTGTTTTTAAACAGTTTGTCTTTTCTGGCACGGCCCTTGCATATAGGAAGGCGTGAGTACACAACCGATCAACCAAAAGCGAGGAAGACATACCATGAATTTTCTGAAAAAACTGTCGTGCGCTACCGCTGTTGCCCTGTCCTTCGCAGGTGCTGCCCATGCAGACGCCGTCCTGAACAACTGGGTGTTCAACCCGGCTGGCACCGGCTTTGCCAACGGCCAAATCGTCAACGAATACCTGGATGTCAACGGCAATGCCTTCATCCAACTGACCGGCACCGGCGCCAACACCTTCAGCTTCAAAGAGCACGCAGTGTTCAACATCGGCCAGGCTGACAGCAATGGCCAGTTCTTCCCGGTCAACTACCCGGGCGGCAACATCACCGCGACCTTCGAAGCCATGGGTACCGGCACCTTCAGCGGCGCCTTCAAGTTCACCGGCGGCACCATCAACATCTACCAGGATTCCACCAACAACTACGGCAGCACCACCGGCATCTACGGCGCCAACGACGGCAAGCTGATCGCTTCCTTCGACGTCCTGATGGGCGGCGGCGGTAACGTGGACGCCAGCGGCAACCCGATCAGCAACGGTCAAGTGACTGTGTTCGCCAAGGCCGACAAGGGCGACCTGGCATCGGGCTACTTCTTCCGCGGCAACGGCGCTGACCTGAGCAACGAGTCGATCCTGTCGTTCGCCTTCACCAATGCCAACGGCCTGAGCAACTTCAGCCCAAACCTGGTGTCGGAAGTCGCTTGCCAATTCTCGGGCTTCTCGGGTCCGGGCTGCGGTACCGGCACCTACGCCAACGCGCCGGGCCAGTACTTCTTCGTCAGCAACAACGGTCAGTTCAAGCTGGCTGAAGTGCCGGAGCCGGGCTCGCTGGCCCTGTTCGGCATCGCCATGCTGGGCGCCGGCGTGACCCTGCGCAAGCGCAACACCAAGGCTTAATTGGCCGATCTCCACCCGGTTCGCCGGGTGGAACACTCGTCAGAGTGAACGCGAATAAAAAAAGAGCGGACAACCGCTCTTTTTTTATTGCTGCGCAGTGGTTGACGCTGCTTATTGTTTGATCAGGTCTTCGACCTTGCGGCGTTCCGAGCGTGCCGCGGGGGCATTGCCGGCGCCCAGGCGGCCCATGTAGACCGGGAACAGCGCATCCGTGAAGATCAGGGCGGCGGCTTCCTGCTGCAGGCGTTTGGCCGGCCCGTGCAGCTTCGCTTCGCGCGTAAAAGCCGTGCCTTCGCGCACATACTTCGAGAAGATCAGCGGCGTCATTTCCGGCTGCATGTGCAGGCCCAGCTTCGTCAAGGTCAGCCAGAACCGCTGCACGGCGCGGCCGGCCTCGACGTAGTCGTCGATGGTCTTCGGTTGCTGCTTTGCCTTCAGCACGAAGTGGGCGGCGCAGGCCAGGCCGGGGATCAGGTCCATCTGCAGGCGCGGCGCCCAGGTGCCCATCACCGTATTCATGGTCGACAGCCGTTTCCAGCTGACCATGGCCCATTTCATCAACTTGAGGGTCGCGTTGTCGACGCCCAGTGCCTGGTCCGGCACCCGGTCGGGGCTGTGCGTCACGCCCCAGTGGATGATGCGGCGGTGCACCTCATAGGCTTCCGGCATCGTCAGGCGCAGCTTGGCGTTGTTGAACATCAGGCGCGCGGCCTGGAACTTGGGGCCGAAGCCTTCGATCCAGCTGACCGCGAAGCCGGGGCCGACGGCCGCTTCCAGCGCGCGCTTTTCCTCGGCGCTGAGGGGACGGGTGCTCATCGGGCGGCGCTGCACGCTGCGTTTGGTGATGGCGTCGATCAGCGGGCTCGGCTTGACGCCGGCATCCGGACTGAAGCGCACGTCGAAGACCGGGCGCTCGAGCGGGCTGTCGGCACGCCGGGTCGTTTCCGCGCGCAGGCCCTGGGCGCTGGCGGCGATCGCGATGGTCTCCAGCAGCGCACCCATCGAGATCTGGCTCGGATGGCCGTCGAGGTCGTAGACGGTGTCGGCGCGGGTGTCGTAGCCGTGCACGACCAGGTGGTCGGCGGCCGGGGCCTCGAAGCGCCAGCACTGGGTGTTGTCGCCGCTGGGCGCCCAGCGCGCCAGGTCGAGGATGCGGTAGATGCTGTCCGGGATGGGCGTGCTCATGGTCATGCCTGGGCGGTCTTGCTGGCCAGTTGGCGCGTCATCTGGCGCTTGGCCACCGAGATCATCAGGCGATGCAGCAGGTTGCCGTTGCCGCCCGGGCGCCAGGTGTGGGCCAGCTTGTTGCGGAAGGCGTCGAACTGCATGCCGTGCGGCGCGGCCAGCACCTTGCCGCGGCCGAGCAGAATTTTGAGGGCTTCGGTGGCGACGATGCCGGCGCACAGCTGGCAGGCCATGAAGGTCGAGGGGCCGCGCCGTTCGGCAAAATTCACCGCTTCCGGCACCACCAGGTAGGGACGGTGCAGGCCGGCCGGCGCCAGGCCGACCACGAAGCGGATCGCCTTGTCGAGTTCCGGCAGCTCGCCCCACTGGAAATACTCTTCGAAGGTCATCTGGCCGGGCAGGAAGTTCAGCAGGGCCGCGCCCATGCCCAGCGGCGCCGCAGTGGTGGCCGGGATGCCGAGCTGGGCGCACATGGCGAAGGTCTGCTGGCGGGCGTCGAAGGCGAAGAAATCGAGCGCATCGACGTACAGGTCGACGCCGCCCAGGAATTCCTTCAGATTGCCTTGATTCACGCCTTCCGGGAAGATCCGGATGTCGATTTCGGGATTGATGTCCTTGGCCATGCGCGCCAGCACGTCGGCTTTCGGCTGGCCCACGGTCGACATCATGGCGCCGACCTGGCGGTTGAAATTGACGATGTCGAAGTCGTCGAAATCGGCGATATGGAATTTGGACACGCCCAGGCGCGCCAGGGTCAACAGGTGGACGCCGCCGACCCCGCCGCCGCCGGCGATGGCCACGCGTTTGCCGCGCAGGACCTGCTGTTCTGCAGGCGTCACCCAGCCGATATTGCGGGAAAACGCCTGTTCATAGCGAAACGGATTACTCATCGATGAGGAAATATTCAAGCCTTTCAGGCTGCGTGCTGCTCGTCCATGCGCAACAGACGATTGATGATGCCGCGTTCTTCACGCGGCGAGAAGAAATAGGGGTAAAACGAACGTTCGGTCGTGACGCCATCGGTGCTGAAGGTGCCGCCGTATTTCTGGATTTGCTCGGTGACGAAATCGAGATTCACGCGCAGCAGATAGGCCGGGGCGTCGACGCGCGGATTGATTTTCAGCTGGCCTTCCTGCTCGAAGCCGAGCATCCGCTCGTAGAAGCGGCGATGGCGCGGATTCACCTCGATCACGATATCGGTGCACTGGTGGATATCGCGGGCGTAGATCACCGCCAGGTGAAACAGGTTGGCGAGCGAGGTTTTCGAGCGTACCGAAGGATCGAAAGCGAGCTTGGTGAACTCGCACAGGCGCGCACCCTTGTTGCGGTGGGCGTCGAGTTCTTCCTTGAAGATCTGGTCGGCCATCAGCCCGATCGGCGAATCGATGCCGATCGTGAGCGTGCCCACCACGTCGCCCTTGTCGGTGGCGGTGAGGGTGATGCGGTTGGGATCATCGGTGAACTGATGGGTTCCCGCATAACCGCGCCAGGCGTACATCTTATTGATCAACATGCTGGCCGAGTTACGCCCGTCCGCAGTATCGGTAAGCCTGATTCCGTACGAATCGTGGTTCACGATAACATCCTCTAATTGGGAGGGCGTCATATTATCGCGATCACTAAAAGCATGAGCGTCCGATAGGGATGCGTCTGAATCACCCTCTGGATTCTTGAAATCTTCGAAAGTCGTCATCGCAGTGAACCCCGTAGTTACCGGGCGCCCGTTTTGGAAAGCGCCCGTTTGGATACCGCTATTGTCGCGGCTTGTGTTGGATATTTTGTAACGATAGTAACGTTTTATAGCGTCTTTAGCAACGCGCGCGCTTCCTCCATTTGCGCGAATGGCTTGTTCTGCGCCAGCAGCTGGTTCAGCTCTTTGCGGGCCCCCTGTTGATCGCCCGATTTATGCAGGCTGACTGCCAGGTGATAGCGGATTTCCGGCGAATCGGGCGCCAGGACGATGGCTTTTTGCAGCAGCGGCAGGCCGCGCGCCGTATTGCCCTGTTCGACCAGCATCCAGCCCAGCGTGTCCATCACGCCCGGGTTCTCGCCGCCCACCTTGAACGCCTGCTCGGCGGTCGCGATGGCGCGCGGATCCTTTTCCTGCTGATACGCCCAGGCCAGGTTGTTCAGCGCCACCGCGTTGTTCGGATTCTGCTTGAGGACGCTTTCCAGCAGCGGGATCGCCTGCTTGGTTTCCCTGCTGGCCAGGCTGCGGTCGGCCAGGAACATCGCGACCAGGGTGTCGTTCGGGTGGTCCTTCAGCCACTGGGTGGCGCGCGCCTGGCCTTCCTTGGCCTTGCCGGCCATGATCATGGTCTGCGCCACCTTGACCAGCATTTCCGGCGACTTCGACAGCGACAGCGCCTTCTCGTAGGACGGCAGCGCTTCGGCCGGCTTTTTCTGGGCCAGCATGACGTCGCCTTCGACGGCATAGCCGATCGGCAGCTTGTCGTTCAGCTTCTGGATCTGGCGGGCCTTGGCCAGCGCGTCGTCCGGGTGGCCGGTGCGCAGCGCCAGTTCGATCTGCGCCAGGCGGGCCGGCATGAATTCCGGCTGCAGCTCGACGGCGCGCTTGAGGTCGTCTGCGGCGGCTGCATCGTTTTTCAGCATCATGTGTACGCCGGCCAGGCGCAGCTGGGCAGTGGCCGACTTCGGCAGCACGTTGACCAGCTTGCTGTAGGTTTCCAGCGCGGCCGACGGATCCTTGGTCGCGACCTGGGCCTGGCCCTGCAGTTCGAGCAGGTCGGCATTGGTCGGATTCGCCACCAGGAGCTTGCGCGCCAGGGCCAGCGCCTTCGGCGCCTGGTTGGTGCGCAGATAGTGCGTACCCAGCATGAGCGCCGGCGGCACCGCATCGGGGTTGGCATTGCTGGCTTTTTCGAACCACGAGGTCGCTTCGTCGTTCTTCTTCTGCAGCGTGGCCAGTTCGCCCAGCGCCGCCATGGCGCCGTAGTTGTTCTTGTCCTTTTCCAGCAGCGTCTCGAAGCGCTGCTTGGCGGCTTCCGGCTTGTGCTCCTGCATATCCAGACGCGCCAGGTTGGACACGGCCGGGAAGAAGGTCGGCTGCACGGCCAGCGCCTTTTCAAAGGCGGCGCGGGCGTTGGCGGCATCGCCTTTCACCAGGTAGACGGCGCCTTTCAGGTTGTAGACCTGGGGATTGTCCGGCTGCTGCTTCTCGAGCGATTGCGCGGCCGCCAGGGCCTTGTCATAGTGCTTCAGGCTCATCTCGGTCTGCACCAGGGCCATGGTGGCCTGGGGCGACTTCGGATCGAGGGTGGTCGCCAGCTCCAGCTCGCTCAAACCTTTCTCGTTGTCTCCCTGGCCCAGGCGGGACAGGCCCAGCGAGGTGCGCACGGCGGCGGCCTTCGGCGCCAGCGCCGCGGCTTTCTCCAGGTAAGCGGTGGCCTTGTTGAAGTCGCGCACCTGCATGTAGGACTCGCCGGCCAGGGCCAGCAGTTGCGGATCCTGGCTCGACTCCTTCAGCACCGGCGCCAGGGCGGCGGCGGCATCGGCAGGCTGCGCGCTCTTCAGCAGGGTCTGGGCCAGCAGCTTGCGCGCGTAGACGTCGTTCGGATTGCTTTCCAGGTATTTGCGCAGATGCTGTTCGGCCTGCTGGGTGGCGCCCAGGTTCATCTCGGAGGCGCCGGCCAGCAGCACGCTGGGCATGTGTTCCGGGGCACTCTTGAGGACTTTCTGGACCGCATCCTGGGCGGCGGCGAACTTGCCTTGCGAGAATTCGTACAGGGCGCGGGTATAGGTGACCAGCAGGCTGCCCGGTGCGGCCTTGTCGGCGGCGTCGATTTCGGTCTTGGCTTCGGCAAACTTGCCGCGGCTGATCTCGATATACGCTTTTTCGATGTGGGCGCTGCGGTGCTGCGGTTCGAGCTTGAGTACTTTGTCGTAGGCCGCCAGGGCCTCGTCCGGCTTGCCGTTGAAGCGCAGCAGGGCGCCCTCGAACATCCAGACGTCCGGGTTGTTGGCGTCCTTGGCGGCGGCATCGGCGGCGTAACGTTCGGCGGCCTCGCGGTCATTGCTGGCCATCGCGTGGCGCGCCAGGCCCAGCAGGGCATCGCCGGAATTCGCATTCAGGGCCAGGGCCTGGTCGTAGAGCGCCTTGGCGTCGGCAGTCTTGCCGGTCGCCAGCAGGGCGTCACCGCGCAGGCTCAGCAGGGGCGCCGACTTGGCCGCCAGTTCCGGCGTGATCGTTTCCAGCATCTCCTTGAAGCGGCCCTGCTGCGCCATCGCCTTGCCTTCAAGCACCAGCGCGACGTCGGCGGCGGCGCCGAGCGAACGCGCCTTGCGTGCTTCCTTCTCGGCCGAGGCGTTGTCGCCCATCTTCAGCTGCAGGGTGGCCAGTTGCAGGCGCGCATCGGCGTTTTCCGGACTCTTCTCGACGGCGTTCTTGAGCTGGATCTGGGCCGCTTTCAGGTCGCCTTTCTGCTGGTATTGCTTGGCGTCGGCGAGCAGGGATTCGGTCGACTGCGTACGGCCGCAGGCGGACAGGCCGCCGATCAGGAAAGCGCCCGAAACGACGGCGGCGATGAGTTTGAGCTTGGTGGCGTGGCGCTGCATGATGTCCTCAGGTGATTGCTGGCTTGCGCCGGCCATGGACGACCGGCGAGTTTCCTCGTCAACAATAATACCTGAAGGAATGGCAAGGTAGCCGCACAAACCCAACAGATGTTGCAAATGCGATGCGGCGTATAGACACTTAATTGCTGCTTAGTAAGAGCAAGCCCTATTTGGGGGTGTCGGGCCGGCGCAAGCGGCTCAGCAGCGCCTCGACGTTGTCGCCGGCGGGGATGCCGTGGCGGCGCAGCAGCTGGACGTGCAGGACCAGGTTTTCCAGCACCAGCTTGGCGGACACGGCCAATAAAGTCATGAGCCGGTCTTCGGTGCTGAACTTTTCCATCGACGCCGCCATCTCGCACAAGTGGTTGGCGACCAGTTCCCGCAGATCGTCTTCGGGGAAGGGCAGGTCGGCAAAGTCGATCGGGTCTTCCTGCTCGACTTCGCGCATCAGGGCGGCGAGGTGTTCCGGCTTGATCGGCATGCGGGGCTCCGTGGTGATCTCGACATCATTCTAGGCCAGCGCCAGATGCGATGCCCACGGGATTGATCAAAAACAAACCGGGGTCAGACTCCGAAAATTGGCAATATCTGCGGCGATATTTCCAAAAATCGGAGTCTGACCCCGGTTTGAGCGAAAGTAAGGCGGACGCGGGGCCGCCTTGACTGTAGCAGCTTACATATTGCGGCGGTACTGGCCGCCGACCTCGAACAGCGCGGTCGTGATCTGGCCCAGCGAGCAGACGCGTACCGCGTCCATCAGGCGTGCGAACACGTTTTCGTTGTCGATCGCGGCCCGCTGCAGCGCGGCCAGGGCGGCCGGGGCGGCAGCGGCGTTGCGTTGATGGAAGTCTTCCAGGCGCGTCAGCTGCGACTGCTTTTCGTCGTCGGTGGAACGGGCCAGCTCGATGGTGGCCGGCGCCTCCGCGCCCTTCGGGTTGCGGAAGGTGTTCACGCCGATGATCGGCAGGCTGCCGTCGTGCTTCTTGTGCTCGTACAACATCGATTCTTCCTGGATCTTGCCGCGCTGGTAGCCGGTTTCCATCGCGCCCAGCACGCCGCCGCGCTCGGCGATGCGTTCGAATTCCTGCAGCACGGCTTCCTCGACCAGGTCGGTCAGCTCTTCCATGATGAACGAGCCCTGGTTCGGGTTTTCGTTCTTGGCCAGGCCCCATTCGCGGTTGATGATCAATTGAATTGCCAATGCCCTGCGGACCGATTCGTCGGTCGGCGTGGTGATCGCCTCGTCGTAGGCGTTGGTGTGCAGCGAGTTGCAGTTGTCGTAGATCGCGATCAGCGCCTGCAGCGTGGTGCGGATGTCGTTGAAGTCGATTTCCTGCGCGTGCAGCGAGCGGCCCGAGGTCTGGATGTGGTACTTCAGCTTCTGGCTGCGGTCGTTGGCGCCGTACTTGTCGCGCATCGACACCGCCCAGATGCGTCGCGCCACGCGGCCCAGCACCGTGTATTCCGGATCCATGCCGTTCGAGAAGAAGAACGACAGGTTGGGCGCGAAATCGTCGATGTGCATGCCGCGCGCCAGGTAGGCTTCGACGAAGGTGAAGCCGTTCGACAGGGTGAAGGCCAGCTGCGAGATCGGGTTCGCGCCCGCTTCGGCGATGTGGTACCCCGAGATCGACACCGAGTAGAAATTGCGCACCTGGTGCTGCACGAAGTATTCCTGGATGTCGCCCATCACCTTCAGCGAGAACTCGGTCGAGAAGATGCAGGTGTTCTGGCCCTGGTCTTCCTTCAGGATGTCGGCCTGCACCGTGCCGCGCACGTTGGCCAGCACCCATTCCCGGATCTTCGCGGCCTCGTCCTCGGTCGGCTGGCGGCCCTGGCTGGCGGCAAATTTCTCGATCTGCTGGTCGATGGCGGTGTTCATGAACATCGCCAGGATGGTCGGGGCCGGGCCGTTGATCGTCATCGACACGGACGTACTCGGGCTGCACAGGTCGAAGCCGTCGTACAGCACCTTCATGTCGTCCAGGGTCGCGATCGACACGCCGGAGTTGCCGACCTTGCCGTAGATGTCGGGACGCAGGGCCGGATCGGCGCCGTACAGGGTGACGGAGTCGAAGGCGGTCGACAGGCGCTTCGCGTCCATGCCGGTCGACACCAGCTTGAAGCGTTTGTTTGTGCGGAAGGCATCGCCTTCGCCGGCGAACATGCGGGTCGGGTCTTCGCCTTCGCGCTTGAACGGGAACACGCCGGCCGTGTAGGGGAAGGCGCCGGGGACGTTTTCCAGCATCAGGAAGCGCAGGATTTCGCCGTGGTCCTCGAAACGCGGCAGCGCGACCTTGCGCACCTTGTTGCCGGACAGCGTGGTTTGCACCAGCTTGGTGCGGATTTCCTTGTCGCGGATCTTGACGACGTGCTCGTCGCCGGCATAGGTGGCTTGCAGCTGCGGCCAGGACGCCAGCAGGTTCTTCGCTTCGCCATCCATTGCGTTGTCGCGCTCGGTAATCAAATCGTCGAGCACCACTTCGCGGTTGGCGGCGGCCAGCATGCGCTTGGTTTCGCTCAGCTGCTGGCGTTCGCGCGCCAGTTTTACCTGTTTGCCCGTGTTGCGGTGGTAGCCGCGCACGGTGTCGGCGATTTCGGCCAGGTAGCGGGTCCGCGACGGCGGCACGATCACGTTCTTGCCGCTCGAGTATTTCTGCGACGGCTTGTCCAGCTTCGGCGTGTCGGTTTTCAGGCCGAGTTCGCCGAGTGCCGGCAGCAGGCCATGGTACAGGGCCGTCACGCCATCGTCGTTGAAGCGCGATGCCTGGGTGCCGAACACCGGCATCTGCTCCGGGCTTTGCGACCACAGTTCGCGGTTGCGCTGGTACTGTTTGGCGACGTCGCGCAGCGCATCCTGGGCGCCCTTGCGGTCGAACTTGTTGATGGCGATGAAATCGGCGAAGTCCAGCATGTCGATCTTCTCGAGCTGGGAGGCGGCGCCGAATTCCGGCGTCATCACGTACATCGACAGGTCGACGTGCGGGACGATGGCGGCGTCGCCCTGGCCGATGCCCGAGGTCTCGACGATCACCAGGTCGAAACCGGCCACCTTGCAGGCGGCGATCACTTCCGGCAGCGCCTGCGAAATCTCGGAACCGGCTTCGCGGGTGGCCAGCGAGCGCATGAAGACGCGCGCCTGCCCGTTCCACGGATTGATCGCGTTCATGCGGATGCGGTCGCCCAGCAGGGCGCCGCCCGACTTGCGGCGCGACGGATCGATCGAGACCACGGCGATGTTCAGGCGGTCGCCCTGGTCGAGGCGGATGCGGCGGATCAGTTCGTCGGTCAGCGAGGATTTACCCGCGCCGCCGGTGCCGGTGATGCCGAGCACGGGCACCTTCAGGCCTTCGGCGCTGTCCACGATCTGCTTGCGCAGCTCGCTCGATGCCTTGCCGTTTTCCAGCGCGGTGATCAGCTGGGCCAGCGGACGGTGGCGCTGGGCGATGTCGCCGGCAGTCAGCGGCGCGAGCGAAGTCGGCGCGTAAGGGGAGAGGTCGATGTCGCAGGCTTCCAGCATCGAACGGATCATGCCGACCAGGCCCATGCGCTGGCCGTCTTCCGGGCTGAAGATGCGCGCCACGCCGTAGGCATGCAGTTCCTCGATCTCGGACGGCACGATCACGCCGCCGCCGCCGCCGAACACCTTGATGTGGGCGCCGCCGCGCTGGCGCAGCAGGTCGATCATGTATTTGAAATATTCGACGTGGCCGCCCTGGTAGCTGGAGATGGCGATGCCCTGCACGTCTTCGGCCAGGGCCGCGGTGACGACGTCGTCGACCGAGCGGTTGTGGCCCAGGTGCACGACCTCGGCGCCGTTCGACTGCAGGATGCGGCGCATGATGTTGATCGAGGCGTCATGGCCGTCGAACAGCGAGGCTGCGGTCACGAAACGCACTTTATTGGCCAGTTTCGGCGGCGTAGGCAGGTCGAGCTTGGCGGCGGGGGTGATGTCGTTCATGGTGTTCCTTGAGATTGCGGAAGCGAACAGGAGTTCTTGGTACGGTATATGACGTTAACGTAAACGTCAAGAATGCCGAACGTCGTTCCCGCGCAGGGGGGGCCCAAGTTTGTCGATGTTTCGGTAACGCAAACAAAACTTGGATCCCCGCCTGCGCGGGGATGACGTGCATGAGTTAGCGGTGCACGGCGGCGTTTAAGCAGCGCGTTTGTTTACGTGACCGCCCAGCAGCGCCGCCTTGCGCGCACGGTATTCTTCGACCGCCTTTTCCTTCACGTGGCCGAAGCCGCGGATCTGTTCCGGCAGAGAAGCCAGCTCGACCGCAGTAGCGTGGTTCGACGCATCCAGCGAATTCAGCACGCCTTCGATCATCCCACGATATTCATTGATGAGCGCGCGCTCCATCTTGCGCTCGGCGGTGTAGCCGAACACGTCGAAGGCGCCGCCGCGCAGGCCTTTCAGCTTGGCCAGCAGCTTGAAGGCGCTCCACATCCAGGTACCGAATTCGGCCTTCACCAGGTGGCCCTTGGCGTCCTTCTTCGCGAACAGCGGCGGCGCCAGGTTGAACTTGACCGAGAACTTGCCCTCGAACTGGGTCGCCAGTTGCTCGACGAAGCGGCCGTCGGTGTACAGGCGCGCGACTTCGTACTCGTCCTTGTAGGCCATCAGCTTGAACAGCGACTTGGCCACGGCCATCGCCAGCTTGTTGCCGAGCTGGTGCTTGCCTTCGGCGGCGCGCACTTTCTCGACCAGCTCTGCGTACTGGGCCGCGTAGGCGGCATTCTGGTAAGCGGTCAGGAACTCGACGCGCTTCTTGATCACCGAATCCAGGCTCTGCGGCATCTGCACGACGATGGCCTGGGCCGGCGTGGCGGTGTTCTCGACGCGCTTCAGGTCGACGGCGGCGCGGCGGCCCCACAGGAAGCTGCGCTTGTTCGAACCGACGGCGACGCCGTTCAGTTCGATGGCGCGCAGCAGCGCGGCTTCCGACAGCGGAATCAGGCCCTTCTGCCAGGCATAGCCCATCATGAACAGGTTGGCGGCGATCGAGTCGCCCATCAGCGCGGTGGCCAGTTTGGTGGCGTCGATGAAATCCACACCCGATTCGCCACCGACGGCTTCGGCGATCAGCGAGCGCACTTGTTCGGCCGGGAATTCCCAATCCCGCTGCTGGGCGAAGGTGCCGGTCGGCTGCTCGTGCAGGTTGACGACGACGGTGGTGCGGCCCGGACGCATCTTCGAGATCGCGTCGGAAGCGCCGGCGGTCAGCATGTCGCAGCCCAGCACCAGGTCGGCCTCGCCGGTGGCGATACGCTGGGCGCGCAGGCGCTCCGGCGTTTCCGCGATCTTGACGTGCGAAGTGACGGAGCCGTTCTTCTGGCTCATGCCGGTCATGTCCAGCACCGACGCGCCTTTTCCTTCCAGGTGGGCCGCCATGCCCATCAGCGCGCCGACGGTGATCACGCCGGTGCCGCCGATGCCGTTGATCAGGATGTTGTATGGCGCAGCGATCGACGGCAGCATCGGCGCCGGCAGGGCGCCCCAGCCGTCATCCTCGTCCTTGGACTTGGCGACGCCGGCCTTGTTCTTCTTCAGCGTGCCGCCTTCGACGGTGACGAAGCTCGGGCAGAAGCCCTTGGTGCACGAGTAATCCTTGTTGCAGGACGACTGGTCGATGGTGCGCTTGCGGCCGAATTCCGTTTCCTTCGGCAGGATCGAGACGCAGTTCGACTGCACGCCGCAGTCGCCGCAGCCTTCGCACACGGCTTCGTTGATGACCATGCGCTTGTTCAGGTCCGGGAATTCTCCCTTCTTGAGGCGGCGGCGCTTCTCGGCGGCGCAGGTCTGGTCGTAGATCAGGACCGTCACGCCCGGCAGCTCGCGCAGTTCGCGCTGGACCTCATCCATCAACTTGCGCTCGTGGATGGTGACCAGTTCCGGCAGGCTTGACCTGTCTTCGTAGCGCGACAGGTCTTCGGTGACGAGGGCGATGCGTTTCACGCCTTCGGCCGCCATCTGCTGGGCGATCAGCGGCACCGAGGTGACGCCGTCGACCGGTTGGCCGCCGGTCATCGCGACCGCGTCGTTATACAGAATCTTGTAGGTGATGTTGACCTTGGCCGCGATGGCGGCGCGGATGGCCAGATAACCCGAGTGGAAATAGGTGCCGTCGCCCAGGTTCTGGAACACGTGCGGGACTTTCGAGAACGCGGCCTGGCCGATCCACGGCGTGCCTTCGCCGCCCATGTGGGTGGTCAGCTTGTTCATCTCCAGGTAGATCGAGGTCGCCATCACGTGGCAGCCGATGCCGGCCAGCGCGAAGGAGCCATCCGGCACCTTGGTCGAGGTGTTGTGCGGGCAGCCGGAGCAGTAGAAGGCCGGGCGGAACGGCGTGGTCACGGCCTTCATCAGCACCGCGTCCTTGGCTTCCAGGAAGGCCAGGCGCGCCTTGATCAGGTCGCGCGTGCCGTCTTCCAGATTCAGGCGGGCGATGCGGCCGGCGATCACGCGCGCCACCTGCGCCACCGAGAAGTCGGCTTTCGGCGGCAGCAGCCATTCGCCGCGCGGCGAGACCCATTCGCCCTTGTCGTCGAACTTGCCGACGATGTGGGGACGGACGTCGTCGCGCCAGTTATAGAGCTGTTCCTTCAGCTGGTATTCGACGACTTGCCGCTTCTCTTCGACCACCAGGATCTCTTCCAGGCCTTGCGCGAATTCGCGCACGCCTTCCGGTTCCAGCGGCCAGATCATCGCGACCTTCATCAGGCGCAGGCCGACTTGCGCCGCCATCGCTTCGTCGATGCCCAGTTCTTCCAGCGCTTCCAGCACGTCCACATAGGATTTGCCGGAGGCGATGATGCCGAGTTTCGCGTCCGGGCTGTCGATGGTGACGCGATTCAGCTTGTTCTCGCGGGCGTAGGCCAGGGCCGCGTAGATCTTGTAGTCCTGCATCAGCGCTTCCTGGGTACGCGCCTGTTGGCCCAGCGGTACCGAGGACAGGCGCGTATTCAGGCCGCCTTCCGGCATCGCGAAGTCCTGCGGGAGCTTCACCTCGACGCGGAACGGGTCGGCGTCCACCGAGGCGCTCGATTCGACGGTGTCGGCCAGCGCCTTGAAGGCGACGGCCACGCCGGCGTAGCGCGACATCGCCCAGCCGTGCACGCCCAGGTCCAGGTATTCCTGCACGTTCGACGGGTACAGCACCGGGATCATGCAGGCCGCGAAGATATGGTCCGACTGGTGCGGCAGGGTCGAGGAATAGGCGCCGTGGTCGTCGCCGGCCACCAGCAGCACGCCGCCATGTCTGGCGGTGCCGGCGTGGTTCATGTGCTTGAACACGTCGCCGCAGCGGTCCACGCCCGGGCCCTTGGCGTACCACATGGCGAACACGCCGTCGTGCTTGGCCGGGCCGATCAGGTCGACGGTCTGGGTGCCCCAGACGGCGGTCGCGGCCAGGTCTTCGTTCACGCCCGGCACGAACTGGATGCTTTTCGCTTCCAGGTGGCCCTTGGCCTTCCACAGGTTTTCATCGAGTCCACCCAGCGGCGAGCCGCGGTAGCCCGAGATAAAACCGGCCGTGTTCAGGTTCGCGGCTTCGTCGCGCAGCTTCTGGATCATCGGCAGGCGCACCAGGGCCTGGATCCCGGACAGGAAGATCTTGCCGGAGGTGAGGGTGTACTTGTCGTCGAGGCTGACGTCCTTCAACGGGACGGGAACCGCGGGAACGGCAGGCGAGGTGGACGCGGACGCGCCCTGGCCAAGGATGGTGTCAGGCATGGTGTCTCCAAATGGTGTTCAGGTGGGGCCGGGGAGGGCGTCGCGCCGGGTAGACGCTGGCCGGGGCGGACCAATCAATGCTTTTTTGGCTTTCGGGCGCAGTGTAGAGACAAGCTGACGTGGACGGAAATACGGAATGGGGATGGGGATATAAGAAAAAATGATGGCTCGTCAGGCGTGCTGGATGGCCCGGGCGCCGATCCAGGCACCGCTGGCGCACAGGTCGCCGGCCACCTGCGCCACCAGGCGGCTGACCGCGGCGGCGGCATTCGTCAGCGGGATGTTCTTCGACGTGCACAGCACCACCGTGCGCGAGATGGCGGGATCGTGGATCGCCATGGCGCGCATCGCACCGCGCTCGACCTCGGCCTGCACCGGCGCCACCGGCAGGATGGTGGCGCCCATCCCGGCCAGGATCGCCGACTTCAGGATCGCGATCGAATTGATCTCGATGACGCCGCGGGTGTGCAGGCCGGCCGCGCGCGCAGTGCTTTCGATGCGCGGACGCACGCCGTGCTGCAGGCCGGGCAGGATCAGGGTCGCGTCCAGCGCTTCCGCCATGCTGAGACTATCGCGGCCCTCGGCCCAGCAAGCGTCGGCACGGCAGATGAAGCGCAGCTCTTCCTCGACCAGCGGGGTGGTGGCGAAGCCGGCCAGCTGGCCGTCGTCGAGCAGCACGGCCAGGTTGACGCGGCCGGCGCGCAGCTGCTCGGCCAGGTTGCCGGTCAGCTCTTCGGTCAGCTGCAGGGTGATTTCGGGATAGCGCTGGCGGATTGCCGTCAAGAGCGGCAGGGCCAGCGCGCCCGAGATGCTGTGCGGCAGGCCGAGGGTCACGCTGCCGCTTGGCCGTTCGGCCGACTGGACCACGGCCGCCTGGGCATCGGCCACCTGTTTCAGGATCGCCAGCGCGTGCTCGTAGAAGACCTTGCCGGCATCGGTGCTCATCACCCCTTGCGCCGAACGGTGCAGCAGCTGCACGCCGAGCTCGCCTTCCAGCTGGCGCAGCTGCTGGGTCAGCGCCGGCTGCGCCACGTGCAGGAACAGGGCGGCGCGGGACAGCGAACCGTGGTCGACGATGGCGACGAAATAACGGAGCTGGCGTAGTTCCATGGACCAATAGTTGTATCTTTAAGGATACACAATATGTAAACTGAATTGACTTGTGGCAACGGGTAGCTGAACAGTTGCTATACTGAAAGCAAGCCGAAATGCGGCGAGATTAACACACCCGGTTTCAACCCCCATGCTCAAGAAAATCGATTCCTCCCAACTGCGTGTGGGGATGGCCATCCATGACCTCGATTGCGGCTGGATGGAACATCCCTTCGTGCGCAACCGTTTTGTCATCACCACCGAAGACGAAGTCCGCAAGGTCCTGAACGCCGGCATCCGCGGCGTGACCATCGACTGCAGCAAGGGGCTGGATGTCAGCAACGCGCCGACCGTCGAGGAAGCGGACGCAGTGCTGGACGCCGAGGTGGCGGCGATCGCGGCCAAGCCGGTCGCGCCGCTGCGCACCACGCTGGCCGAAGAGTTCGACCGTGCGGTGGCGGTGCGCCGCCAGGCCGCCGGCCTGGTCAAGACCGTGATGCAGGATGCGCGCCTGGGCAAGGCGATCGAGCTGGACAAGGTATCGCCGGTGGTCGAGAACGTCACGGCCTCGATCCTGCGCAACGCCTCCGCCTTGCTGGGCCTTTCGTACATCAAGAGCAAGGACGATTACACCTTCCTGCATTCGGTGAGCGTGTGCACGCTGCTGGTGGCCTTCTGCCGCTCGCGCAAGATGGACGACGAGACCATCTACCAGGCCGGCATCGGCGGCCTGCTGCACGACACCGGCAAGGCGCTGGTGCCGGACCATATCCTGAACAAGCCGGGCCGCCTGACCGACGAGGAATTCGACGTGGTGCGGCGCCATCCGCGCGACGGCTACGAGATCCTGCTCCGCTCGCCGGAAATCGGCGCGATCCCGCTCGACATCACGCTGCACCACCACGAGCGCCGCGACGGCACCGGCTATCCGGACCGCCAGGGCGCCGAGCAGATCAGCGAGCTGGCGCAGATGGCCGCCATCGTCGACGTCTACGACGCGATCACGGCCGACCGCTGCTACCACAAGGGCATGCCGGCGGCCGAAGCCCTGCGCAAGATGTACGAGTGGAGCAAGTTCCACTTCAACCCGACGCTGACCCAGGAATTCATGCGCTGCGTCGGCATCTACCCGGTCGGCACCCTGGTGCTGCTGGAATCGGGCCGCCTGGGCGTGGTGGTCGAGCCGCACGAAACGAGCCTGCTGACGCCGAAGGTGAACGTATTCTTCAGCACCAAGAGCCAGATCTACATCAAGCCGGAAACCATCGATTTGTCGCGTGGCCTGGGCTTTGGCGGCGGCGACAAGATCGTGCGCCACGAGTCGCCGGAGAAGTGGAAGGTCGACCCGACGCGCTTCATGGCGCTGGCCACGTAACAAAACCTAGAAGAATTCGGCAGTGTCGTTCGACGCCACCGCCTGCAGCACCCCGTGCGAGACCAGGTCGTCGTAATGGCAGGCCTGGTTGCGGCCATTGCTCTTGGCGTAGTACAGGGCCTGGTCGGCATGGCCCAGGGTGACCACCGGCGATTCGTAGGCGCTGATGCTCACAAAACCCACGCTGACCGTCACCTTGCCCACCTGCGGGAACTCGTGGCCTTCGACATTGGCGCGGAAGCGTTCGATGATCTTCCAGGCGTTTTCCAGCGTGGTCGAGCGCAGCAGCACGACGAATTCCTCGCCGCCGAAGCGGAACACGCGGTCCTGGGTGCGGAACGAGGACTGCAGCAGGTTGGCGATCAGGATCAGCACCTCGTCGCCGTACAGGTGGCCGAACTTGTCGTTGACGGCCTTGAAGTGATCGACGTCGACCACCGCCAGCCACTGCTTTTCCGAACCATGGGCCTGGCGCCGTTCGGCCAGGCCGGGCAGGCGCGGATCCTGCTCGTGGGCGCCGTGCAGCATGCGCGCGAGCTGGTCGTCGAAGGTCTTGCGGTTGAGCAGGCCAGTGAGCGAGTCGCGCTCGCTGTAATCCAGCAGGTTCTGGAAATTGCGGTAGACGCCGACGATGCCGCCGACGGTGTGGATGGTATCGCTGCAGAACGGCTTGTCGTTGCGCAGTTCGAGGCAGGTCGTGGCCTTGTCGCCGAACCAGATTGGCAGCCACAGGGTGCGGCTGCCGTCCGCATCGCCGGCTTCGGCGCTGGCACGGTGTTCGAGCAGGCAGCGCGCCAGCTCGGGGCTGAGGGGCTCGCCGAGCGTGCCTTCGTTGGGGTCCTCGAGGCGCGCTGCGCCGCCTGCCTGGATCGACGCGCGCGAACGCAGGTACTGCTGTCCGGCCACGGTGGCGATGCTCAGGATGCGCGCCTGCCTCGCCCCGGCCAGCTCCTGCACTGCCGAAATCACGGAGATGTCCAGCATCGCGTGATCGCGGTGGCCGGTCATATCTACCATGTGTTTCAGAAGCGATTCCATGTGGTTCTCAGCAATGTAATCCACCGTCCTGCGGGCCAAATGCAATCGCCGCCGGGTGCGCAGAGTTCTGGCATTTCACAAAGGGCAAGCGGAACAGCATATAGCGTTTTTGTATTCTATGCAATTATGCAAATGCAATTTATTTTGCGCACCACGCATTTTCTCAAGAACTTGCCTGACGCCGCTCCCCCCATCGTGGGGTGAATGATTCCCATCGACAAAAAATAGTGCTGATGGGAAAACTTGCGTGCAGTCAACTTGCCGTACGGCATCATCTCCTATAGTGAACTCACTGGTTCGGAACGCAGTTTCTCCGGTCCAGGGCTGTCATTACTAACCTACCATATGGGAGTATGTCATGAGCAACTTCGTCACCGCAGTCAAAACCTTCATCGCTGACGAAAACGGTGTGACCGCCATCGAGTATGGCCTGATCGCCGCGTTGATCGGTGTCGCGATCGCAACGGCTGCAGGTGCCATGGGCGATCAGCTCGAGACGCTGTTCACCACGATCAAGGACAAACTGGTCGTGAGCTAAGCGTCTGTAACCCTCCGGACACGTCGTCCGGAGGGTTTTTTTATTTTGAGGATGCCATGCAGAACGAACAGCTCCTTGACACGGCCCTTTTACTGCTGGTCAGCATCGCCGCCATGAACGACCTGGCGACACGCCGCATTCCAAACCGGCTTTTGCTGGCCGGACTGGCTTGCGCACTGGTGTTGCGCCTGCTGTCCGCCGATCCCCTTGCTTCCCTGCTCGCCGCACTCGGCGGGATGGCGCTCGGGCTGGCGATGTTTTTGCCTTTTTATTTACTGAACGGCATGGCCGCCGGCGACGTCAAGATGGTGGCCGTGGTGGGCGCCTTCACCGGGCCGACCGAGGTCTTCAAGATCGCCGTGCTGAGCTGGTGTGTGGGCGGCGTGATGGCCTTGCTGATGATGTTGTTGTGCGGACGCCTACGCCTGGCGCTGAGCAATCTCGGCATCATGCTGCGCGGCGCGCGCGCCCACGGCGCCGGACTGTCCGCTTCACCGGCGCAGACGAGCGCCGGTTCGATGCCGTATGGCGTGGCGATCGCGGCCGGCTCGATCGTTGTCCTGGTCAGCCATTACGGTTGAGCCCGGCTTGGCGCAACGCAAGGGTGACGGGAGGGCGCTCGCTAGAATCAATCTGACCCGTTTCGGAAAACATGTAGGTCTCAGGGGGTTCCGATGTTCGACACGCTTTCGACAGGCAGTACCGCGACGGCGCCGCGCGCCGCGCAACCGGCGCCGGACGGCCCGGACATCACGCCGATCTTGCCGCGCCAGGCCAAGACCGTGCGCGACACCGGCCTCGAGCCGCGCTTCGTGACCGACCTCGTGCTCAAGGCGATCCAGGTTGCCGGCAAGGCCCAGCTGGCGGTCCTGGCGGGCAAGCTGCGCCTGTCCATCAGCGTCCTGCGCGAAGTCCTCAATCCCCTGATCGCCGAACAGCAGGTCGAAGTGGCCTGGTGCGGCGAATCCGACATCGACATGCAGTATCAGTTGACCGGCATCGGCCAGCGCGGCGCCGCCGATGCGCTGGCGCGCTGCCGCTACGTCGGCCCGGCCCCGGTCACGCTGGCGTCCTACCGCGCGGTGGTCGAGCGCCAGGCCCTGCGCCATGCCGATACCGAGCGCGCCACCCCGGCCCAGCTGGCTGCGCTGCTGGGCGAGGATGGCCTGGCGCCGGCAGTGCGCGACGTGCTCGGCGCGGCACTGCACGCGCGCCGTTCGCTGCTGCTGCACGGTCCGTCCGGCAGCGGCAAGACCCAGCTCGCGCGCAAGCTCGGACGCCTGCTGCCGGGACCCATCGCGGTGCCGTATGCCGTGGTCGTCGGCCGCCAGGTGATCCGCCTGTACGATCCGGCGCTGCACCTGACCCCGGCCGTGGTGCGCCAGCAGGAAGAACGGCGCAGCTGCGATGCGCGCTGGGCCGTCTGCCAGCGCCCGCTGGTGCACGTCGGCGCCGAGCTGGGACGCGAGATGCTCGACCTGCGCTACGACGTCGAGGAAGGCCTGTACCACGCGCCGCCGCATCTGCAGGCCAACAACGGCATGCTGGTGATCGACGATGTCGGGCGCCAGCGCATTCCGGCCGCCGAGCTGCTGAACCGCTTCATCGCGCCGCTCGATGCCGGCGCCGACCAGTTGACGCTGCAGGGCGGCCAGGTCGAATCGCTGCCCTTCGATTGCGCCATGGTGTTTGCCACCAACCTGGAACCGGCCGCGCTCTTCGACGACGCGGCGCTGCGCCGGATCGGCTACAAGGCCGGGATCGGCCCCTGGCCCGCCGGCATCTATCGCGCCCAGCTGCGCCGCCAGTGCCGGCTGCGCCGCATCGACTTCGACGAAGCCGCCGCCGACCACCTGATCGACCGCCTGCACGCGCAATCCGGCCGCGCGCTGCTGGCCTGCTATCCCGGCGAACTGCTCGACCGCATCGCCGACTTCGCCGGTTTTGCCGGGAGCGAACCGCGCCTGACGGTGGCGACGGTCGAGCAGGCCTGGAACAGCATGTTCATCGCTTGCGGCACGGAGGCCTAAATGAAGAACAAGCGTGCATTCACGGTGATGGCGGTTGCCATCGTGTTCGGCCTGGCGGCCGTGCTGTTCGCCTCGCGCTGGCTGCTGACTCAGCCGGGCGGCAGCAGCGGCCGCATCGCGGTGGCGGCCGCCGACATCAGCCTCGGCCAGCGCCTGACGCCGGAGATGTTCAAGCTGGCCGAATGGCCGGCCGACAGCGTGCCGAAGGGCGCGTTCACCGATCCGCAAAAGCTCGGCGGCCGGGTCCTGAAGAGCAATCTGCTGATGGGCGAGCCAGTCAGCGAAGTCAAGCTGGCGCCGGCCGGCACTCTGGGCGGGCTGTCGGCCCTGATCACCGAAGGCAAGCGCGCCATCACCGTGCGTGTCAACGACGTGATCGGCGTGGCCGGCTTCACGCTGCCGGGAAACTACGTCGACATCATCGTCAGCACGCAAAAGGATGCGGTCCCCGGCGCCGAGGGACGCGAACAAAGCATTTCGAAGATCGTGCTGGAGCGGATCCTGGTGCTGGCGGTCGCGCAGGAAGTCAACCGCGACGAGACCAAGCCGAAAGTGGTCAACGCCGTCACGCTGGAAGTCACGCCGGAGCAGGCGGAGAAGCTCGACCTGGCGCGCAGCGTCGGCACCCTGTCGCTGGCCCTGCGCAACCAGGTCGATCCGCAATCGGCCGCGACCCAGGGCGCAACCAAGCTGACGCTGCTGCCGATGGCGCCGCAGGCCGCACCCAAGCCGGCGCCGAAGCCCGCACCGGCCGCGCGCCCAGTGATCGCCAAGGTGGCGGCCCCCGTGCGGCGCAACTGCGTCACGGTGCTCAACGGCCTGCGCATGTCGCAGGAGTGCTTCTGAACCTATCCCGGGTGATGTCATGAACGGATGCCTGATGCCTACGCCGATTCTCCGCTGTCTCGTTGCCGCCGGCCTGGCGCTGGCCGCTGCCGGACCCGCCATCGCCGCCAAGCCGGTGCAGGCCGACAATCCGGCCCAGGCGACGCCCAGTCGCGCCGATGCCGGCCCGCGCTGCCAGGGCGAAGCGGCGAAACCCGCGCGCCTGTCCCTGCAGGTCGGGAAGTCGAACCTGATGCGCCTGCCCGAGGCGGTGCTGCAGCGCAGCGTCGGCAACCCGGGCGTGGTGCAGGCGCTGCTGGTCGCGCCGGACACGTTGTACATCGCCGGCGTCGACGTCGGCACCACCAACATGATCGTGCAGGGCAGGAGCGGCTTGTGCAGCATGCTCGACATCACGGTGGCGATGGATCCGGCGCCGCTGCAGGCCACGCTGGCCGAAGTGATGCCGGAAGAACGCGACATCAAGGTGCTGGCGGCCGCCGACACCCTGATCCTGAGCGGCACCGTGAGCGATGCCGTCGCGGTGGAGCGCGCGGTCGAACTGGCGAATGCTTATGTGCGCCGCCCGCTGCGTCCCTTGCCAGTGCCGGACAAGGCGGATGTGGTCGGCGGCCAGCAGACTGCCGCCGGCGCCGCCAGCGGTGCGAATGCCGCAGCTGCCCGGGTGGTCAACCTGCTGGCGGTCAGCGCACCGCAGCAAGTGCAGCTGGAAGTGAAGGTCGCGGAGGTGTCGAAGACCCTGCTGGAGAAGCTCGAAGCCGGCGTTTCCTGGCGCTTTGGATCCGGCAGCTGGGCTGCCGCCCTGGTGTCGGACTTCACCACCGGCACCACCCATGGCCGGTTCGGCGCCATCAAATCGAACGGCAACAATCTCGGCGCCACCGCCGAGAAGCAGGACGGCCTGGTGCGTATTCTGGCCGAGCCGAACGTGATGGCGATCAGCGGCCAGGAAGGCACCTTCCTCGCCGGCGGCAAGTTCTATATCCCGGTCGCCCAGGACAACAACAAGATCACGCTGGCCGAGAAGGAGTTCGGCGTCGGTCTGCGCTTTACGCCGACCGTGCTGTCCGGCGGACGCATCAACCTGCAGGTCGCGCCCGAGGTGTCGGAGCTGTCGCGCGATGGCATCGGCATCTCCGCGAACGGTTTCAACGGCACCGCGATCCTGCCGGTCATCACCACCCGCAAGGCGAGCACCACGGTCCAGCTGTCCGATGGCCAGAGCTTCGCGATCGGGGGCCTGATCAAGAATAACCTGGTGACCAACCTGAAGGGTCTGCCGGTACTGGGCGAAGTGCCGATCCTCGGCGCCCTGTTCCGCAGCACCGATTACCAGCAGGACCGCACCGAACTGGTGTTCGTGATCACCGCCCACCTGGTCAAGCCGATGTCCGGCCCCGGCTACCAGCTGCCGACCGATAGAGTCGGCGTGCCCTCGCGCGCCGAGCTGATGCTCGGCGGCCTACTCGAGGGCCGCGCGCCCGAGACCAGTACCGCGGCGATGTCGGCGCCGGCGCTCGCGCCGAAGCCGTCGCAGAGCGCCGGCGGCTTCGAACTGAAATAGGAGGAAGCCATGTCCATCAGACGCAGTTCGTTCTTGCTCGTGCTTTTGCTCGGAGCGTTGCAAGGCTGCAGTTCGACGCCGCGCTTCAACGAAAACTTCGGCGCCTCGGTGCGCGCGAACCTGTCCGCCCAGGTGATCAATCCTGCGGCCGCGGCCAACACCGATCCAGCCGCCGGCGTGGACGGTGCGGCGGCCCGTGCTGCGCAGGAGCGCTACCAGCGCTCGTTCCACGATTCCGGTTCCACCAGCAGCAATACAGTATCGCTGGTCATCGGGAACGGCAACAAATGATGATGGCCATGGCCGAACGCTGCCCCAAGGAATCCGATGAAAGCCCTCTTGATCAGCCGCGACACCCAGCTATACGCGGAGATCGCCTCGCAAGGCGCGGCGCGCGTACCGCCGCTGAACGTTTCCGCTAGCCGCGCCAGCCTGCGCGACGCCCTCGATCGTCCGCTGTCCGAGCCTCCCAGCCTGGTCGTCGTCGATGCCAGCGAAACCGACACCGCCGACGGCGACCTTCTCGAACGCCTGACGCGCCACTACGCAGCAGCGCACTTCATGCTGCTGACCGATAACCACCACCCCGAGCTGCTGATCCGCGCGATGCGCGCCGGCGTGCGCGAAGTGCTGCAGCTGCCGCTAGTGCACCGCGCGCTGCACGAAGCGATCGACCGCATCGCCGCCAGCACCGGCGTGGCCGCGGCGCGCGACGGCAAGGTGCTCGCCTTCATCGCCTGCAAGGGCGGCAGCGGCGCGACCTTCATCTCGACCAATTTCGGCTACGCGCTGGCCACCCTGGCCGACAAGAAGGTGCTGCTGATCGACCTGCACCGCCAGTTCGGCGACGCCACGCTGTACGTGTCGGACCAGAAGCCGGCCATGACCCTGTCCGACGTCTGCCAGCAGATCGCGCGCATCGACGGGCCCTTCCTGGAATCCTGCCTGGTGCACGTGGCGCCCGGCTTCGGGGTGCTGGCCGCGGCCGACGATCCCGGCCAGACCAGCGAAGCCAAGCCCGAGCACATCGACACCATCCTGCGCCTGGCGCGCCAGCATTACGACTACATCCTGCTCGACGTCGGACGCCAGATCGACGCGGTGTCGCTGCGCGCCCTCGACGCCACCGACGCCATCTATCCGGTGCTGCAGCTGGCCCTGCCGGACATCCGCGACGCGCGCCGCCTGCTGGATATCTTCCGTTCGCTCGGCTACTTCACCGACCATATCCGGCTGATCGTCAACCGCTACGAAAAGGGCGGCCGGCTGCGCCTGCAGGACCTGCATGCCGCGCTCGGCGCGGAAGTACTGCACACCATCCCCAACGATTACATCGCCGTCACCGACTCGGTCAACCAGGGAATCCCCGTGCTGCAGCTGGCGCGCGGCAGCGCCGCCGCGCGCAGCCTGGCCGACCTGGTCGAACTGATCACGGCGCGCCGCGTCACCGAGACCAAAGGCCTCTTCGACCGCCTGTTCGGGCGCGGCGAAGGCGATGCCTGACTTTTGAAGGAGCGATTCCGATGTCCCTGCGCGAGCGTTTGTCCGGAACCGACGAGGAACGTCACCACCAGGCCTTGCCCGAAGTGGCGCAACATGCCTACCAGGAGCTGAAGAAGACAATGCACCAGATGATCCTCGACCGGATCGACCTGGAGCGCCTGAAGCGCCTGACCAGCGAGCAGTTCAAGCACGAGCTGGCGCTGCTGGTCCAGCGCATCATCGAAGAAGAGCGCATCGTGCTGAACCAGCAGGAGCGCCACCACCTGGTGCTCGACATCCAGCACGAGATGCTCGGCTTTGGCCCCCTCGAGCCGCTGCTGAACGACCCGACCGTCTCCGACATCCTGGTCAATACCCACAGCCAGGTCTACGTCGAGCGCCGCGGGCGCCTGGAACTCACCGACGTGAGCTTCCACGACAACGCGCACCTGATGAAGATCATCGAGAAGATCGTCTCGCGCGTCGGCCGCCGGGTCGACGAGTCGAGCCCGATGGTCGATGCGCGCCTGCCGGACGGCTCGCGCGTGAACGCGATCATCCCGCCGCTCGCGGTGGACGGTCCGCTGGTCTCGATCCGGCGCTTCGGCGCCACGCCGCTGTCGGTGCAGAACCTGCTCGACTATAAAAGCATCACGCCGCCGATGATCAAGGTACTGGAAAGCCTGGGCCTCGCCAAGGTCAACATCCTGATCTCGGGCGGCACCGGCAGCGGCAAGACCACGCTGCTGAACCTGATCTCCGGCTTCATCCCCGGCAACGAGCGCATCGTGACCATCGAGGACGCCGCCGAGCTGCAGCTGCGCCAGCCGCACGTGGTGCGCCTCGAAACGCGTCCGCCGAACATCGAAGGCAAGGGCGAGGTGACCCAGCGCGCGCTGGTCCGCAACTCGCTGCGCATGCGCCCCGACCGCATCATCCTGGGCGAGGTGCGCGGCGCCGAAGCACTCGACATGCTGCAGGCGATGAACACCGGTCACGAAGGCTCGCTGGCGACGATCCACGCGAACACGCCGCGCGACGCCTTGTCCCGTCTCGAGAACATGGTCAGCATGGCCGGCGTGAACCTGACGGCGCGCGCGATCCGCCAGCAGATCTGCTCGGCCATCACGGTGATCCTGCAGGCTTCGCGGCTGACCGACGGCACCCGCAAGGTGGTCAGCATCCAGGAAGTCACGGGCATGGAAGGCGACATCCTCTCGATGCAGGAGATCTTCCGCTTCGAGCAGACTGGCATCGATGGCGACGGCAAGGTGCAGGGCCATTTCTGCGCCACCGGCGTGCGGCCGCGCTTTGCCGAGCGCCTCAAGACCTTCGGCGCCCCGGTGCCGGAAGACACCTTCGATCCGGACCGTATCTTCACCTAGACGCCAGCCGCATCGGAGCCTTCCATGGACATCCTTTTCTACGGTTTCGCCGTCTTCCTGTTCGCCGCCGTGATCCTCGGGATCGAGGGCGCGTACCTGTGGTGGGCCAGCACGCATGGCACGGCCGCCCAGCGCGTGGCGCGCCGCCTGCAGCTGATGTCGGGCACGCCGGGCCGCTCCAGCGAGCGGATCTCGATCCTCAAGCAGCGCCGCTTCAGCCAGAACGAGCTGGCCGACCGCCTGCTGCACCGCGTCGCCGTGATGTACCGCCTCGACCGGCTGCTGATCCAGTCCGGCATGAAGTGGACGGTCGAGCAGTTCCTGGTATGGAGCGGGACGGCGCTGGTCGCCGGCGTGATCCTCGGTTTGCACTGGCCGGCGCCGCTGCGCGCCGTCGTCGCCTGCCTGTTCGCGCTGGTGCCGCTGATGCTGGTGCGGCGCGCGCGCAAGCGGCGCCTGACGCGCATCGAACAGCAGTTGCCCGAAGCGGCCGACTTCATCGCGCGCGCTTTGCGTGCCGGCCACTCCTTCACCAACGTGCTGCAAATCGTCGGCAACGAACTGCCCGAACCGCTCAGCGGCGAATTCCGCCTGGCGCGCGAAGAGATCAACTACGGCGTGCCGATGAGCGAAGCGCTGCACAACATGGCGGCGCGGATTCCGCTGACCGACCTGCGCTACCTGATCATCGCCGTGCTGATCCAGCGCGAGACCGGCGGCAATCTCGCCGAAATCCTCGGCAACATCAGCCACATCATCCGCGGCCGCCTGAAGCTGGCCGCCCAGGTGCGCGTGCTGTCGGCCGAAGGACGGATGTCGGCCTGGATCCTCGGCCTGCTGCCGGTCGTGGTGGGCGGCATGATGGCGCTGCTGAATCCCGGCTACATCAGGATCCTCTGGACCGATCCGTCCGGCATCCGGCTGCTCGGCTACGCGCTGGGGATGATCGTGATCGGCGTGTTCTGGCTACGCAAGGTAATCCGCATCCGTATCTGAGGAGCCGTCGATGACTTCCGCACAATTGCTGTTCCTGCTGATCGTCTTCGTGATCGTCTGCGTGCTGGCCTGGCTCGGCTTCGCACTGTTCGCGCCCGTCGCCCTGCGCGCGCGTCTGGCGCACTTCCTGGGCCGCGCCGACGACGGCACCGCCAACGGCAGCAGCTGGATCGAGCGCGTGGCGAAAGCGGCGCGGCCGCTGACCAGGCTGTCGGTGCCGGAAGAGGGATGGGAGAAGTCGGCGCTGCGCACCCGCTTCATGAATGCCGGCTGGCGCAACCCGGCCGCCCCGACCCTGTATTTCGCGTCGAAGAGCGGCCTCGCGCTGTTGCTGCCCGCGCTGGCCGGCATCGCGCTGGCCTTCCTGCCGGCCGCGCCCAACGGCAGCAGGGTCCTGCTCATGCTGCTGGTGGCGGCGTCGATCGGCTACTACCTGCCGAACATCGTGCTGGCGCGGATCGCCCAGCGCCGCAAGCGCGAGATCTTCGAAACCATCCCCGACGCCCTCGACCTGCTCACCGTGTGCGTGGAGGCCGGCCTGAGCTTGGAGCGCGCGCTGGTCAAGGTGGCGGCCGAAATCCACATCAAGAGCGTGATCCTGGCGCAGGAGCTGCAGCTGGTGCTGATGGAGATGCGCGCCGGCTTCAGCAAGGAGAAGGCGCTGCGCAACTTCTCGCTGCGGATCGGCGTCGACGACATCGATGCCCTGGTGGCGATGCTGATCCAGTCCGAACGTTTCGGCACCAGCATCGGCGACGCCCTGCGCGTCTACTCGGACAACCTGCGCGGCAAGCGCCGCGTGATTGCCGAGGAAGCTGCGGCCAAGATCGGCCTGAAGCTGCTGTTCCCGCTGATCTTCTGCATTTTCCCGACCTTGCTGATGGTGCTGCTCGGCCCGGCCGGTATCAAGATCATGCGCACCTTCAGCACTGTCCTGACGAATACGACCTGATTTTCTGGAGGCTGCGATGCGTACCCGAATCCTGATCAAGACCTTGCCCCTGCTGTGCAGCAGCGTCCTGCTGGCGGCCTGCAGCGGCATCGGCATGGTGGCCGATACCAGCCGCCCGGCCGTCGTCGCCGCCGACGACAATTACGTCAGCGGCCGCAACCACCACCTGGCGCACCGCTACGACGAAGCCGTCGCCGCCTACCAGGCCGCCCTGCAGCTCGATGCCACCCACGTGAACGCCCGCAACGGCCTGGCCATCGCCTACGCCGAGCAGCGCGACTTCGCCAGGGCGATCCCGATCTGGCGCGACCTGACGCGCGGCGCGACGATGGCGTCCGGCCCCTCCACCGCCTTCCTGTTCGGGAACCTGGGCCATGCCTACTTCCTCAACGGCCAGTACGACGAAGCCCTGGTCGCGCTCGAGAAGGCCTGCCTGCTCGATCCGCTGAACCACCGCACCTGGCAGCACCTTGGCGAAACCCTGCAGCAGCTCGGCCAGGAAGAGCGCGCGGCGCAGATGCTGCGCCAGGCGAATGCCCTGCGCGAGCACGACTTCCGCGCCGACTACGCGGCGGCGGAAGGCGGGGCGAAGCTGCCGGCCATCGAAAAGGCGGTCAAGACGGCCCCGCGTCCCGACCAGGACTGGGCCTTCGTCGAAGTGGTCAGCAAACCGAACGGCCTGCTCGAACTGCGCCGCGTGACCCCGCCGCGCAGCGCGCCGCCGGCGCCGGCAACGATGCCGCCAAAGCCGTCCGCGCCGAAGGAAGACCGCAGCCAGCCCATGACCGCCGCGCTCGAGATCAGCAACGGCAACGGACGCCAGGGCCTGGCGCGGCTGATGTCGCGCCAGCTGCGCGACCCGGGTGTGAAGGTGGTGCGGCTGACCAACGAGAAGGGCTTCGCGGTGCGCCAGACCCGCATCGAGTACCAGCCGGCCTACCGCGGCGTGGCCGAGCGGCTGGCCGAGCGCTTCGGCGCCGTCGAACCGGTCGAGGTCAGCACGCCGGGCCGCGCCAACGTGCGCCTGGTGATCGGCCATGACCTGTCGGCCGAACGCATCGCCGGCCGGCCGAATGAACTGCCGGCAGGGCAGGCCAGCGGGGCCGGTGCGCCCTGAGGGGATGACTGCCGCGCATCGTGCCATTCTCGCAACAGTATCGGGCGACAGGCTGAGCCGAAATTGGGAATAATAAAAATCTCAACAAACTCGGAGAACTGCCATGGCTCTTACTCGTCGCCTCACAACCGCTATCGCCCAATCCGTCATCGCCGGCACGCTGCTGGTCTCGGTGGTCGCCTGCGCCCCGACGTCTACCCGCGAAGGCACCGGTGAATACATCGACGACTCCGTCATCACCGGCAAAGTGAAGGCCGCCTTCGCCGCCGACCCGACCGTCAAGGCGACCCAGGTGCAGGTCGAAACGTTCAAGGGTACGGTGCAGCTGAGCGGCTTCGTCGATTCGCGCGAAAGCGCCCAGCGTGCGATGGAACTGGCGCGCGGCGTGAAGGGCGTCAAATCGGTGAAAAACGACACGGTGATCCGCTAAGCGTTCACCCCGGCGACCCGGCCGCTTGCACCGGCCGGCGTCGCCCTTGCCTCCTTACTGCCAGCTCACCTTGCCGAAGCCATTCGTGGTGGCATTGCGCGTCGCCGGCTTGCCGTAGACGGTGGCCGAGCCCATGCCGCTCAGACTGACGTTGGCGGCAGTGCGGGCGAACACGCTGGCGCCGCCCAGGCCCGACATGTCGAGGTCGACCGTATCGGCGCGCAGCTGCTGCGCATCGAGGCTGCCGACGCCGCCCAGGTGGGCGCGCAGCACCTTGGCCTGGCCGCTCACGCTGATATGGCCGGCGCCGCCCAGCTTGACGTCGATGCGGTCCGCCTGGCCGGTCGTGTTCAGGGTCAGGCCGCCGACGCCGCCCAGGTGGGCATCGATGTCGCGGTACTGGCCGCTGACCTTCACGGCGCCCGCGCCATCCAGCGACACCACCAGGCGCTCGCCGCTGAAGCCCGACACCTCGCTCGAGCCCACGCCTTCCGACACGAATTCCTGCAGGTTCGGCACCGTCAGTTCGGCGCGCAGCTCGTTGCCCTTGTTGTTCCCCCAATGCGTATTGTTGCTCTCGGTATCGATCGTCAAGGTATCGCCGCGCTGGCTCGTCGTGATCTTCGACACGTAGCGGCGCTCGCCCGACACCACCAGCGACGGGGTCGGCCCCTGGCGCACGTTCAGGCGGATGATGCCGCCCAGGTGGATCTTCGAAACCTTGGCATCGACCGCGCGGTTTTCGCGCACGATGTCGTCCGCCCAGGCAGCTTGTGTGCCGATCGAAAAGGCGGTGGCCAGGAATGCGGTGCCGAGCAGTTTGTTCATGACTTGTCTCCAGTAAGTTTGCCGATGGATTCACTATATGCCTGTGCATGCCATGCAAACGGCGGATTGCGACAGACTGCAGCATCGGCGGTATGAAGCGCAAAATCCTCTGCATACCGCTGGCCGGTTCTTGCGTGGAACCGCCGTACTGGTACTACCCGGCGCGGCAGTCGCTGGGCTTGAAGGGGCTTGATGGAGGTGTACCGGCAGAAGGGAGACGCGGTGTCGCTGCGGCTGGCGCAACAGCGGTTCAATACCACCTGGCTGGGGAGGGAGGGGATGCCGGCCCTGGCAGCGTTATAGCCTGCCAGTCCGGCGTCCGTAGATCTCGCCTCAGGAACGGCGGCGGCGCAAGCCCAGCGCCAGCATGCCGGCGCCGATCAAGGCCAGCGATGCCGGCTCCGGCACGTCGCCGCTTGGCGCGAGCGCATTCACGCGGAAGGCGGCGACGGTGGAATTATAAAAATCGTCGCCGAGGGTCCCGTCCAGGCCTGTGTATGCGCCCTGCGACCAGGCAGCGTTCTGGTTATTGAAATAGAAGCTCTGGTTCGACGGCCCGTTGAACCAGAACTCGATCAGGTAATTCGTGCCCGTGTTGAGGGTGAGTGGATTGACACCGTAGTCGACCCATTCCAGGCCACTGGTCGAGACGGTCGAGCCGCCGGAAGCCAGCAGCGTTCCGCGGAAAAACACGTCCTGCGGCGCGCTGATTTCGTAGACGGCAAAATGGAGATCGGTATTCGTCAGGTCGAGCCAGGCGCCGACGCTGGACAGCGTTTGCGTCGCGCTCACCGTGAAGCCGATGCCGCGATGGTTGTCCCAGCCTTCGTTGGCGTTGTTGGTGTAGACCGTGCCGGTGGCGTCGTTCGTTGGGATGAATGCGATCGGGGCGGCGACAGCCAGGCTGCCGGCGAAGATCAGAGCGCTGGCCAGGCCAGCCTGCAGGATGTGCTTGAACATCGAGGTCTCCTTCATGTTGTAGGTGGAGACTACCGATGAGCAAAAACGATGCCAGAAGGTTTTTGTCTTTTTAAAACAAAGAATTATGGTTTTGGAAACGATTCCAAAAGCGTTTTTGTAAAATTTACCGACAGAAAGCAAAAAGCCCAACCAAAGGGCTGGGCTTCAAGCGGGGTGAAACTGGTGCCGGCTGCAGGACTCGAACCCGCCACCTGATGATTACAAATTAGCTGAGAAGACAGTATGTCTTTGATTTATAAGAAAATTATACCGTAATTTAACGCAGCTAAAAGAACTTTAGAATCAGTAATTTACCGAAATTTAGCTAAATGAAGGAAACGTTGTTCATGTACCTCTAGTGTACCCAGCTGAAGAGCAAGGGCAATACTCCCTGATCTGCCATTAAACGAGTATTATTCTTAGATCACATTGATGAAGCATCAATATTGTTACATAAACACGGCAAGGAATTTACTTTCATGAACATCACGCTTCTAGGCGAGCCGCAACAAGACATTCGTACAGCTACCCCGGTGATCTACGCTCAAATGCCGATTAGCGACTACTTGGAACTCGTAGGGCAAGACTTCGACAAATTTTCGATCCAGCGACGGCGCGAGAAACATCCGGCCTACAGCCGCATGAAAGACGACATTCGCGCAGGTGCTCTGTTGCCTACCATCACTCTGTCAGCCGCGCTCGAGGCCGCTCCGGATTTGAAACAGCTATGTCAAGTGAGAGACTATCCAAATCTTGTAGAGCGATTGAAAGTTGTTGGTGGAGTGAATATTCTCGATGGACTGCAGCGAACTTATATTCTCGCGGATCTGCAAGAAGAAGGTCACATTTTTGCTGCAGAACAGACTGTGCATCTTGAGATTCGAATTGAAGAGAATCTCGATAACTTGATCTATCGAATTATCGTATTGAATGCCGGCCAAAAGCCAATGTCTATGAGACACCAGATTGAAGTGCTTTTCTCTGCGTTTCGGTCTACTCTGGAACGAACTATCGAAAGGCTTGAGCTTATTACTGAAAATGAAGAAAACCGACGTACTCGCGCTAGACGGTATGCGTTAGATAAGGTTGCAACTGCGTATCATACGTTTCTTTTGAAATCACCAGAGGTCGAAAAGCAGAATATTGTCGCTCAACAGATTTCTGAAGAGTCGGTGCTTTCGCAAGATGAAACCAAACTCGGAGAAGATTTCGCATCTTTCCAGCACTATCTGGCACAGTATGCCGCGCTTGACGATGAAATATGTCGAGTCTATGACGGAAGCCTACCTGGTGCACCAACTGGCGCTGCCTGGTTTGGAAACGAGAACGTCATGAACGCTTTCTTCTCTTCCGTTTCTGACTTCGGGTCGAACCCAGAACGCAAAGCCCGAATAAACACAGCGCTCGCTGCGCTGCTGCGTAAGCTTCAGGCTTCACAAGTCGGTACCGACCCTCTTGGCCTCGTAGTACTTCAACGAATCATCGAAGGCCTCCCTGTGCGTAAAGTGAACGTAGGGTTTGGAACCAGGAAGCTGTTGAATGCTGTATTTAAAGAATACTTCCGCGATGAAGGCGACAGCGACATTGCAGAAATTTGGCAACGTGAAGCAGAATGAATTACACTGAATTCTCGCAACTGCAGACTGATGGTTTTGATTTTGGCATTGACCCGAGCCTGACGGTGAGTAGCTTTCAATCCAAATGTGCAGTTAACGATCTCGTCGCGTTAAAGCTTACCTCTGTGTCACCGCAATATACTCCAGGCGACGTTATTCCGATTTCTGATGGAACCCGTATAATTGCTGACCTTGTTAATTGCGAAGGCCAAGAATTCGGTTATGGTATGGCAAGTGCTCAGCTTGTAGCGTCATACTTAGAAGAAGTTTCAGCAGTCGCTTTGGAAGCGGAAGGTGACGAAAAACGGGATTATATTTTTCTTCATAGCTATCTAGTTGTAAATTCTACAGATTACGCGGATTATTTAGCGCACTACCGAGAAGGCAGTGCAATTTGGGGATCATTTGTTCATTCAGATGAGCAGTCGACTCGAATTGTCGCTCACCGCACTACCGCATCCCAAATCATTGCTAAGCCTGACTTAGGGTTATCCAATGCTATCGTTAAAGACGCTGCCTTTCGAGCCGTTGCACATGGTTCGCCGCTGGAACGCTTCTTGAAGCTGTATCATCTTTTAGAGATTGATTTCGATGTTCAAATTGTTTCGGCTATCAATGCCTTAGGCACTGATTTAAAAGGGGTTGGCAAGCTTTTAAAGAGTTTTGGTAATGATAAGGAATTTGAGAGGTTGTTAAAGATTGTCCGAAGGGCAGCTCCGAACCAAGTTATTTTCTTCGAAAACTTACTTCGCTCTGCCTTTTCTATCCCTGCCTATCACGCTCAACTGGCAGAAATGTTGATTGAATATACCAAGGACTCTAATCCTTATAAGGTGGAGCCGGCGAAATTTCTTGCTGCCATCGCAGCCGGTTATGATTCGGCTACTTGGGCATCAAACGGCATGGGTACCTCTTACGACAATCTTAGTAAATTTGTTGCGTATATTATTTATCGATTTAGGTGCTCAATAGCTCATGTAAAGATCGGAGAATATTTGCTGACAACTGATGATGAGGCTTTTATCCATAAGATTGCAGAGCCAATGATAATTCCGATTCTATCTGAAGTGTACAAGGCGTAGTTGCGTGTCACCACGAGCCTTGTTGTAATTATTTTTGAGAGATGTATATCTAAATAATGACAGGTGGGAAAAAATTTGGAATTGCCTAATTAAATCCGCCCTCTTGAAAAGATCTGGGCTCCAAGAAAACTAGAAGCTTGGTATGTTAAGTGCTTGTTAATCAATATCGGAAAATTATTATTTAGCGAACTATTCAGGTGCGAAACTGGAAATCGTCATTTCGTTTATAGGTCGTCATAAATCCATTCCAATTGGTACTAAAGAATTCACAAATATCGGTAACAAATTCTTGATTTGATTGTAAATACTCAAGGAAATGCTGCAGATATCCGAATGGCTCGCAAGGTTCCCATCCAAGTTCTGTAAGTTTCCAATATTCGGCCTCGCCCTGGCGATGGACTACCTTATAAGTAGAGTATTTTAGACCGATATCTCGAACTATCCTTGCGTCCCGTCTCTCATATCCTCCCCAGTTCAGTGGGAAAAGTAATTGACCCGGGTCGCTATTGTAATAGTCACGAACGATTGCACTTAGCGATGGGCGAATTCCAGAAGCCTCAACTACCCCAAAAATCATCTGGCAATTGTTTTCATCATTGCCGATAATGATGCGATATCCAGGTTGGTACAATATTCCATCATCACGAGCATGTAACATGTAGATCGATAAGAGGATATTGCTTGGATTCAGTAATGAAATAGAAATTTGAGATTCTTTGCCTATCAAAGGTAGATCCTGCAAAGCAGCAGCCAGTTGAGTCTTCCATACAGGATTATCTTCCAAGCATCTCGCTAGCTCTTGAGTTATTGAGGCGGCCTCCGCCGTGTCACATCCCATAAGCCTCCGTACATACCTTTGCTTTGTGACTCCTTGCTCTCCGCGAAGCTCACTTAGTATTGCCTCGTCAGTTAGAAGATTATTTTCTGAAATGGTGCCAAACCGATGAATTTTTGTTACTTCCCATCCTTCCTGGTCAATTATCTTCGAAAACTTTGCTGGGTAACCTATTTCCAGATAATCCCGGTGCGGCCAAGGTTGTAACTCTAGTAATTTTTCATGTAATACACTGCTCTGGTCTTTTTTCTCAACCTCTAAGAAAAATGAATTAAATTCTTCTAGCTCTTCAGGGCTATTTTTTAACAAAGATGAGATTTTTTGAATACAATGTTGATCAAGCATTTGCAACATTGCGAAGTAAACCATGTTCGTGTGGTTGGGTAGATGGCGATCAATCTCCTCAATATTAGGTGGTTCGCCTCCCAGCTCTTCCCTTAAATTTGCCATCGCTGCAAAAACGCTCGACAACTCAGATTCTCTATGTCCTTTCGGAGCTTTTAGCTCAATCAACACGAAGTTGCCGATTGCCTTTTTCTTGCATACCTGTTGATAAGACTTTATGCCGTGACGTAAACTCGCCTCTGATTTGTAGAGACTAACCTCTTGCTCGGCCATAAAGAGCCTGTCCTGTGCAATCGGTAGAGGCTCAACGCAATTAGCGTCAATCGGCGTCCCGTCGTCGGAAACATTAAGTGAGTAACCAGTAATGTGCAGCGAGGTTCTTTGAACTAAGGATGAGAAAGGAACCAACAATTCGGACCAATGCGTTGAAACAACGAGGAGACGCAACTCGTCTTCCCTAACGGCTAGGTTCACCTTCATTCCCTCAACATACTTCAAGAGTTCATGTACGGCATCTCTACTTGACACATCGCTTCGTTTGAGCTCAATAAGGACGTATTTTCCTCTCGCATCTTTTGCAAGCAAATCTACGAATCCACGAGTGCCATCCGCGTTGGGCAAGTATCTTTCGATGTCAAGCAGTTCTAATTTGGGTTCGAGCACTGAAAGATTCTGGGCCAGCTTGTCGCGGATAATTGATTCTTTTATAACCACTTACGATCCTCTTATTCTTTAAGGTCGCCACTTAGTAAACTTAGTATCAGCGCCAACTCAACTTAAGGCTGTCTAAACTATATTACAATAACCGGCGAGTGCCTATCCTGCACTAGACTCAACCGCTACCGATTTCTTGGAATTACCAAGATTTTTGGCAGTGAGCCTTGGTAGTACCAAGGCTCAGCAGGTGTTGGAGAACTGCTGGTTCTTGGTATTACCAAGAATTTTCAAGGTCATCTGTAGAGGGGCTTGCAGCGTCGGCCACTGATCTGGTCGCGCCTCGCGACCGAAAGCAGTCTCCAGAGAAGGGAACTTCTAGCGGTGTGCTGCTACGTTGGCTGATATCTGCATTCCCTATGCGGATAGTCCAGCGCGCCCTGCGCGCATTGCACGCCGGCTTGGCTGCGCGCAGGGCGCGCTGAGATTTTATAGATGGAGACTAGACCGACGTCTTTACGCTAAGCGAGGTGCGCGAATCCGCAGGGCGGATGCTCGTTAGCGCTAGGCAGGGCTGTTCGACTTCGCCAGTTGGTGCGCGAAATTGTGCGCATGAGCGAGCATGTCGACTAGATCGATATCGCCATTGATGTAGCGTTGCTGCAGGATGAGGTCGTCAGCTTGCGCATGCATGTCTTCGATCGCGAAATTAGATCGCATCCGTGCGACGTGGCGCGCACGTTCTTCGCGTATAGTTTGATATGGCTGCACCTGTCTTACCCTATCAAGCGGAACTTCATCATCGGACGTTGCTCGACGCTGCCAATTTTCCAAGAATAGGTGCCAACCAAACCGAAAAACGTTGGCGTCCCCGTCGCATTGTGAGAGATGACTTCTGCATTTTTTGGGATCGTTACGTCCAGGGTTCCATCGATTTTGATGCCGAGCTGCGACAGCTCTTTCTTACTTTTTTCGTTGATTTCCGGCGAACTGATCGTGACGATACCATCCTTGCCGGTCTTCACGTTGACAATGCCGAGCAGGTCAAGCGCTTGTCCCTTGCTGCGCTTCGCCTCCAGCGTGAGGTCGTACCGGCCGTTTCCTTTGTAGCTAACGGAGCGCACGTCAGGGTTTCGCGTCATCTTTGAGACCTCGCCTCCAAGAGCGGCATCGTCCTTTGCACTGAGTTTTCCAGTCTTTGCAAGTTGTAGCGCTGCCATCCCATGCACTGCTGTGCCGGCATACGAGAACGAGTAGCTCCCATCCGGCTGAAAGTTAGCTTTAGCTGCAAATTTTTCGGGGACCAGGCAGCCGGTCAGGAAAGTGGCGACAGCGGCAAGGGCAATAATGGAACTGCGATTCATCTGAACTCCAACAGAGAAGTAGTTGACGTAGTGTAGCGTAACAGAGCGAAATATTTCCCCATAAAAACTATTCTGTTGTTTTCGATAAGCGATCCAAGGTTGCTCGTCTGTAAGCGGGGGTGCGCGTTGCCGAGGACTTGGATCCTGATGAGCTATCGGACTGGCCCGCCCCACCGCTGATTTCGCCACCTCCGCTTTTCGATGCCGACGATCTATCCGACGAGCTTCCTCGATTCCGCATCGAGGCAACCATGGCAGTAGCCCATCCACTTGCACCCGATACTGCTGCGCCGCCGGCAATACCGGACGCGATGTTCGGCATCTGCCAAGTGACCACAATAAGTGTTATCGAAAGGAGCGCGAATCCGAACGCATCCGCCAAAGTGTTGCTGGTGTCAGCAGCGGCCGCAACCTGTGAAACGAAGGCGCCAGCGATACGCATGCTGAAGGTTGTCACTGCAGCCATAAACACAGTGAGCAGCATGTAATTGAGAACCTTGCCAAGCCAAGCGTCAAAGAACTTCGTAGTCGCAGGGAGGCCAAGCATCGAGATGAAAAGAGGGCCGAAGGCAAGCACGAAGGTCAGCGCTACTTTTGCAAGGATGCCCCAAGCGCCCATCAAAGCCATCAATACGAGGTTGCTGATGAGTATGACGAGTCCACCGACCATATCCAGCCAACCGCCTACGGGCATTAGGTTCATACCGTGACCAAGCACTGTCATTGCGTACTTGCCTCCTTGCGCATCCATTTGGTCCAGTGCGCCCGCAAGGGTGGTGGCACCATTAGGCGATGCAGCCTCGATCAGCAACGAAGTCATGGCTGCGACAGAGTCGATGATCCATTCTTGGTATGCAGCTGTGCCGAGAGCGACGCTGAAGATCATTACATGCTTGGTGCAGCTCCAAGCAAGCTTCGGAAAGGAAACATCGGCCTCGCCCCGCGTTACAGCCATCCCCATAAGTGTGTAATGAATTGACAATGCCGAAGCTACGATGGGAGCCAGGATTAGCGCCAGCTTGGTCGAGACGGCCGTTACGTAGGTCGACAGCGCGCTATCTATCGACGCTGTCAGGAAGGTGAATATTCCGTTCATGCTTTTCTCCGTGCCACTCGTCTATGTCGGTTCACGCTCATTGCTGATCTCGCGTCAAAGTTTGCTTCAAATCGGAGCCAGGACAGTGCGTACATACCAAATGCCACCATTGACAGAGAGCCGCATGGTTGGATAACGAAGTAGGCCGTCGCGGCAGTAGAGGCAGCCAATCCGAGGACGGTGATGTCCACGCCGCGTGGTTGGTGTCTACGGGATTTTGCCGGACACATTGGCTTGGATCTGGCCTTGCCCCATGCAAGTGTGACGAAGCACCAGCCGAGCAGTTCAATTGCTAAATACAAGGATGAGAGATTCATTGCGATCTGCCTGTCATGGGTTGTTTAGAACGCGTGCATTCCGAAAGCGGACAGATCGATAACAAGGTGGCGTGACAAGTTGGGCACGTCCACGAGGTTCGCAAGCGCGCCTTCGACAGAGCTGAAGTAGAAAGGCCGGTTACGGCTTACGACAACGGGTGCAACATCGGTTCCTGAGCTGAGCGAAAGCTTGTATCCCCTTCCTTTTTCCAGCTGCAGGGTTGCTGTCACTTCTCCTGGCAATGCCGGGTCATCACAGAAATCTTCGATGTCCTTGAAGTTGACCTGTTTCATGTTCTTGTTCCTTTCGGTGTATTTAGTTGCTTATTCCAGCTCTGGACCTGCTACGTTCCGAATGTCTTTTACGGACGGCTCTGGAGTGTCCCGTGATGCGTTTGTGGGGGATAGCTCACGCCCCGGTACGATGTCCAAGCCATGGAGTTCGCCTACGAAACGCACGATCCCAACTGCCAGCAAGCGATCACTGGCCTCTCCGGTTCGTGCAAAGGTTTGCGCCAGGCCTTCGTACGCTTTAACGGCCGTTCGAAACCCTACCGACCGAGTGCGTTTTCGAGTTGCCGCCTCCATAGGTTGGTGGCCCCGTTTTGCGCGATGAATGTCTTGCTGCCGCAGCGGATTCTTCGCTTGTGCCCTCGCGAACCGCGGTGTAGCGTTTGCTTCAATGCCGTGATGACGCAGCCGCTCAGCGAACTGCTCCCGCCAGAGCTGGAGGTCAGCCTTTCGGGGATTAAGGCGAGTACCGTCGAAGCCCAGCGCTTTGACGCAAAGATGAACGTGCGGATGCCGCTCATCGTCATGGGTTGCGAAAACGAACTGGTGATTTTCGCCAAACTGTAGCTTGGCAAACTCCTTGGCTGCAGACGTAACGCTGCTGCGTTCTGTTCCCGGCGGCATGGAAAGCACAATGTTGAAGGCTTCACGCTTGAGACCGTCAGCGGGAATGCCATACAGGCCGTTCTTCCACTCGTTGCATAGATCACGCAAGCCTTCGCGGCCACCGATCCTTTCTTCACTCTCGGTTTCCAGCTCTACCTTGCCGTTACGTGAAATGTATTCGAGATGCGCACGGACCTTGTTCATGCCGCGGCTGCTCCCAGATATTTTCACCATCACTTCAGGAGCTTTCTTCGTTGTGAGGGCGGTTAGCGTTCGGACACGCTGAGCACGTGTCTTCGCACTCTGGGTAGCGATAGCGGCGGCAATACGTAGTCCTGAGCTACTTATTTTGGATGGACGGCTTTCAACGGGGCGATAGAACAGACGCTCCCCCCACTCCACGAGCAAGTTATCGATACGGTCATTCATTAATGGTCCAGCGGTCGAGGTTGGATCTCATGATCTTCGTGACTTCTTCGGTATGAGCGACGACGTGCTTATACAGGCGTTCGATATAGGCCAATTCTGGTGGTGCGCTACCTGTGTTCGCGTTCATCCACCGCGCAATCTGGTTTAGATTCCGTCCGATCGCCAAGAGGTTGGAGTTCGACATGCCAAGCGCTTGCAGCTCGTTGAAGTTCAATTGCGGCGTGTGAGTGAGATTGGCCCTGACAAGGTTGATGACCCAAGTGTTTGGCGAGTTGCCGGCACCTGTAGCAAGTTGACGAACGCACTCGAATTCCGATTCCGTGAGCCGGAGTTCAAGACGCTTCTTATTCCGGTCAGGAGCCTCGTGAACTACCTTGAACAAGATCGGTTCAGGAGCGCGGCCAGTCAGTTTCCGTACTACGCCTCGCATGGCTTTTGACGACGTAGTGCCGTTCGTTGCGCAGAAAGCGAGCCATTTGGCTTTCAGCTCAAAGCCGAGATAAATGCTCAGTACGTTGTTTGAGTTGTCGCTCATGTGGAGGTTCCTCCACGCAGCTTTGACCAGCGATCGCGAACTTGTTGTCGGATATTCGCCGGCAGCCGGCCATACGTCTTCTCGAACTGCTCTTCGCTCATACTGCGGAGCTGAGCATCAATGTCGGCCAGTTCGTCGTCTCGCTTTAGCGCTTGATTTTCTAGCTCCTCCTGGACGGCCAGACGCTGTGTACGAGCGTTGCGTACCGCAATTCCCTCGGAAATGACAAAGACATGAGGGTTGTCAGCGAAGTGCTGAGCTAGCCTAATCGGTGAACGAAGGGTGCCGGCACGCATCTTTGCTGCAATCTCATCCAGCACATCCTGGCGCATTCCAAGTGGCAGACGGCTAACGATTTTAGAAACTTGCTCTTGGACGCTTTTCTCCAGCATAGGGTATTCGAGTGGAGCGGGGTTCTCGTCGTAGTGGTAGGAGTTAGAGTTAGCGTTATTCGTAGTGTTAGCGGCCGGGCTATCCGTAGTCTGCAGATAGGCTATGGGTACGGTATAGCCACGACTTGCCATGTCGCGTGCAACGATGCTACGCAGGTCATCCTTCGTAGCCGTGCTGGTTTTTTCGCCTGTAGGAAGACGCATGAGAAAGTCGGCCAAAAATTCTGTGCGCCAAGAGTTTGGAACGGCTGCGATCTGCAAGTACGTTTTTTCGCGCAACGTACTTGCGACGGCCATCTTCGCTGAGTTGTGGTCCCACCAAGTTCGAATCCAGACGAAGTTGGATGAGCTGTCATAGTCGACAAGTCCGAAGCTTTCGAGTCTTTTTACGATGGCAAGAAGCTGATCAGCCGTCCAGCCCATTTCCGCTGCAGCGATGCGGGGCACGATAGCGTAGACACCGATGATGTTGGAGTAGGGCGAGGTAAGCAGATAGAGCAGCGTGGCCTTGTCTTCATGGGTTCTATCTGCGATTCGGGGGGCGCGCCAAAATTCGGCGTCATTGATTGTTCGCTGTCGTCCCATCGTCACACCACCGAGGAAGCGTCGTCCAGGATGCGTGCCAAGACGCTGGCTTTAAAGAGGACGCGGCGTCCAATCTTTATTTTTGCCGGTGCCAGAAGCCGTGCGATTTCGGTATTGCCGCTCATGGCAACCCGCAAACTCTCTGCGCTTTTCCTATTAAGAAGAGCTGCGCACTGTTGAAGATTTAGTAATATCCCATGACTCTGAATTAGGAGTTCTTCAGTGCTCCTTCTATGGTCTTGGTGGGTATGTCCTGTGGTCTTTTCTGCTTTCATCATCTGTTCCAAAAGTAATTGAGCCGAGATGAGAGTAATGAAAGCAAAGCGAGTCAGCTAATGAAATGTTCTGATAACTGACTGTTTAAAAAGGAAAAATTTTTCAGTTTGGTAGCCAAGTTGTACAATTTGGTTACTAAGTTAAAGTATTGTTCTGGCAAAACTAGACGAGTTTTCCAGCAAAACTGAGTGGTTTTGCTGGCAGAGTTGATCGGTTTTTCAAATCCAAAAAACAAACGCTTATTAATTCAAGAACTTACCCAATGCCAAAAAATTTATTCATCTTTAGGGTTTGATCCGCAGCCTCTTAAGAAATAAGAATAATGAATGACTTGCAAAGAAAAATATTCGAATTTTTGGAAAACCCGCTGAAAAACCGACACTGAACGGATGCGCCAAGCTACAGAACCCATCGGACAGAATCGTGAGGCAGACGAACCGATCACTCGTCTGCAGTTTTTCCACGCGATGCCAGCAAGTCCAACTTGGCAACAAGATCCTCGGCGCGCAGGTGCGTGTAACGCCTGAGCATCTGCATGGACTTGTGACCGCTGATGGAAGCCACCTCCTGGTCGCTAAGGCCACGCTCGACAAGACGGCTTACAGCCTCATGCCGAAGGTCATGAAAGTGCAGGTCCCCAATCTGAACGGATTCCTTGATGCCCGCCCAAATCTTCGCGAACTGATACGGCCGGCACACTCCATCTTTTCCTGGTTCGCCAAAAAAGATAAGGTCACTCGTCTTCGGCCGAAGCGGGTTCTCGAGCGCCGCCTTGAAAGCGGAGGCAGCACCCATGGTGAGCGGGACCGTACGGGCGGAGTTGTTCTTGGTATCTGTCAGCCTCGCCACGCGCGACGCCAAGTCCACTTGAGCAGTGCGCAAGTTCAGAATTTCTGACTGGCGCATACCTGTCTCGATGGCGATTCGCACGATCCACCCAAGCATCGGATTGCTGTGCTGGTCGACGGCGTGCAGCAAGCGCTTCTCTTCGGCCTGGTTAAGACGGCGGTCGCGGCCTTTCCCTGGGCTCGGCTTGCGAATCGCGGATACAGGGTTGTGAGTGAGGCCCAGGCCCCATTCCTGAATAGCGATGGTGAACAGGTTGCTGAGTAAGGCCAGCTCGATCCGTACCGTGTTGTTTGACTTGCCTGCAGCGATACGATGATCGCGATAGGATGCGACCAAGTCGCTTGAGAGCGCCGCCATCGAGTACTTGCCGAGAAAGCCTGTTAGGTGCTCGGCCGTGATCTTCTCGCTGCGCTGCGTGGTCGGCTTCTTGGTTGGCGTGACTTCCTTCAGATACCGCTGCAGCGCCTCTTTGACGGTCAAGCGCTCGGCGCCGGCTCGCGAGATGTACACTCCGCGAACCATCTCATCTTCGGTGCTGCGCGCCCAATCCGTGGCGTCGCGTTTGGTTCGGAAAGTCTTGGAAGTGATGGGCCATCCCTACTTGCGGATGATGGCCTTCCATGTGCCTGCGTCGGTCTTAACGAGTGTTGCCATTGAGCCTCTGTGATCGGTAGGTGTACCTAAAGTGTACCTATTGAAGATTCACAAAGACAAATGCCTTAGATGAAGATCACCTAAGGCACTGTTTTCAAAGCTAAATTTTGGTGCCGGCTGCAGGACTCGAACCCGCCACCTGATGATTACAAATCAACTGCTCTACCTGATGAGCTAAGCCGGCAATGTGGCCAGGATTATACCTTATTTGATTCTGGTCAACGTCGGGCGGCCGCCTTTTTTCGGCGGTTCATTGTCGCCGTCGGGTAGATGCGACACCTCGGCCGCCGGCGCGCTCGACGTCTTGCCCGGCACGGCAGACAAACCCGGCGATGCGGATCCCGACTCCGGCGAAGGAGCAGGCACAGGCGCCGGCGCCGGAGCAGGCGCCATGTCGGCCGCGGTGGTGCTCACATCGAAAGCCATGCCCTGGCCGTTCTCGTTGGCGTAGATCGCCAGCACGTTCTGCACCGGAATGTAGAGCTCGCGCGAGACGCCGTTGAAGCGGGCGCGGAAGGTGATTGCGTCGTTGTCCATCTTCAGCCCGGATGTCGCGCCGTAGCTGATGTTCAGGATGATTTCGCCCTTCTTGACGTATTCCATCGGAACCGTGGTCGCGGCGTCGACCTTGACCGCCAGGTAAGGCGTATAGCCGCTGTCCGTGCACCATTCGTAGATGGCGCGCAGCAGGTAGGGCTTGGTGGAGATGTCTGGCATGTATGTGGATCAAATTGCATCAAGTTGTTACACGCCAGTGTAATCCGATTCGCTCGCGAGCGCCGGAAACTGGCGTGCAACCGTGTCCGGCCCGGCCGGACACTCGGAGGCGGCTGCTGAAGATCAGCGGCGCATGACCTTTTCGGACGGCGTCAGCGCTTCGATGTAGGCCGGACGCGAGAAGATACGCTCGGCATACTTCATCAGCGGCGCGGCGGTCTTCGACAGCTCGATGCCATAGTGGTCCAGGCGCCACAGCAGCGGGGCGATCGCGACGTCCAGCATCGAGAACTCGTCTCCCAGCATGTACTTGTTCTTCAGGAACAGCGGGGCCAGCGTGGTCAGGCGGTCGCGGATTTCGGCGCGGGCCTTGTCGTGGCTCTTGTCGTTGACCTTGTTGCGCTCGTTCTCGAGCGTGTTCACGTGCACGAACAGCTCTTTTTCGAAGTTGAACAGCATCAGGCGGGCACGGGCGCGCATCAGCGGGTCGGCCGGCATCAGTTGCGGGTGCGGGAA
>CAJYXO010000048.1 GCA_913778765.1 uncultured Massilia sp. | reverse complement strand
CACGGTCATGCACTCGGGGGTGACGCGCACGCCGCTGTGGTCGGCCGAGCATCTGGAATCGCACGAAGTCGAATCTGCCCAGCAGCTGACGCGGGAAAATTCCTTCCACGCCGAAACGCGCCTGCCGGCCGGCCAGCGCGCCGAGCTCGCCGACTATGCCCGCAGCGGCTACGACCGCGGCCACATGGCGCCGAACGGCGACATGCCGGACCGCGACAGCCAGCGCGACAGCTTCAGTCTCGCCAATATCGTGCCACAGGATGGCGAGAACAACCGCCACTTATGGGCCGGCATCGAAGGCGTGGTGCGCAGGATGGCAAAGAAAGAGGGCGACCTGTATGTGGTGACCGGGCCAGCCTTCCTGGGCAGCAACCTGCGCAAGGTAGGCAACGTGCTGGTGCCGACCCACTTGTACAAACTGGTGTACAGTCCCCGCCAGAAGGCCGGCGCCGCATGGTTCGTGGAAAACACCGCGGACGCGAAGGTGAACGTGATCCCGATCCCGGAACTCGAACGCCTCATCGGCATCAACCTGCTGCCCGCCCTCAGCGACGAAGAAAAGCAGCAGGTGCTGAAGCTGCCGAACGTGAGCCAGAAAACGGGCAAGAGGAGGAATAATTCATGAGCAAGACACAGGACTCCGCCGGCTTCGTTCCGTATGCGAACGAAGCGGACGTCATCGAGATCGGCCGCCTGATGCTGGAAAACCGTCTCGACCGCATCACGATATCCGGCGATCTCGACCTGACCGCCGACAAGCATGGCCTGGAAGCGGCGCGGCGCCTGCATGCGCTGCTGGGCCAGGTGGTGGCCAGCCTCGAGGCTAAGGATTTGCCGGATCAATTGCCACCGCCCCATGTCGAGACGGTCGACAATCCTTTCGCTTGAAAGGAGCACTGCACTATTGACGGGCCGCAAGGCCCGTTTTTCATTTCTGTCCTCCACGTTTTGTACCAGGGCAATGGTGCGCAGGGTCATCCCGCTTTTGGAGTAACCTCGATTGCTCTAACGTCAATTGTAGAAACATCGCTTGACCAGGAAATGCCCCACCTGAATTGAACAATTTGGAGGAACAATCATGCAACATACCTTAGTTGCGGTATTCGACAACCGCAGTGATGCCCAGAACGCGATGGACGAACTGCTGGCTTCGGGTTTCACGCGTACCGATGTGAACGTCTCCAGCGCGGACCCGACCGGGCAGACCAGCAGCCTGAGCGGCGATGCGGTGCGGACCGACGAGCGCCACGAAGAAGGCATCATGGACTCGATCAAGCATTTCTTCTCGGGCCTGTTCGGCTCCGACAACGACGAACACGTTTCCCGCTACTCCGACGTGGTCAGCCGCGGCCACCATGTCCTGACCCTGACCACCCAGTCCGAGCCGGAAGTCGAGCGCGCCGCCGACATCATCGAACGCTTCGGCCCGGTCGACCTCGACGAACGCCACGACCTGACCGGCTCGGCCAGCTCGCTGGATCCGGCCATGCTGGCGGCGGGCGCCAGCGCCGGCAGCGGCCTGCAGAAGTCGTCCTCGATGTCGCAGCAGTCGGCGGGTTATCGCGAGCCGTCCTCGGGCGCCGGATCCTTGAGCGGCGAAACCGGTGAACGCAACTCCTTCGCCACCCAGGACCTGAACGACCCGGTGCCGAAGGGCCAGACCTTCCAGGAGCCGATGGGCGGCACGATGCGCGCCGGCGACTCGCTGCAGGCCGGCGGCTCGAACGACAGCAACATCGGCGGCAACACCCTGGACACCTCGCGCGGCACCACGCTGCAAAGCGGTTCCTCCCTGCAAAGCGGTTCCTCGCTGCAGGGCACCTCGTCGCTGCAGGGCTCGAGCGACGCCTCGCTGGGCGGCACCATCCAGACCGGTTCGATGCAGCGCGACATGGGCGAAATGCTGAACGAGCAGCGCAGCGGCAGCAGCAGCTGGCCGTCGTCGTCGAACAGCACGGCCAGCCGCAGCGGCATGCGCGTCTACTCGCGCGACGACGACAGCGACTTCCGCAAGGACTGGCAGTCGAACTATTCCAGCCTGGGCGGCAGCTACGACGACTACGCGCCGGCCTACAAGTACGGCAACCAGATGCGCAGCGATTCGCGCTACGCCGGCCGCAACTGGGACGACGTCGAATCCGACCTGCGCAGCGACTGGGACAGCCGCTACGGCTCGAGCGGCAGCTCGACCTGGGAAAAGATGAAGGCGGCGGTGCGCCGCGGCTGGGACAAGATCACGCCGGACAGCGACTCGGACGATTACTACCGCAGCCACTGGAACAGCAACTATTCCTCGCTGGGCGGCAGCTACGACGACTACGCGCCGGCCTACAGCTACGGCAGCCAGATGCGCAGCGATTCGCGCTACACCGGCCGCAACTGGGACGACGTCGAGTCCGACCTGCGCAGCGACTGGGACACCCGCTACGGCAACAACGGCGTCTCGACCTGGGAAAAGATGAAGGCCGCCGTGCGCCATGGCTGGGACAAGATGACCCGTTGAACCTGGTGACGGCAGGATGAAGAACGCCGGCGCGATGCCGGCGTTTTTCATGCGAAGCGCAGCTTACTGCGCGAACACCTCCACCGCCGGCGTGATCTTCACGGCCTCCGGTCGGATGCCCAGCTTCATGGCGCCGATCGCCTTGTCCTCGTCCAGCAGCGCTTGCGGCTTCTGCCCGTCATAGGAAATCGGCGAGAAGGCATCGCTCACCAGCTTGTCGCGCAGGCCGGCCGCATCCTTGGTGATGAAGACGACCGACAGATTCTTCGCCGACAAGTGCTTCTTCATCGCCGCGTTGACCTCAGGCGCGGTCAGTTTCGACAGGCCGTCGCGCATCATCCGCGTGAATTCCGGCGTGTGGTACCACTGCGAATCGAGCGCGTAGCCGAGCTGGGCGTCCTGGGTGGCGGTCATCACGAACACGTTCTTCATCAGATAATCGCGGGTGGCGGCGAACTGTTCTTCGGTCAGGCCCTGGTCGATCAGCTTGCCGAGCTCGGTGAGCGCGATGCGCAGCGCCATATGGGCGTTCTGCGGCGCGACCGGACGGATCCAGACTTCGAAGAGTTGCGACTTGCGGCCCAGGTTCGGGCTCGGGAAGAAGCCGAACATGGCGCGCGGGAAAGCTTCGATGTAGGCGTAGTCACCGTAGTTCATGCCGCGCAGTTCGCGGATGCGCTGGTACAGGTAGGAGTTCGAGGCGCGGTGCTCGCCCAGCCAGGTCTTGGCCAGCCACAGGGCCGGGAAGTCCGGGTGCGCGCGGTTGACTTCGATCGGCAGGCCGAAGGAGATCGCGGTGGCGCGGGTGTTCTTCTCGATGATCTCGACGTCCAGTCCGTGCGGCTTGCGGCCCTGCGGGGCGGCGATGCGCGACAGGCCGGCGCCCTCCGGCAGCGCGGCCAGGCGGGCTTTGAGTTGGGCCGTCATGTCCGCTGTGACGTCGCCGGAGATGCCGACATGCAGGGCGCCCTGGGCATAGGCCTGCCGGTAGAAGTTCTTCACGTCGTCCAGCGTGATGGCGTCGATGCCCTTGACGGTGCCCAGCACCGGGTGGCCGTAAGGCGTGCCGGCGAAGACCTTGGCCTGCAGGCGCTCTTTGCCGAACTCTTCCTCGTTGTTGTCCTTGAGGTCCAGCACCAGCGCGTTCTTCTGCGCGTCCTTCAGGCGGCGGAAGTCGTCTTCGCGGAAGCCCGGGCTGACGAGCTGGGGCAGGGCGACGTCGAGGAACCGGTTCCAGTTGTCCTTGTGAATGGTGCCGGTGAAGGTGGTCATTTCCTTGTCGGTCTGCTCGCCGAAACCGCCGGCGATCGGGAACAGGGCCTTGGTCACCTCGTCGTATTTGCGCTCGCTCGAACCGGCGCGCGCCACCATCGCCGCGGTCAGGGCCGCCAGGCCTTCCTTGCCGGCCGGGTCTTGCGCGGAACCGGCTTCGAACAACAGCTTGAAGCGGACCTGCGGCAGCGCGGTTTTCTGCACCAGCACGTCGAACCTGGCGTCGTCGGCCCTGGGGGCCATCTCGGCCAGCTTCGGCAGGGTTTCGATGCCGCCCGGGAGGGCGTCGTGCGACAGGGTGGTCACCACCATGCTGTCGTCGATCAGGTACTTGCGGGCGGCGGCCTGCAGGTCGGCCGGGGTCAGCGCGTCGATCAGGCGGTAGTAGCGGTTGATCGTGCCGTAGGAGCGGTCGTAGTGGACGTAGGACGCCAGGGTCTGGGCGATGGTGTCGGTGTTGTCCAGGGTGCGGATCAGGCCATATTTTTCCGAGGACTGGGCATCTTCCAGCGCCTGCTGCGTGACCGGGACGTCGCGCAGCTTCGACACCGTTTCCAGGATCGCGTTGCGGACGTACAGCGCGTCTTCCGGCTTTTTCACGCGCGCGGCGATCGTCACCAGCGAAGGGTCGACGCGGGCCGGGGTGTAGTCGAACAGCTGGTCGACCTTCTGCTCGTCCTGCACCAGCCGCTTGTACAGCGGCGAGGTGCGGCCGAACGACAGCGACAGCAGCATCGACAGCGCCGCCTGGTCCTTGTTCGTATCCGAGAAGGCCGGGGCGCGGAAGGCGACCGTCACCAGCGGCAGGGTCGGGCTCTGCCAGTTCACGTGGCGGTACTGGGCGCCGCGCGGGGCCGGTTCGGCGGGGATCGCGAACTGCGTCGCCACCTTCGCGGAACCGCGCTGCCAGCCGCTCCAGTATTTTTCCACCAGCGCGATGGCGTTGTTCGGATCGACGTCGCCGGCGATGATGATGGTGGTGCGCTCCGGGCGGTACCAGCGGTCGAAGAAGGTCTTCGAGTACTGGTACTGGTTGGGCATGTCCTCGATGTCCTTCAGGAAGCCCATCGTGGTGTGCTTGTAGGTGTGGGTGCCGAAGGCGGCGTCGCGCTGGACTTCGAACAGCTTCTGCATCGGATTCGCGCTGTTCTTGTTGTACTCGCCGAGCACGGCGCGCGACTCGGTCTTGAAGGCGGCTTCCGCATAGTCGAGGTGCTGGAAGCGGTCGGCCTCGACCTTCAGCACGGTTTCCAGGTCCTGCTTGGCGAAGGTCGTGTAGTAGTTGGTCAGGTCGTCGCTGGTGTAGGCGTTCTGGCGCGCGCCGGCCTTGGTGATGATGTCCTGGTACTTCTCCGGCGGATAGGCCTTGGTGCCGCGGAACATCATGTGCTCGAAGAAGTGGGCGAAGCCCGACTTGCCCGGCTCGACTTCGTTGCGCGAACCGGTCTGTACCGGAATCGTCACCGACACCAGGTTCGGGAAGCCGGTCGGCACCACGATGACCTTCAGGCCGTTGGGCAGCTGCTTTTCGGTGGCTTTGAACGGCAGGACCTCGGACCTGGACTGCGCCGGTCCGGCCGGCGCCGGCTTGGCCGCGGGGGCAGCGTAAGCCGGAACGGCGCTGGCGAGGGCCGCCAGCGATACATACGTGGACAACTTTGACACGCGATCTCCTTGGGATGAATGCTGTGCGCGACAGCATAGTGCAAAGCCAAGGAAATTTATAGATCGATCAATCCCGGCCGGGTTCGGGCAGCGGCAGGCTGATGCGGTTGCGCCCCATGTGCTTGGCGCGGTAGAGGGCGGCGTCGGCGGTGGCGACCAGGTCGCTGGGGCTGGTGTCCATCGATGGCAGCGCGGTGGCGGCGCCGATCGAAACCGTCACCTGGTGCCCGCCCGCCAGCCGGGCCGGCACCTGCAGCTGCTCGACCCGGGTGCGGATGCGCTCGGCGACGGTGGCGGCGCCCTTCAGCGACTGGGTCGGCAGGATCACGGCGAACTCCTCGCCGCCGTAACGGGCCACCAGGTCGTTGGCGCGCATCTCGCTGGAAACGGCGGTGGCGATCCGCTTCAGGCATTAGTCGCCGCCCAGGTGGCCGTTGGCATCGTTATACGCCTTGAAATTGTCGACGTCGACCATCAGCAGCGACAGCGGCTGGCGCTGGCGCAGGGCGCGCGACCATTCGGCCTGCAGGGTGTCGTCGAAGCAGCGGCGGTTGGCCAGGCCGGTCAGGCCGTCGCGGGTGGCTAGCTGCTCCAGGGCGATCTGGGCCATCTTCTCTTCGGTCAGGTCGCGCAGGGTTTCGACCACCGCGCTGAGCCGGCCGCGCTCGTCGTAGATGGGGCTGGCGTCGGCCGCCAGGTACAGGCGCCGGCCGACACGCGGCATGTCGAACCAGCCCTCGGCGGACAGGTGGGCCGGCAGGCTGGACGCCGGCCGCGGGTGGATGCCGGGAATCTCGCCGCGCTCCTGGAGCACGGTATCGGCCAGGGTCGGCCGCTGCACATCGAAGAAACTGCGCCAGTGTTCGCGCGTGCCGACCACGTCGCTGGCAGGCACGCCGGTCAGATTTTCGCAGGCACGGTTCCAGATCATCACCCGCGCGCTCGTGTCCAGTACGAAGATCGGGATCGCCAGCATTTCCATCAGCTGGTGCGCGAAGGCCCGATCGCCTTCCGTGCTGGAACAATCGATGAGCCGCTGTATGGTGGTCGTGCCTGTCATATGCCGTCCTTTGATCTGTCCGTTGAGCAATTAGTTGATTGCTGACAAGATCCGATTGTGCTGTACGGCACATCGCGCCCTATTGATTTAAGGCAAGAACGATTTAAGGCAGGAATTTTCTGAATCCGGCGCCGGAAGGATGCCGGACAGGGCTTATCCGGGCTCGGCGGCGCGGGAGTCGGCCCGCAGACTGGCGCCAAGACGGTCGACGCGGCTGCGCAACAGTTCGAGCCTGGCGCGGATCGCCTGGTCGCCGCCGCAGCGCTGCTGGATCTGGGTCAGCTCGGCCTGGATGATCACCAGCTGGCCGGCCGGGTCGCCGCTGCAGTCGCCGCTGGCGCGCGCCGCCATGCGGGCCAGCAGCAGGTCGGCTTCGGCCAGCGCCTGGTCGGCCTGGCTGCGGGCCGATTGTTCGCGGCACAGCTCTGCTTCGAGGTCGGCGATCCGGTCTTCGCTGCTCACGCGGCGGAACAGCAGGCCGAACAGGATTGCCAGCCCCAGCACGATCAGGGCGCCGGACTGCACCCGGCCGGGCAGCGCGCCGGCGCCGGCGGCGACGCAGTACAGGCCCGCCATCAGAAGAACGGCGATCAGGGCGCGCAGGGCTTGCTGGGTGAAGGGCTTCATGGCGATCTCCTAAGACGGTAGGAACTTTCCGCTAAGAAAAGGTACGTCTTTCCGATCGGATAGATTTTGCCGAAGGTCAACATTCGGGATGCCTGGCGCGGCGGCCGTCAAAATCGGCGGGGCTTCTGCAGGCCGGCCCGGGCGCGGTATAATGGAAGGTTGACGCGCGGCTCGTTCGGACTTTTATCGTGACTTACAGCATTAAAGAAATCTTTTATACCTTGCAGGGAGAAGGCGCCCATGCCGGCCGCCCGGCCGTGTTCTGCCGTTTTTCCGGCTGCAACCTGTGGACCGGGCGCGAGAGCGACCGCGCCGGCGCCGTGTGCCAGTTCTGCGATACCGACTTCGTCGGCACGGACGGCGAGCGCGGCGGCAAGTTCAAGGATGCCGACGCGCTGGCCGGCGACATCGACAGCCTTTGGCCGGCCACCTACGCCGCCAGCAAGTACGTCGTGTTCACCGGCGGCGAACCGCTGCTGCAGCTCGACAAGGCCTTGATCGATGCCATGCATGCGCGCGGCTTCACCATCGCGATCGAGACCAACGGTACGCTGCCGGTGCCGGAAGGCGTCGACTGGATCTGCGTCAGCCCCAAGATGGGCTCGAAGCTGGTGGTCGAGAAGGGCAACGAGATCAAGGTGGTGATTCCGCAGGCCGGCCAGGACCTGGGCGCATACGAACACCTCGATTTCGAGAATTTCTACGTCCAGCCGATGGATGGCTTGCTGGCCGCCCAGAACACCCGCCTGGCGATCGAGACCTGCCGCCGCAACCCGAAGTGGAAGCTGAGCCTCCAGACCCACAAACTCCTGCAAATTCCCTGAGTTAGATGACATGCTCACCATTACCCGCAAGCTCGAATTCGATGCCGGTCACCGCATCCCCGACCACAAAAGCCAGTGCCGCAACCTGCACGGCCACCGCTACACCCTGGAAATCACCCTGACCGGCGCCGTGATCGACTCGGAGGGCAATTCCGACAACGGCATGATCATGGACTTCTCGGACATCAAGGCGCTCGCCAAGGAGCACCTGGTGGATGTCTGGGACCACGCCTTCCTGGTCTACGAGAAGGACGAGAAGGTGAAGGACTTCCTGTCCAGCCTGCCTGGTCACAAGACCGTCGTGATCGACCGCATCCCGACCGTCGAGAACCTGGCCCAGGTCGCCTGGAACATCCTGAAGGCCGCCTACACCGACCGCTACGGCACCGGCCTGCGCCTGCAGAAGCTGGTCCTGCACGAAACCCCGAACTGCTGGGCCGAGATCGGCGATGCCTGATTCCCCGCCTGCGCCGATGCCTGAGCCGCAGTCCGCCGCCCGCGAAGGCGATGGCGCCTACATGGCGCTGGCGCTGCTGGAAGCGCGCAAGGCCTGGGACGCGGGCGAGGTGCCGGTCGGCGCCGTCGTCGTCAAGGATGGCGAAGTCGTCGCCGCCGGTTTCAACCAGCCGATCGGGCGCCACGACCCGACCGCCCACGCCGAGATTGTCGCGCTGCGCGCCGCCGCCGAGAAGCTCGGCAACTACCGCCTGCCGGGCTGCGAGCTGTTCGTCACTCTCGAACCCTGCGCGATGTGCTCGGGCGCCATGATGCACGCGCGCCTGGCGCGTGTCGTGTACGCCGCCACCGACCCCAAGACCGGCGTGTGCGGCTCGGTGCTCGACCTGTTCGCGCGCGAAGAGCTGAACCATCACACCGAAGTCGTCGGCGGTGTCCTGGCGGACGAGGCCGGCAGCATGCTGAAGGGCTTCTTTGCCGAGCGCCGCGCCGCGCGCAAGGGATCGGCGGACCCCGCAAGCGTCCCGTAACGCCCCCGGTCTGCTGAAGATGGTATGCTGGCTTCACGCCGCCAGCATCTCGCGGCGCGGAGAGTTCCATGCGCCCATCCACCGTCCGGTTTCGATGTCAGAGCTGTCGCCATGCCTAGCCTGAACGCCAACGGCATCCGCATCGCCTTCGATACCGCGGGCGACCCGAAAGCCGTCCCCCTCCTGCTCATCTCCGGCCTCGGCCTGCAACTGACGGCCTGGCCCGACGAGTTCGTCGAAGGTCTCGTCGAGCTCGGCTTTTACGTGATCCGTTACGATAATCGCGACGTCGGCCTGTCGACCAAGTTCGAGCAGGCCGGCACGCCCAGCCTTGGCCTGGCCTGGCTGAAGTCGCTGGTGCGCTGGCCGATCCGCCCCCCGTATACCCTGAACGACATGGCCGACGATGCGGTCGGCGTGCTGTCCGCGCTGGGGGTGGCGCGCGCCCACGTGGTCGGCGTGTCGATGGGCGGCATGATCGGGCAGGTGATGGCAGCCAGGTTCCCGTCGCGGGTGCTGAGCCTGGCCTCGATCATGTCGAGCAGCGGGCGCCGCGGCCTGCCGGGTCCGAATCCCGAGGTCAAGCGCGCGATGATGCGGCGCCCGGGCGGCGATGCCGACGCCATGATCGAGCACGGCGTGCGGCTGCTGCAGGCGATCGCCAGCCCGACTTATCCGACGCCGGAAAAACAGTTGCGGCGCCGGGTGGCGCGCGCCCTGCGCCGCAATTGCTGTCCCGGCGGCGTGGTGCGCCAGGTCCTCGCGGTGGCCGCCGGCGGCGACCGCACGGCGCAATTGCACACCATCGCCGCGCCGACCCTGGTGATCCACGGCGCCGCCGATCCGATGGTCCCGCCGGCCTGCGGCAGGGACACGGCCGAGGCCATTCCGAACGCCCGCCTGGAAGTGATCGAAGGGATGGGCCACGATTTGCCGACCCAGCTCCTGGAGCGGCTGCTTGCCTTGATCGACGCCCATGCCCACGGTAAGATGACGCCGGACTCCACACCACCACGGCTCTTCGTCAAACAGTGATCACCAAACAATTAGGCATCGCGCTGGTCGCGCCGGGCGGCTATGCGCCCGAGCCCGACGCGATTGCACGCGGCATCGCCCGCCTCGAAGCCCAGGGCATCCTGGTCCACAACTACTACGAACACGACAAGCGCCACCTGCGCTTCGGCGGCACCGACGAGGCCCGCCTGGCCCAGCTCAACGCCGCCGCCGCCGATCCGGCGGTGCAGGTCGTGATCGCCCTGCGGGGGCAGTACGGCATGACCCGGCTGCTGCCGCGCATCGATTTCGAGCGCATGGCGGACAGCGGCAAGATTTTCGTCGGCTACTCCGACATCACCGCCTTCCACATGGGCCTGTATGCGAAGCGCGCCGCGATCAGCTACGCCGGACCGATGTTCGCGGGCGATTTCGGCGCCGCCGAGCCGGTCGATTTCACGCTGGACGATTTCTGGCGTTGCCTGGCGGGTCCGGTCCACACCGTCAACGGGCAGGGCGCCGGCAATCCGCTGCTGGACGTGACCGGCACCGTCTGGGGCGGCAACCTGGCGATGATCATGTCGCTGATGGGCACGCCCTATTTTCCGCGGATCGACGGCGGCATCCTGTTCCTCGAAGACATCGCCGAGCATCCCTACCGGGTCGAACGCATGCTGCTGCAACTGATGCACGCCGGCGTGCTGGCGCGCCAGCAGGCGATCGTCCTCGGCGATTTTTCGGGCTACCGGCTGTCCCCGGCCGATAACGGCTACGACTTCGAGCAGATGCTGGCCCACCTGCGCGCCGAACTGCCGTGCCCGGTGCTGACGGGGCTCGAGTTCGGCCATATTCCGCGGCGGGTAACGATGCCGTTCGGCGCCCAGGGGCACCTGGTGTCGGGCACGGATGGCTGGCGGCTGAGCATGTCCGACTACCCGACCGTTCGCGCCGGCTGACCGGCGGCAGCATGCCGCTCACACTGTAGCGGTGCAATGGTAAAATGCGCGGTTAATGAAATTGAACCGCGCATGCCGCGTTAACTCTGCAGGAAGGTAAGCCCCAGTGCTCTCTACAGCCAACATCACGATGCAGTTCGGCGCCAAGCCGCTGTTCGAAAACATCTCCGTCAAATTCGGCGACGGCAACCGCTACGGCCTGATCGGCGCCAACGGTTGCGGCAAGTCGACCTTCATGAAGATCCTCGGCGGCGACCTCGAGCCGTCGGGCGGCAACGTCTCGCTCGACCCGGGCGAGCGCCTCGGCAAGCTCCGCCAGGACCAGTTCGCCTACGAAGACGTGCGCGTGCTGGATGTCGTCATGATGGGCCACACCGAGCTGTGGAACGCGATCGCCGAGCGCGACGCCATCTACGCGAATCCGGAAGCGACCGACGACGACTACATGAAGGCCGCCGAGCTCGAAGGCAAGGTTGCCGAATACGACGGCTACTCGGCCGAAGCGCGCGCCGGCGAACTGCTGCTGGGCCTGGGCATCGGCACCGATCTGCACCAGGGCCCGATGAGCTCGGTGGCGCCGGGCTGGAAGCTGCGCGTGCTGCTGGCACAGGCCCTGTTCTCGGATCCGGACATCCTGCTGCTGGACGAGCCGACCAACAACCTGGACATCCACACGATCTCCTGGCTGGCGGACATGCTCAACCAGCGCAATTCGACGATGATCATCATCTCGCACGATCGCCACTTCCTGAACTCGGTCTGCACCCACGTCGCCGACATGGACTACGGCACGCTGAAGGTCTATCCGGGCAACTACGACGACTACATGGAAGCGTCGACCCAGGCGCGCAACCAGCAGTTGGCGAACAACGCCAAGGCCAAGGAAAAAGTGGCCGAGCTGCAGGAATTCGTGCGCCGTTTCTCGGCCAACAAGTCGAAGGCCCGCCAGGCGACCTCGCGCGCCAAGCAGATCGAGAAGATCAAGATCGAGGAATTCAAGCCGTCCTCGCGCGCCTATCCGTTCGTGCGCTTCGAAGGCGAGAAGAAGCTGCACCGCCTGGCCGTCGAGACCGAAGGCCTGTCGAAGTCCTATGACCGCACGCTGTTCAAGAACTTCTCGATCATGATCGAAGCCGGCGAGCGCGTCGCCATCATCGGCGCCAACGGTGCGGGCAAGACCACGCTGCTGCGCTGCATCGGCGGTCACGAGATCACCGGCCTGGACGCCGACACCGGCCGCATCAAGTGGGCCGAGAACGCGAATCCGGGCTACATGCCGCAGGACCCGACCGAGGAATTCGCCACCGACCTGAACCTGACCGACTGGATGGGCCAGTGGACCAAGGAAGGCGACGACGACCAGGCCGTGCGCTCGAGCCTGGGCCGCCTGCTGTTCGGCGGCGACGAGGTCAAGAAGTCGGTGCGCGTGCTGTCCGGCGGCGAAAAGGGCCGCATGATGTACGGCAAGCTGATGCTGGGCCGCCACAATGTGCTGCTGCTCGACGAGCCGACCAACCACATGGACATGGAATCGATCGAATCGCTGAACGTCGCGCTGGACAAGTACGCCGGCACCATGATCTTCGTGTCGCACGACCGCGAGTTCGTGTCTTCGCTGGCGACCCGCATCCTCGAGGTGAAGGAAAACGAAGTCGTCGATTTCCGCGGCAATTACGAGGATTACCTGAAGAGCCAGGGTCTCGAATAATATTTCGTGACGCGAACGAAAAACAACGTGGGCACGGGGCGCCCACCCTGCGTCAGCATTGCGCAGGGTGGATACTCCGTGCCCACGAAACCATGGTGACGTTAATATGAATACCATTGCTCCCATCAAGACCTTCGAATACGACCGCCCGGTCTCCGGCGTCTGCTCGACCTCGGAAGCCTGGGCACGCGTGCCGGCGCCGGTCGAGGCGGCCGAGCGCAGCGCGCTGAAGGACCGCATCCGCCGCCTGCTGAAGGAAAAAGAAGCGGTGCTGGTGGCCCACTACTACGTGGACGCCGACCTGCAGGACCTGGCCGAGGAAACCGGCGGCTGTGTCTCGGATTCGCTGGAAATGGCCCGCTTCGGCCGCGATCATCCTGCCAAGACCCTGGTCGTCGCCGGCGTGCGCTTCATGGGCGAGACCGCCAAGATCCTGAGCCCGGAAAAGACCATCCTGATGCCGGACCTGGACGCGACCTGCTCGCTCGACCTCGGCTGCCCGGCCGACGAGTTCGCAGCCTTCTGCGACCAGCATCCGGACCGCACGGTGGTGGTCTACGCCAACACCAGCGCCGCGGTGAAGGCGCGCGCCGACTGGATGGTGACCTCGTCGATCGGCCTGGACATCGTCGAACACCTGCACAAGCAGGGCAAGAAGATCCTGTGGGCGCCCGACCGCCACCTGGGTTCCTACATCCAGAAGAAAACCGGCGCCGACATGCTGATGTGGCAGGGCTCCTGCCTGGTGCACGACGAATTCAAAGGCATCGAGCTCGACCTGCTGCGCGCCGAATACCCGGATGCGAAGGTACTGGTGCACCCGGAATCGCCGGAAAACGTGGTGACCCAGGCCGACGTGGTCGGCTCGACCACCCAGCTGATCGACGCCGCCCGCACGATGGATGCGACCACCTTCATCGTCGCCACCGACAACGGCATCCTGCACAAGATGCGCGCCGCCGCCCCGGGCAAGCATTTCATCGACGCCCCGACCGCCGGCAACGGCGCGACCTGCAAGAGCTGCGCCCACTGCCCGTGGATGGCGATGAACGGCCTGGTCAACCTGGCCAATGTGCTCGAGGCCACGGACGGCCGCAACGAGATCCACGTCGACCCGGACATCGGCCGCCAGGCCAGGCTTGCCATCGACCGCATGCTGGATTTCGCGGCCGCGAAGAAAGCCAAGGCCCTGCCGACCGGTCCGCTGGAGCAGGAAGGCCAACTGTTCAAAGGGATCGGACCCGCATGACGACCTTACGCAATCCCCACGCCGACGAAGGCGCTTTCGACGAGAAACTGCAGGCCGCCTTCGAGCAGAACCTGCTGGCCGCGCTGCTGGAAGACGTCGGCACCGGCGACCTGACCGGCAAGCTGGTGCCGGAAGCGCCGCGCGCGAAAGCCCGCGTGATCGTCCGCGAACAGGCCGTGCTGTGCGGCGCGCCATGGTTCGAGGGCATCATGCTGGCGGTCGACCAGGACATCGGGATCGACTGGCAATACGCCGAGGGCGATGTCATGGCTGCCGATTCCGTCGTCTGCACCATCGAAGGCTCGCCGCGTTCGCTGCTGACGGCCGAGCGCTCGGCGCTGAACTTCCTGCAACTGCTGTCCGGCGTCGCCAGCGCCACCCGCACCTATGTGGACGTGGTGGCCGGCACCCGCGCCCGGATCCTCGACACCCGCAAGACCCTGCCGGGCCTGCGCCAGGCGCAGAAGTACGCGGTCCGCGTCGGCGGCGGCGCGAACCAGCGCATGGCGCTGTACGACGGCATCCTGATCAAGGAAAACCACATCGCCGCGGCCGGCGGCATCACCGCGGCGCTGAACGCTGCAGCGGCGCTGCATGCCGGCGTGACGATCCAGGTCGAGGTCGAATCGATCGCCGAGCTCCAGGAAGCGCTGGCGGCAGACGCGGTGTCGGTGCTGCTGGATAACTTCGACCTGGACATGATGCGTGAAGCCGTGCGCATCAACGACGGCCGCGCGCTGCTGGAAGCCTCCGGCGGCATCAATATGCAGACAGTGAGGGCGATCGCCGAGACCGGCGTCGACCGGATCTCGATCGGCAGCCTGACCAAGGATGTGAAGGCGACGGACTACTCGCTGCGTATCGTCGGCTGAAGCCGGCGCCGCGCCGGCGGCCGGCGGCAAGTGCGACCATCGTCGCATTGCGCCGTGCGCGCCTCCTTGCCGCTCAGACCCCGCTGTTGCTGGCCGCCGCCATCGCCTCCGCCTGCGGGCTGCGCCGCAACACCGGCTCGCCCACCCGCGCCGCGATCGCGTCGACCGCCGCCATCGCCTGTTCCGGATGCGCATAATGCGTCATGTGGCCGACGCCCGGCTGCAGCTGCAGTTCGCTGTCCGGGATCCGCTCGTTCAGGCGCTCGGAATTGTGGCCACAGTCGACCACCAGGTCCTGGGTGCCGGACACGATCACGGCCGGCACCTTCAGTTCGGTGTAGCGCTTGGCCAGCGCCATCGCGGACGGCACCATCATCGCCGCTTCGGCGGCGCTGGCGCGCAGCTGCTTGGGCCGCAGCATCATCCAGACCGGCAGCGCGCGGAAGCGGGCGTCGACCTCCATCGGCGCGAAGGCGCGCCTGGCGATCGGCCGCCACATCATCCGCCCGACCAGCGGCGACACCGTGTAGCGCATCAGGTCGCCGATGACGGGGATGGCCGGCGTCGAGGCCAGGACGTCGGCGCGCAGGCTCGGATAGTAGTAGCCCGACAGCAGCACCAGGCCGCGCACGAAATCCGGCGCCTCCAGCGCCATCGACAGCGCGACCAGCGTGCCCCAGGAATGGCCCAGCACGATGGCGGAATCGACATCCAGTTCCTGCAGTGCATGGCGCAGCAGGCGCGCCTGCGCTTGCGGCGTCCAGACCCTGTTGCGCGGCCGCTCGCTGTAGCCGAAGCCGGGCCGGTCGAAGGCGATCACGCGGTAGCGCTGGGCCGCGGCGTCCAGCAGGCCGCTGTGGTCGAAGTCGTCGGCGTACACGCCATTGCCGTGCAGGAGGACCAGCACCGGCCCTTCGCCGCGCTCGATATAATGCAGGCGCACGCCGTCGGCCGTCACGAAGCGGCCCCGGGGCGGATGCTCGGCCTCGGCCTGCGCGGATTTTTTACGGACGTAAAAAAAAGAAGCGGCCAGCCCGAGACCGGCCGCGGCGGCCCCGATCTGCCAGCCCTTGATGTTGTTCGTCACAATGTTCCCCCGTCGAGTTGAATGGTTGGTGTGACTCTTTCAGGATCCGCCCGTTCGAGGCGCTCGACCACGAGCGGCAATACGCGCTCGCTGGATTCTTCGATTTTGATGTCGAGCAGGTCATCGGCGCGCGTGCGGCCGAGGTTGATGGCGGCGATCGGCTTGCCGCTGGCCTGGGCCATGCGGCAGAAGCGAAAGCCCGAGTAGACCATCAGCGAGGAGCCCACCACCAGCAGGGCGTCGGCGCGCTCCATCTGGTCGAGGGCGATGGCGGTGCGCGCCGGCGGCACGTTATCGCCGAAAAACACGACGTTCGGCATCAGCGTCCCGGCGCAGCAGACGCAGTGCGGCAGCCGGAATTCGGCCAGTTCGGCCGGCTCGACCGAGGCGTCGCCGTCCGGCAGCGGCGTGGCGTCGAGCTGCAGCATGTGCGGGTTGGCGTCCGCCAGCTGGCCCTGCACGAAGGCGCGCGGAAACAGCGCCGAACAGTCCAGGCAGACCACGGAGTGGATGTTGCCGTGCAGTTCCAGCACGCTGTGGCTGCCGGCCTGGCCGTGCAGGCCATCGACGTTCTGGGTCAGCACCGAGCCGATGCGGCCGATCTTCTCCAGCGCGGCGATGGCGCGGTGGCCGTCGTTCGGCCGCGCGCGCGACAGCACCGGCCAGCCGATCATGCTGCGCGCCCAGTAACGTTTCTGGACGTGCTCGTACTTGCGGAAGTCCGGCCCGTGGATGGGAGGACGGCCGCGCCGGGCGCCGTCGCGGTCGCGGTAATCGGGAATGCCGGAGGCGGTCGACAGCCCGGCGCCGGTCAGCACCAGCGCGCGTGGATGCCGGTCCAGGAATTCCGCCAGCTTTGCCGCATGATCGTGCGCCGCATGGTCATGGTCGGTATGGCCTTCAGCCATGGTCGTGTTTCCTCGTTCTGCGTCTTCCCATGAGATCGTAACACCTTGCTCGCGGGATGCGCGCGCATCAGGGAAAGCTCAGCGTCGGCTGGAAACGACGATGCCGCCGACAATCAGCGCAAACGCCAGCGCATGGTAGGCGTGCGGCGGCTCGCCGAGGAAGGCGGACGACAGCAGCGCCGCGAACAGCGGGGTCAGGTTGACGAAAAAGGCGCCGGTGCCGGGGCCGGCGCGGCGGATGCCGGCGCCCCACAGCGCGTAGGCCAGTACTGCCGGACCCGCCGCGACGAACAGCAGCGCGGCCGCCAGCTTGCCGCTCCAGGCGATGGCCGGCGCGCCGACGCTCCATTCGATGCCGCTGAAGGCTGCCGACCACAGCAGGCCATACATGACCTGGGTCGCCAGGAAGGCGGCCCAGTCGGCGCGCAATGCCGGCTCGTCCTTCGACTGCAGCAGCATCCAGCTGTAGAAGGACCAGGCGATGGTCGCCAGGATCATGTAGAAATCGCCGGTAACGAGGCGCAGGGCCAGCAGCTGGCCGGCATCGCCCCGGCACAGCACCACCAGCACCCCGACAATCGACAGGACCGCGCCGGCAACCTGGCGCTGCTTCACCGCGACGCCGAAAAACAGCCGGCCAACCAGCATCATCCAGACTGGCATGCCGGACGCAACGAGGGTGACGTTGATCGGTGTCGAGGTTTGCAGGGCCAGATACTGGAAGGAGTTGTACAGGCCGATGCCTGCCAGGCCCAGCAGGGCGTAGCGCTTCCAGTTTTTCAGGATGCCGCTGCCGGGCTTCAGCCCCTTGTACCCCAGCGCCAGCAGGATCAGCAAGGCGAGGGCCCAGCGCAGCAGGTTCAGCGTCATCGGCGGCACCGCCTCGCGCACCAGGCGGCCGACGATGGCGTTGCCGGCCCACAGCAGCGGCGGGATCGTCAGCAGAAAGATGGTGGAGGGGGTGAGTTTCTGGTTCATGGAATGATGCGAGGATCTGCGGCGTATTGCCGTCGTTCCCGCGCAGGCGGGAACCCAAGTTTGCATGAGTGGCTGCCTTCCTTGCCGACAGCCGGCGACGAACCTGGGTCCTCGCCTGCGCGGGGACGACGTTAACGACGGTGCGGCGTCAGCACGCTCGGCAGCGCCTTCGGCAAGGTATCCGGATAATCCCGGGAATAATGCAGCCCGCGGCTCTCGCGCCGCGACAGCGCGCTGCGCACGATCAGGTCCGCCACTTCGACCAGGTTGCGCAGTTCCAGCAGGTCGTTGGTGACGCGGAAGTTGCGGTAGTACTCGTCGATCTCTTCCTTGAGCAGACGGATGCGGTGGTGGGCGCGTTCGAGACGCTTGGTGGTGCGCACGATGCCGACGTAATTCCACATGAAGCGGCGCAGTTCGTCCCAGTTGTGGGCGATGACCACCTCTTCGTCGGCGTTGGTGACGCGGCTTTCGTCCCAGGCCGGCAGGGCCGGCAGGTCGACGCCGGGCGCCGCCGCGATCTGTTGCGCGCAGGCGCGGCCGACCACCAGGCATTCCAGCAGCGAATTGCTGGCCAGGCGGTTCGCGCCGTGCAGGCCGGTGTAGGCGGTCTCGCCGACCGCGTACAGGCCGGGGATGTCGGTGCGGCCGGCCAGGTCGGTCACCACGCCGCCGCAGGTGAAGTGCACGGCCGGCACCACCGGGATCGGCTGCTTCGTGATGTCGATGCCCAGCTCCAGGCAGCGCGCGTAAATGGTGGGGAAGTGCTCCTGGATGAATTCGGGCGGCTGGTGCGAAATGTCCAGGTGGACGTAATCGAGGCCGCGTTTCTTCATCTCGAAGTCGATGGCGCGTGCCACCACGTCGCGCGGGGCCAGTTCGCCGCGCTCGTCGTGGGCCGGCATGAAGCGGGTGCCGGCCGCCGTGCCAGCTTCCGGCGGCAGTTTCAGGAGGCCGCCTTCGCCGCGCACCGCTTCGCTGATCAGGAAGGATTTCGCGTAAGGGTGGTACAAACAGGTCGGGTGGAACTGGATGAATTCCATGTTCGACACCCGGCAACCGGCGCGCCAGGCCATCGCGATGCCGTCGCCGGTGGCCGTGTCCGGGTTGGTTGTATACAAATAGACCTTGCCAGCGCCGCCGGTGGCCAGCACGGTGTGCTCGGCTTCGAAGGTCAGCACCTTGCCGCTTTGTTCGTCCTGCACGTACAGGCCGTGGCAGCGCGGCTGGCCGACCAGGCTCGGGGCGCCGCCGTGCACGCCGTTCGGGGTCAGCTTGTCGGAGGTGATGACGTCGATCGCGCAGTGGTGCTCGAACAGTGCGATGTTCGGATGCGCGCGCACCTTCTGCTCCAGCGTGACCTGCACCGCGTGACCGGTGGCGTCGGCGGCGTGGATGATGCGGCGCTGGCTGTGGCCGCCCTCGCGGGTCAGGTGGAAGCCGAGCTCCGCGGTCTCGTCGCGGGTGAAGGGCACGCCTTGTTCGATCAGCCATTCGATCGCTTCGCGGCCATGTTCGACGATGAAGCGCGTCGCGGCCTCGTCGCACAGGCCGGCGCCGGCCACCAGGGTGTCGGCGATGTGCTGGTCGTGGCTGTCGCCGGAATCGAGGACGGCGGCGATACCGCCCTGGGCCCAGTTGCTGGCGCCGTCGAGCAGTTCGCGTTTCGAGATGATGGCCACTTTGCGGGTTTGCGCCAGGTGCAGGGCGACGGAGAGGCCGGCCAGGCCGCTGCCGACGATGACGACGTCGTACTTCATGTCTGTATAGGAGACTCGGATTTGTAAGGAGGCATCACTATAGACGATTTGGTGCGGCGCTGCGGGCGCCTCTCGTCGTGATGCGTCACAATAAATCGCCGCTCACGATCGCCGGCGCCGGCTGTCGGCCAGCACGCGCTCGTACAGGCAACGATAGCGCGCGGCCGTGGCGCTCCAGCTGCGCCGGCTGCCGACGAAGGCCGCCGCCTCGGCGCCGAGGGCCGCCAGGCGGCGCGGCTCGGCCAGCAGGCCCTGGATCGCCTCCACGAGGCCGCCGCGGCTGCCGGCGCGGAACAGCATGCCGCTGTGGCCGTGCACCAGCAGCTCGCGGTGGCAGGCGATGTCGGAGGCGACGATGGCGCAGCCCTGGGCCATCGCATTCAGCAAATGGCGCGACGGCGCCAGCATGCCGGCGGCCTGCATTGCCGGGAACACGGCGATATCCGCACGCGGCAGCAGGTCCGCCGCGCGCCGGTAGCTGAGTGCGCCCGTGAAGGCCGCGTAGCCGCCCAGTCCCAGGGCGCCGAGCCGCTCCGCCAGGGCGTCGTCGGCGTCGCCGCCGGCCACCAGCAGGCGCAGCGCCGGCCAGCGGCGCCGCAGGATCGCCAACGCGCCCAGCAGCAGTTCGATGCCGTCCTCGGCCGCGAGGCCGCCGGCGTAAGCGAGCAGCGGCGCGCCGTCCAGGCCAGCGGGCGCCAGGCCCGGGCGCAGCGCGGCCGGTTGGCGGCAGGCAGGCAGGTCCGGCGCCGGCGGGATCACGGCGATCCGCCTGCCGCCGACGCCGTCCGCACGCAACGACGCCCGCACCTGGGCGGTGCCGGCGGCGATCACCTGGGCGCGGCCGAGCGCGTGGCGCGCCATCCAGCCCTGGAGCGCCGATGGCGGGGCGGCCGCCGCACGGCGGTCCGCCTCCACCACCAGCGGCACCTGCGCCAGCCTGGCGACGGGGACGGCCGCCAGCGCATGCCAGGTCGGCAGGTGCACGTGGATCAGGTCCGGCCGCGTCAGCCGCGCCACCTGGCGCAGGCGCAGGGCCAACGCTGTGGTGCGCGCCGCCGTGTTCAGCAGCGGTCCAAGCCGCTCCGCGCAGGCCGGCATATGGGTGCGGTACACGTGCCAGCCGCCGGCAGCGCCGGCGTTGGCCGACGCAGCATGGGGCGCATCGCCGGGCGCCGTCAGGTGCACGGTCTGGACGCCCTGGCTGCGCAAGCCCTGCAGCAGGGCCTGGGCCCGGCGGCTGTAGTCGCTGCGGCGTGGCGCGGCATGGTCGAGCAGGTGCAGGACGCGCATGGCACTGTCCGCTCAGGCAGCCTTGCGCGGCGGCGTGCCGGCGGCGGCGTCGGCGCCGAGGTCGGCCCCGGTGAGCGCATCGTAGACCGCCAGGTAGTCGCGCGCCATGGCCGGCATGCTGTGGCGGGCGATCACCTGGCTGCGCGCACGGGCGCCATGGCGCGCCGCCATTTCGGGGATGCGGCAATAATCGGAGATGGCCGCCGCCAGCAGTTCGGCGGAGGTCGGCGGCACCAGGATGCCGGTGAAGCCGGGATGCACCAGTTCGGCGGCGCCGCCGACCTCCGTCGCCACCACCGGCAGGCCGCTGGCCATCGCTTCGAGGATGGCGTTGGAGCGGTCTTCGACCAGCGAGGGCAGCACGAACAGGTCCATCGCCCGCAACAGCTGCGGCGTGTCCGCGCGGGCGCCCGGCAGCCAGGCGCGCGCGGAAGCGCCAGCACGGTTCAGCATTGCCTGGCATTCGGCCCGCGCCGGCCCCTCGCCGACGATCAGCAGGCGCAGGCGCTGGTGCGCGGGATGGGGCGAGGCGATCAGGCGCAGGAAGGCGTCGACCAGGCAAACATGGCCGGCGGCGTCGACCATCCTGCCGGCGCTGCCGATCACAAACACGCCGTCGTGCATGAAGCCGGGCGGGCCTACCGCCGCGGCCGGCCCCAGGCGCGGATGGAACTGTACGCTGTCGACACCGCTGGCGATCCGGGTCACGCGCGCCGGCTCGGCGCCGACGGCATCGACCAGCCACTGCGCGCGTTCGCCGCTGACGGCGATGAAATGGTCGACCAGCGGCCGCAGCAGGCGGTGCAGCGCCTCGCCGCCGGCGCCCGCCGGCTCGCGGCCGTGCTCGGCGTGCACGCGAAAACGCACGCCGGCCAGTGCCGCCACCAGCTGGGCCGGCAGGCCGGCGCGGTCGCGGGTGTGGACCAGGTCGGGCTGCAGGATGCGCAGCACGCGGTACAGCCGCAGCCAGTGCCGCAGCCCGCGCAGGGCGCCTCGCAGTGGCTCGTCCTCCCGGAGGCGCAGGTTGACGATGTCGACGCCCTCTTCGCGCAGCCCGGCTTCGTGGTCGCCGTGGCCGCGACGGCACACGATGGCGTGGCGGTAGCGCTCGCCCGGCATATGGCGGATCAGATTGAGCAGGCCGCTTTCCATCCAGGCGCTGTCGAGCGCTTCGACGAGGTGCACCACCAGCCGCATGCGCGCGCCGGCGTCCGCGACGGCGCCGGCGGCGGGAACATCGATGGGACGTTCCGCGCCCAGGCCGGCCAGGTCCGGAAGCGACTGCGCTTGGCGGTGGGTGGGATTCATCTCGCGGCTGCTCCAGGCAGGTTGGCGGCGCGGGGAAAACTAAATTATATTGCCGCCCAAACGCCGACTTTCCGCGCTTTCCGGCATGGTTGACTGGCCTCAAAAAACCTGTCGGTCGGTGTTCGCCGGCGCACCGACGCGTGGCGCGGCCGCCGCTAAGATGCTCCCTCCATCAAGCATCCAGAGGATTGTCCATGAGCACCCACCACGCTTCCGAAGTGGCCAAGCTGGCCGAGAAAGTCAAGCACGTACGCTTCCCGATGTTCACCTGGCAGGACCCGCACGGCCACCTGCTGAGCCAGCCGATGACCCAGCAGCAGGTCGACGACGAAGGCGGCATCTGGTTCTATACCTCGACCCTGACTTCGCTGTGGGAGTGCATCGCCCACCGGCCGCAGGTCAACCTCGGTTTCGCCGACAACGACGACAGCCTGTACGTGTCCGTCAGCGGCACCGCCGAGCGCGTGGTCGACCGCGAACGCATCCGCGCCATGTGGAACGCCGGCGTGCAGGCCTGGTTCCCGGCCGGCCCCGAAGACGAGCACGTGGTGCTGATCCGCGTCGACCCGCATTCGGCCGAATACTGGGACTCGAACGACAGCAAGATGGTGCGCATCTTCGCGATGGCCAAGGCGGCGATCACCGGCGACAAGCCTGACCTCGACAGCGAGCACAAGACCATCCGCCTCGAGTGAAACCATTCCTCTCTTGCAATAATCGGCCCGGCTGACGTACAGTAGCCGCTTCTCGTCGAAGGAGCGGTGCATGGTGCAGCAAGGGCAGGGCCGGACGCCATGAGCGGCGCGCTGGAATTCGCGGCCGGCGTGGTGGCGGCGATCGAGGCCACCGCGCCGCTGGAACTGGCGGCCAACGTGTTCACGGCGCTGGCCATCGTGCTGGCCGGCCGCAACAACGTCCACACCTGGTGGACCGGCGTGGTCGGTTGCGCGCTGTTCGGCCTGCTGTTCACGCAGAGCCGCCTGTACGCCGACGTCGCGCTGCAGGGCTTCTTCATCGTCACCGGCCTGCTCGGCTGGTGGAAATGGCTGCGCGGCCGCGAAGGCGAGCCGCTGCCGGTGTCGCACGCCGGCCTTCCCAGCCTGCTGTGGATCGTGCCGCTCGGCGCGGCCGCCACCGCCGCCTATGGCGCCATGCTGCACCACTTCACGAGCGCCTACGCGCCTTTTCCGGATTCCGCCGTCCTCGTGTTCAGCGTCATCGGCCAGCTCCTGATGATGCAGCGCCGCGTCGAGAACTGGGGCTTCTGGCTGCTCGTGAACACCATCGCCACGCCGCTGTACTTCAGCCGCGGCCTGCACCTGACCGCCGTGCTGTATGCCGGCTTCTGGATCAACGCCCTCGTTTCCTGGCGCAGCTGGCACAGGCTGGCCGCGCCGTCCACCCTCGAACCCGTCCGACCATGACCCTGAAACCGATCGCCGCCGCGCTGGCGCTGCTGAGCCTTGCCGCTTCCCTCCACGCCGAATCCGGCGCCGTCTCGACCGCGGCCGCGCCGCGGATCACGGCGGTCCGCGCCGGCAAGCTGGTCGACACGCTCGCCGGCCGGGTGCTGGAGAACCAGACCATCCTGATCACGGGCGAGCGCATCACCGCGGTCGGCCCCGCCGGCAGCGTCAGCGTGCCGGCCGGCGCCACCATCGTCGATTTGTCGGGCGCCACCGTGCTGCCGGGCCTGGTCGACGCCCACACCCACCTGACCGGCGATCCGCACCAGCATGGCTATACATCGCTGGGCGTGTCCGACATCCGCGCCGCCATGTACGGCGCCCACTCGGCCAGGGTGACGCTGGAAGCCGGCTTCACCACCGTGCGCAACGTCGGCGCCAGCGGCTTCGGCGACGTCGCCCTGCGCGACGCCATCAACGACGGCGAGCTGCCGGGCCCGCGCATGCGCGTGGCCGGCTACGCGATCGGGATCCAGGGCGGCCACTGCGACAACAACCTGCTGCCGCACGACTTCCACTACGTCGACGGCGGCGTCGCCGACGGCCCGTGGGCGGCGCGCGCCAAGGTGCGCGAGATGGCCAAGTACGGCGCCGACACCATCAAGATCTGCGCCTCGGGCGGCGTGCTGTCCAAGGGCGACGAGCCCGGCGCCCAGCAGTTCACACTGGAAGAGATGAAGGCCATCGTCGAAGAAGCGCACAAGCTGGGGCGCCGCGTGGCCGCCCACGCGCACGGCGCCAGCAGCATCCGCGACGCCATCCTGGCCGGCGTCGACTCGGTCGAGCACGCGAGCCTGGTCGACGACGAAGGCATCCGCCTGGCGCGCGAGAAGGGCACCTACTTCGTGATGGACATCTACAACGACGACTACATCCTGCAGGAAGGCGCCAAGGCCGGCATGCTGCAGGAATCGCTCGACAAGGAACGCGCCCTGGGCCAGCTCCAGCGCGACAACTTCCGCAAGGCCTTCAAGGGCGGCGTCAAGATGGCATTCGGCACCGACGCCGGCGTCTACCCGCACGGGGACAACGCGCGCCAGTTCCGCTACATGGTCCAGTACGGCATGACGCCGATGCAGGCGATCCAGGCCGCTACCATCAACGCCGCCGACCTGCTCGGCTGGAAGGACCGCATCGGCTCGGTCTCGCCGGGCAAGTACGCGGACCTGGTGGCCGTGGGCGGCGATCCGCTGAAGGATCCGGCGGAACTCACCCGCATCCAGTTCGTCATGAAGGGCGGCGCGGTGGTGAAGGGGCAGGGCGCGGCCCGCTGAGTCAACGATTCATTCGTACGAATCCTTTTCTCGTCGCGTGTTAGGCTGAACCCTTCACCTGACGATGGAGGAAGCAATGGCTAGTTTTCAGCATCCCGAGTACCAGGCCTGTATCGACGCCTGCAACGCCTGCGCAGACGCCTGCGACAACTGTTCCACCGCCTGCCTGCAGGAAGACGACGTTAAGATGATGGCGCGCTGCATTGCGCTCGACATGGATTGCGCGGCGATCTGCAGGATGGCCGCGGGTTACATGGCGCGCGGCAGCGAATTCGCGGCCCAACTGTGCCGGCTGTGCGCAGCCTTGTGCACGGCTTGCGCCGACGAGTGCGGCAAGCACAAGATGGACCATTGCCAGGCCTGCGCGCAGGCTTGCCGGCGTTGCGCGGAAGCCTGCGTGGCGATGGACGCGAACGTGTAAACGCGTTTTTCAGGTATTGCGCGGCGGCGCCAGGTCCCGTTCGGACTGGTTGCCGCCGGTTTCCGGCGTGCCCAACCCGGTCGGCTGCACGCCGGCCTGCCGGCTGCGCGTATCCTGCGCGCCCGGTCCCGTGGCGGTGGCCGCGGTGCCGGCGCCTTCCTGCGCTGCTGCGCCGTCCGCCGCATGCTGCGGGGCGTCGCCCTGGTTCTTCGTGGACTCGCCGGGCTGCGTCGCCGCGTCGGTTTCTTCCTTGCGCGGCTTGGTCAATGCCACACCGCCGCTGCCGCCGGTCTCGGCCATCGTTTCGTGGGTGAGGGTGGAACCGGCTTCACCGCTGGTCGGACCGCCGACACCCAGCGTGGGCGAGGCGCCGTTCGTGTTTTCGCGTGTGCTCATACAAACTCCTTTGGCATGATCGGCGATGTTCGCCTGTCCAGCCTCGCCTGGCTGTCGGCGCACGCTGCGCAAGGCTGTAGGACCGTGGACTGTTGTAAGCGCGGCAGCGCCGGCCGCCCGATATTGACACCGGCGGACAGGACTGCGATGATTTATTTATAAGCAAATAATTAACGACTACAAGAAGCGCCGCCGCCCACGCCGGGTGGACGGCGCTTTACTTCCCAAAACCAGGATACGCCGTGCTACAACAATTAAAAAACCTGAAAAACGCTTTCAGCCAGCCACAGCTGACCGAACTCGCGAAGGCCGAGCTGGCCATCGACAAGCGCGGCCTGCCGGCTGCCGACCCCGGCCCGGAAGCCGTCATCGCGGCCTGCACCGCCTGGCTGTGCGCGGCCCAGGACCATTCGGCCTCGCACGATGGCGGCGTGGCGCGCGACTTCAGCCTGCAAAAGGGCTGGTCGACGTCCTATCCGGAGACCACCGGCTACATCATCCCGACCGTCATCGCGCTGGCCGGCCGCAACAAGGATCCCTTGCTGCACGCGCGTGCGCGCCGCATGCTGGACTGGTGCGTGGCGATCCAGTTCGAGGAAGGCGGCTTCCAGGGCGGCAAGATCGACGCGACGCCGAAGGTGCCGGTCACCTTCAACACCGGCCAGATCCTGCTCGGGCTGGCCGCCGGCGCTGCCGAATACCGGGATGCAGCCTATCTGGACGCGATGCACCGCGCCGCCGCCTGGCTGCGCGACAGCCTGGACGCGGACGGCTGCTGGCGCAAGTACCCGACGCCCTTCGCCAAGCCGGGCGAGAAAGCCTATGAAACCCACGTGTCCTGGGGCCTGTTCGAAGCCGAGCGCGTCGCGCCAGGCCACGGCTACGGCGATGCCGGCCTGCGCCAGGTCGACTGGGCGGTCGGCAAGCAGCAGCCGAACGGCTGGTTCGCCTCGAACTGCCTGACCGACCCCGAGCGGCCGCTGACCCACACCATCGGCTACGTCCTGCGCGGCGTGCTGGAAGGCCATCTCCTGTCCGGCCGCGCCGACCTGCTGCAGGCCGCCGTCCGCACCGGCATCAGCCTGGCCGAAGCGATCGGCGCGGACGGCTACCTGGCCGGCCGCCTGGACCGTCACTTCCGCCCCGGCGGCAAGTTCGTCTGCCTGACCGGCTCGGTGCAGATCGCGCATTGCCTGTTCCTGCTGTACCGCCTGACCGGCCAGCAGTCCTTCCTCGTGGCCGGCCGCAAGCTGACCGCCTATGTGCGCCGCAGCGTGCGCTTCGAAGGCGAGGCCGGCATGGCCGGCGGCATCAAGGGTTCCTTCCCGGTGGACGGCGAATACGGCCAGTGGCAGTACCTGAACTGGGCGGCCAAGTTCTGCATCGACGCCAACCTGCTGGAACTGGAACTCACCGCCGATGCTTAAGCCCCTCAAGCGCAGCGTCAAGGCGGTCCTGGAAAACCTGCGCCGCCGCCGCAGCGCGCGCCAGCTGCGCCAGTCCGGCCGCCACGTGACCCGCGCCGAGATGGCGCGGGACCTGGCGCGGCTGGGCATCCGGCAGGGCGATGCCGTCTTCCTCCATTCCTCGCTGAAAAGCCTGGGCTATGTGGAAGGCGGCGCCTCGAGCGTGATCCAGGCCCTGCAGGATGCGGTGGGCCCCGAAGGCACGCTGCTGGTGCCGACCTATTATCTGCCGGGCGGCACCGTCAGGGCCACCTGCGAGATGGAAGGCTATGTCTTCGATCCGCGCAGCCATGGCACCAACATGGGCCGGCTGCCGGAAACCTTCCTGCGCGAAGCGGCAAGCCACCGCAGCGTGCACCCGACCCATTCGGTATCGAGCTGGGGCCGCCACGCGGCTTATCTCACCGAAGCGCACCACCTGGCGCCGTCGATCTTCGGCGAAGGCTCTCCCTGGCAGCGTTTCGTCGGCCTCGAGGGCGCCAAGGTGCTGGGGCTGGGCGTGTCGATGGGACCGGTCACCTTCTATCACGTGCTCGAAGATGCGATGGGCGAGCGCTTTCCGGAGCCGATCTGGGAAGAGGGCGGCTACCGCCTGCCGTGCCTGGACAAGGACGGCAAGCCGTGCCAGGTGCCGGTGCGGCCGTTCGCGCCGATGGTGGCGGGACGGCGCATCGATTACGCCGCGCGCGAAGACCTCCGCGATTATTTCCGCGCCGAGTTCGAGCACGCCGGCCTGCGCGTGAACGGCAAGGTGGGCGAGGCCGAGGCCTGGTTCATCCCGGCGCGCGGCTTCTTCGATCACCTGCAGGCGCTGGCGGAGCAGGGCATCACCATCTACTCGACGCCCGAACAGCTGGCCGCCCGGCCGCTGCGCCAGGCGGAGGCTGCCTAGACCGGAATCTGCCTATACCGGAATTTGC
>CAJYXO010000047.1 GCA_913778765.1 uncultured Massilia sp. | reverse complement strand
AGCAGAGGAATGAGATTATGCAGTGTTTCGCTTAACTCGTCAACCCCTCGTTTTTCTGCAACGCACTCGGCATGAGCCTTTTGACAAGCTTAACTAGTTGATTCAGTTAAACTTTTCGTGCGCTGCCGAAGCAGGACGCGCACTATAGCAAACTGCTGGGCTCGTCCGCAAGAGCCCTACCTCACTTTTTTCGCGCAAACGCTCGCAGCTATGTGTGCGGCCTAACGGAAGCGCTTTGGCAGGGGCAGATAATGAACGATTAAGCCTCCATCGAAAGCCCCCGATGTCCGACCAGCCAAGCCAAGCTGCAGCCGAAGCGGCAGTGGATACCGCCCGCCGCGGCTTCATGCAGTCCGCATTGATCGTCGCCGGTGCGACCCGGTTGCCGATCTCGTCCGCAACGGCGGCGCCAGCCGCTGCCAGCCCAGCCGCGGTCGCCGTCGTCCCGCCCCGCCCGCTGACGCTGAACATCAACGGCGCCGACCACCAGCTCACGCTCGAACCGCGCGTTACCCTGCTCGACGCCCTGCGCGAAGTCCTGCAGCTGACCGGCACCAAGAAGGGCTGCGACCGCGGCCAGTGCGGCGCCTGCACCGTCCTCGTCGACGGCCGCCGCATCAATTCCTGCCTGACCCTGGCGGTCATGCACCAGGGCGCGAAGATCACGACCATCGAAGGCATCGCCCAGGGCGATCAGTTGGCGGCGATCCAGTCTGCCTTCATCGAACACGACGCCTTTCAGTGCGGCTACTGCACGCCGGGCCAGATCTGTTCGGCCGTCGCCTGCATCGCCGAGATGAAAGCCGGCACCGCCAGCGCCGTCACCCCGAACGTGCGCGAACAGACGGTCGCCTTCACCGATCCCGAGATCCGCGAACGCATGAGCGGGAATCTGTGCCGCTGCGGCGCCTACAACAACATCGTCACCGCCATCCAGGCTGCCTCGGCGCAGACCAGGACCTAGGAGCCAGCATGCGCGCCATCGACTTCGAGCAGGCCGCCGACCCGGCCGCCGCCCTCCGCCTGATCCAGCAGCCGCACACGAAATTCATCGGCGGCGGCACCAACCTGCTGGACCTCATGAAAGGCGACGTCGAACAGCCGCTGCGGCTCGTCGACATCAACCACATCGGCCTCGATCGCATCGTCGAACTGCCGAACGGCGGCCTGCGCATCGGCGCACTCGCCCGCAACAGCGATACCGCCAACCATCCGCTCGTACGCAGCCGTTATCCGCTGCTGACCCAGGCCCTGCTGGCCGGCGCGTCTCCCCAACTGCGGAACATGGCGACGATCGGCGGCAACCTGCTGCAGCGCACCCGCTGCCCCTATTTCATGGACACCGCCTTCGCCATGTGTAACAAGCGCGCGCCCGGCAGCGGCTGCGGCGCGCGCGAGGGCGTCAACCGCATGCACGCGATCCTCGGCGCCAGCAGCGCCTGCATTGCCGTGAACCCGTCCGACATGAACGTGGCCCTGGCCGCGCTCGATGCGGTGGTCCAGGTGAGCGGCCCGAAGGGCGAGCGCAGCATCCCGATCGGCGACTTCCACCGCCTGCCCGGCACCATGCCGCAGGTCGACACCATTCTCCAGCCGACGGAGCTGATCACGGCGGTCGACCTGCCGCCCTCCGGCTTTTCGCGCCATACCCACTACCTGAAGGTAAGGGAGCGGAACAGCTACGCCTTCGCGCTGGTCTCGGCCGCGGCGGCGCTGGACATGGACGGAAACGTGGTGCGCCAGGCCCGCATCGCCCTCGGCGGTGTCGCCCATAAACCCTGGCGGGTGCCGGCGGCGGAAGCGCTGCTGGCCGGCCAGCCGCTCGACGATGCGCGTTCGGCCCAGGCGGCGCGGATGCTGCTCGACGGCGCCCAGGCCTTCAAGGACAACGGCTACAAGATCAGACTCGCCGAACGCGCCGTCGTGCGCGCACTGCGCGAAGCCCACGAAACCACGGGAGGTCGCGCATGAGCGCCATCGGACAAGGCATCAACCGCGCGGACGGGCGGCTCAAGGTCACCGGCCAGGCCACCTACTCGGCCGAACACAAGATCCCGCATCTGGCCTACGGCATGCTGGTGCTGTCGACCGTGCCCAAAGGCCGCATCGCCGCCATCGACGTGGCCTCCATCAAACGCATGCCCGGCGTGATGCTGGTGATGACGCACCAGAACGCCCTCAAGCTGCCGAAGCAGAACGCGGAAGGGAAGACCGGCGGCAGCGGCGGCAAGGAGCAGTCGAAGCCGAACCAGAAACAGCAGCCACCGAATCCCAAGATGTCGCTGCTGCAGGACGACCGCGTCGAGTACAACGCCCAGCCGGTCGCGGTGGTGGTGGCCGACACCTTCGAGCACGCGCGCGACGCCGCCCGACGCCTTCAGGTGCGCTATGCGACGCAGCCGGCCCAGCTCGATTTCCAGAAGGCGAAGCTGAAGCTGCGCCGCCCCGAGCCGCAGCCCGAGCGTCCCTCCGACACGGGCCGCGGCAACGTCGCCCGCAGCATGGAACGCGCGGCGCAGAAGCTGGACCTGCTGTACACCACGCCGATGGAAAACCACAACCCGCTCGAACCCCACGCGACCATCGCCGCCTGGGACGGCGACGGGCTGACCCTGTACGACGCGACCCAGAACGTGTCGGGCGTGCGCCGCACCGCTGCCCAGGCCTTCGGCATCGACCCGGAAAAGGTGCGCGTGGTCTGCCCCTTCGTCGGCGGCGGCTTCGGCTGCAAGGGCTCGACCTGGTCGCACGTGATGCTGGCGGCGATGGCCTCGCGCATGGCCGGCGTGCCGGTCAAGCTGGTGCTCGAACGCACCCAGATGTACGGCCCGGTGGGCGCGCGTCCGCTGACCGAACAGCGCCTGCGGCTCGGCGCCAGCAGCGAGGGCAAGCTGCTGGCGGTGAGCCACGACACGGTGTCGAGCACCTCCTTCGTCGACGATTTCGTCGAACCCTGCACGGCCGTCACCCGCAAAGCCTATGCAAGCGAGAGCCTGCAGACCTCGCAGCGCCTGGCGACCCTGAACGTCGGCGTGCCGACCTATATGCGGGCGCCGGGCGAGTCGAGCGGCAGCTTCGCGCTCGAATCGGCGATGGACGAGCTGGCGTATGCGCTGAAGGTCGATCCGGTCCAGCTGCGCCTGACGAATTACGCGGAAAAGGAACCGGAGAAGGACATCCCCTGGTCCAGCAAATCCCTGCGTGAGTGCTACCGGATCGGCGCCGAGCGCTTCGGCTGGGCGCGCCGCACGCCGGCGCCCGGCTCGATGCGCGCTGGCCGCACCCTGGTCGGCTGGGGCATGGCGACCGCCTCCTATCCGGCCAACCGCAAGGGCGCCAAGGCTTCCGCCACGATCGATGCCGACGGCTCGGTGGTGGTGCGCAGCGGCACCCACGATCTCGGCACCGGCACCTACACCGTGATGGCGCAGATCGCGGCCGATGCGCTGGGCGTCGACGTGTCGCGGGTGCGTTTCGAACTCGGCGACACCCGTTTGCCGGAAGCGCCGGTATCCGGCGGCTCGCAGACCGTCGCCAGCGTCGGCCCCGCCGTCCACCAGGCGGCGCGCGCCGCCCGCGACAAGCTGATCGCCACGGCACTCGGCGACAGCGCCTCGAACCTGCACGGCATGAACGCAAACGACGTCGATGCCGCGAACGGCTGGCTGTTCGCGAAAGCCGATCCGGCCCGGCGCGACGCGATGACGGCCGTGGTGTCGCGCGCCGGCGGGCAGCCGGTCAGCGCCGACGCCGAGGCCAACCAGGGCGACGAAAAGAAGCGCTACGGCATGCAGGCATTCGGCGCCGTCTTCGTCGAGGTGCATGTGGATCCGGATTTGGGCACGATCCGGGTGCCGCGCATCGTCGCCGCGTATGGCGTCGGTACCGTCATCAATCGCAAGACCACGCACAGCCAGCTGATGGGCGGGATCGTGTGGGGCCTCGGCATGGGCCTGATGGAGAAGACCGAGATGGACTGGCGCGTCGGCCGCGCGGTGAACGCCAACCTGGCGGATTACCACGTGCCGGTCAACGCGGATATCGGCAGCATCGACATCACCATGGTCGACGAACACGACCCGTATATCAACGAGCTGGGGGCGAAGGGTGTCGGCGAGATCGGCATCACCGGCGTGGCCGCGGCGATCGCCAACGCGGTGTATCACGCGACCGGCAAGCGCATCCGCGACCTGCCGATCACGCCCGACAAGCTTATTTGACCAGCTGCTGCAGGATGGCGTGGGCCGCATCGACCCGCGCCGGAATCGGGTAGTTTTTATTGGCCAGCATGACGATGCCGACCCGCTGCTCCGGCACGAACAGGACATAGGCGCCAAAACCGCCGGTGGCGCCGGTCTTGTTGATCCAGGTCCCGCGTGCCGGCGCCTGCGGCGGCTGCAAGCGCGTGGCTGGATTCAGGCCGCGGCTCATCTTTTCCGAATTCCCGGCCTGCAGCTGCGCCAGGCTGACCGGGGCACGGTATTGTTCCCAGCCGAGGCCCTGGAAGGTGTCGCCGATCCGGTAATAGGCGGTATGGGTGCAGGCCAGCGCCTCGCGCATCGGTTCCGCAAGCTGGCCCGGGTCGATATTCGCCTGCACGAAGCGGATCATGTCGGCGGCGCTCGACTTGATGCCATAGGCCTCCGCATCGAACATGCCCGGATTGACCCGCACCGCCTTGTTCGCGCTGTTGTAGCCCCAGGCATAGTCGGGCATGGCGGCCGCCGGCACTCGGATATGGCTGTGCTTCAGGCCAAGCGCCGGGAACAGCCGGCCTTCGACGGCATCCGCAAACCCGGATTGCAGCGCGCGCGCGGTCAGGTGGCCGAACAGGCCGATGCTCGGGTTCGAATAGCGGCGCTGGGCGCCGGGCGGCGCGTCGGGCGCCCAGCCGCGGAAGTAAGCCAGCATCTGCTCATCGTTTTCGACCTCGTCCGGGAATTGCAGGGGCAGCCCGCCGGCCGTGTAGGCGCCGAGTTCGAGCAGGCTGGCGCGATCGACCGCGCTGCCCTTCAGCTGCGGCATGAATTTGCCGGGGTGGTCGTCGAAGGACAGCCTGCCCTGCCCTTGCGCGTAGCAAGCCAGGGTCGCGGTGAACGTCTTGCTGACCGAGCCGAGTTCGAACAGCGTGTGTTCGCTGACCGGAATCCGCGGCTCCTTCGACGCCACCCCGTAATTGAAGAACATGACTTGATCGTCGACGGTGACGGCGACCGCCATCCCGGGCACGTCGTGCTGCGCCATCAGGGGCTTGATTGCCTCGTCGACCGCCTCGCGGATGGCGGCGGCATCGGGCGCGGCGCGGCCCGTCAGGGGCAGCAGGCAGAGTACGGCGAGAGCGAGGCGCTTTGCAGGTTTTGGAAGCATGGTCGGGTTCTCCGAGCGAAGATGCGCCAGTATAGGCAGGACCGGATCGCCTCAACCAGCATGGCCGTCACCGCACGGCGGCATTTCGTCACATCGCCGCTTTCAGGGCCGGCAGATAACGTTCGCTGACCGCTACCGCGGCGCCGCAGCGCAAGGTGAGCCGGTAGCCGCCGTCGCCGACGGTGTCGAGGCGCGCGATCTCGCTGCGCCGGACGATCGCGCTGCGGTGCACCCGCAGGAATTCACCGGCTGCGAGCAGCGCTTCCAGCCGGTTCAGGGTGATGCGGTGCAGGACCGTGCGCCCGGCCAGGTGCAGCTCGACGTAGTTACCGGCCGATTCGATCCACAGGATGTCGTCGACGCGGATCTGCTCGATGCGGCCGACCGAGCGCACGTTGATGCGCTCGACTTTTTCCACCGCCTGGCCGGCGCCGGCATCGACGTAGTCGCGCAGTGCCGCGCCGTAGGCTTCGCGCTGGCGCTGCCCCAGCATGGCGGCGATGCGCTCGGCGGTCTGGGCCAGGCGGGCGTCGTTCAGGGGCTTGAGCAGGTAGTCGAGCGCATGCACCTCGAAGGCATCGACGGCGTGTTCGCTGTAGGCCGTCGCGAAGACGATCAGCGGCGGCTCGCGCAGGCGGCTGATCTCGCGCGCGAGCACCAGGCCGGACTCGGCCGGCATCTGGATGTCGAGGAAGATGACGTCGACCTCGTGCTGTGCCAGTGCTGCGCGCGCGGCGGCGGCACTGTCGCATTCCGCAACGAGCTGCCAGTCCGCATGGGAAGCAAGGGCCAGGCGCAGGTTGGCGCGGCTGGGCGCTTCGTCGTCGACGATCAGGTAGCGCACCATCGCTCAGTCCCGCTCCAGCGGCAGGCGCACCTCGGCCACGAAGCGGCCTTCATGCAGGCTGGTGGACAACGAGGCGGTCGGATGCATCAGCTTCAGGCGCTCGCGCGTGTTCGCCAGTCCGAGTCCGGCGCCGGGATTCGGCGACGCGTACGCGCTGACGGGGTTCGTCACCTGGATGGCGAGCGCCTCGCCCTCAGGGACGAAGCGCAGGCGGATGTCGCTCGGTCCTTCGCGGCAGTCGAGATCGTGGCGCAGCGCGTTTTCGATCAGCGGCTGCAGCAGCAGCGGCGGACAGGCGACTTCGTGCAGCAGCCTGCTCTCGCCGTCGATGTGCACCTGCAGGCGCTCGCCGTAGCGCAGACGCTGCAGGTCCAGGTAATCGCGCACGAACTGCAGTTCCGCGGCGACGGTGACGTCGTTGCGGCCACTCGCCGACAGTGCGTAGCGCAGCAGGTCGCTCAGACGCCCGATGCCGCCGAGGGCCAGCGTGCGGTCGCCGTCGCGTACCAGCGCGCTGATCGCGTTCAAGGCATTGAACAGGAAGTGCGGCTCGAACTGCGCGCGCAGGGCCAGCATGCGCTGCTGCTCGAGCGCCAGACGCAGATTGAGCATGTCGGTCTGGCTGCGCTGCCATGCCAGTTCGCGCTCCCTGGCCTGGCGCCAGTAGTGGACCGCGAGGATGGCGGCGAAGGCGCCTGTCGTGGAGAACCAGCCGACCAGCAGCATTTTCATGAGCAGCCGGCGCGCGTCCTCGAGGCTGGCGATGTGCAGGTAGCCGCGCAGCCAGGCCATGTAAGTCCACTGCACCGGCTGGAACACGAGCACGAGACCGACAAAGAGAAGGAATACATTGCGCGGCCGCGCGATCAAGCTGGGCCAGCGCGCCAAAGTCAGGCTCAGGCCCGCGCTCAGGACGATCAGCGGCACCGCGTATTCGATGAACCAGGTGACCAGCAGGGCCGGGTAGTGGCTGTCGAGGCCAACACGCAGGTTGTCGCTGTAGGTCTGCAGCGCGCCGAGAGCGCTGACGGCCGTCCACAACAGCACGGCGATGGCGATGGTCCTGGTGGCGGGCGGCAGCTTGGGAAAAGAGGCGACGGCTTGCTTCATCGGAAAAGTATAGCAGCGGGCTTGTTCCGCGGACCGGCGATCGCCGTCTGCTTCATCACGCGAAAGCGGGGTTTCGTCACCGGTTTGCTGCCCGGCCGCGGTTTCGATCGGAGAATCGTTCGGGTAATGTCCGATCATTCTTCAACTTCTCGTCTGCCCATGAAAAAACCGATCCTTCTCGCCGCTGCCATCGTATTCGGCGCCTCCCTCGCCACTGCCGCGGACTGGTCCGCGCCGCAGGAACCCTTCGCGGTGTACGGCAACACCTATTATGTGGGCACCGGCGGCATCAGCGCCGTGCTGATCACTTCACCGGCAGGGCATATCCTCATCGACGGTGGCCCGCCTGCATCGCCGGCGCAGATTGCCGACCATGTCCGCAGGCTCGGCTTCCGGGTCGAAGACATCCGTTACATCCTCAACGGCCACGAACACTTCGACCACGCCGGCGGGATCGCGGCGCTGCAGAAGATGAGCGGTGCGACTGTACTGGCCAGCCCGGCGGCGGCCGAGGTGCTGCGCACTGGCCAGCCGGACAAGCGCGATGCCCAGTATCCCGGCCTGCAGGCAATGACGCCGATCGCGAATACGCGCGCGGTGCGCGATGGCGAAGTGGTGCGTCTCGGACCGCTGGCGGTAACGGCGCGTTTCACGCCGGGTCATACCCTGGGTGCGACAAGCTGGACCTGGCGCTCGAGTGAAGGTGGCCGGACCCTGAATATGGTCTACGCCGACAGCATGAATGCGGTCGTTGCCGATGGCCGCAGTTTCAGCCGGAATCCGCTGTATCCAGATGCGCGGGCAGATGTCGAGCGTTCGATGGCCATCGTCGAGGCGCTGGACTGCGACATCGTCGTGAGTGCGCATCCAGAGCAGAGCGCGCTCTGGGAAAAGAAGGAGAAACAGGCCGAGTTGGGGAATGCGGCTTTTATCGATCGTGATGGCTGCCGCAAGTATGCAGCGACGGCGCGGGCCTATCTGGCAAAAACGCTGGCGGCGGAAAACGCTCGGTAGAAAGCAAAAAGCCCGTCCAGACTTGTCTGGACGGGCTTCTGCTGAATAATTAGCCTGACGATAACCTACTTTCACACTGGTTGCAGCACTATCATCGGCGCAAAGTCGTTTCACGGTCCTGTTCGGGATGGGAAGGGGTGGTACCGACTTGCTATGGTCATCAG
>CAJYXO010000046.1 GCA_913778765.1 uncultured Massilia sp. | reverse complement strand
AAACGCGCCTGGTGGCCTACGTGGTGGCCGACCAGGCCGAGCAAGCCGATCCCGCGGCCTGGCGCGCCTGGCTGGCCGCCACGCTGCCGGACTACATGCTGCCGGCCGCCTTCGTGGTGCTGGACGCTTTCCCGCTGACCCCGAACGGCAAGCTGGATCGCCAGGCGCTGCCGGCGCCGGGCCAGGCCGACGTCGCCAGCCGCGCCTTCGAAGCCCCCCAGGGCGAAGTCGAGCAGGCCCTCGCCGCCATCTGGCAGGAGCTGCTTGGCCTGGAGCGGGTCGGCCGCCACGACCACTTCTTCGAACTGGGCGGCCACTCGCTGCTGGCGACACAGATACTCGTACGGATCACCGGGGAATTCGACGTCGACCTCAAGTTGCGCGACCTGTTCGAACGTGCGCACTTGTCGCAGCTTGCCGACACCATCGTCGGCATGCAATTGGACGCTTTCGATCCCGAACAGATTCTCGCGCTGGAAGGCGAGCTCGGCGACCTATCCGAAGGTCAGCTCTTGGCCATGATTTCTGGAGATCCTCAAACGTGAGTAACCTCGACACCAAGGAACAACTGCGCCGCGCGGCCATCCTGAAGCAACTGCGGACGCAGAAGGCGCCGGCGCGTGTCGGCCGGATCAAGCCGCCGATCACGCGCGCCGATCGAAGCCAGGCCCTGCCGCTTTCCTGGTCCCAGCAGCAGCTCTGGTTCATCGACCAGCTCGACCGCGCCGGCGGCGCCGCTTACCACATGCCCCTGGGCTTGCGCTTGCGCGGAAGATTGGACCTGGGTGTCCTGCAAACGACGCTCGACACCGTCGTCGCGCGCCATGAAAACCTGCGGACCGTGTTCCGCAACGAGGACGGCACGCCCGTCCAGGTCGTACTCGATCCCGCTACCCGCTTTTCCTTGCGGGTCCAGGCCTTACCTCTGGAATACAGCGCCGACCGCGACGCCGTCGTCGCCGCGGTCAGCGAAGAAGAAGCCGCCGCGCCGTTCGACCTGACCACCGGTCCGCTGATCCGCGGGCGCCTCCTGCGCTTGGCCGACGACGACCATGTCCTGCTGATCACCCAGCATCACATCATTTCGGACCAATGGTCGGTATCGGTGCTGGTGCGGGAATTCGCGGCCTTGTACGAGGCCTTCCACGAAGGGCGTTCTTCCCCCTTGCCGGAACTGCCGGTCCAGTATGTGGATTACGCGGTATGGCAACGCCACTGGCTGCAGGGCGAGAGACTGCAGCAACAGGTCGAATACTGGACCGAACAGCTGGCGGATGCACCGGCGTTGCTGGCCCTTCCGACCGACTACCCGCGTCCGCCGGTCCAGTCCTTCCAGGGGCGTACCTTGAAGCTGGCATTCGCGCCGCCACTGACGGCCCGTCTGCACGCGCTGTGCAGCAAGCATGACGTCACCCTCCACCTGACCCTTCTGGCGGGGCTCTCGATCGTGCTGTCGAGGCTGTGCGGCCAGGACGACCTGATCGTCGCTGCGCCGTTTGCGAACCGCTCGCGTCCCGAACTGGAGTCCCTGGTCGGCTTCTTCGTCAATACGCTGGCACTGCGCGTCAGGGTCGACGCCACGATGACGGGCCGCCAACTGCTCGCGCAAGTCAAGTCGACCGCCCTGGATGCCTATGCCAACCACGACCTGCCGTTCGAGCAAGTCGTCGAAGCGGTGAACCCGGAACGTAACCTCGGCTATAACCCGCTGTTCCAGGTCATCCTCGGCCTGAACAACATGCCGCGCCGAATCGACCTCACCTTGCCGGACCTTGCACTGGAAGCGGTCACGCCCAAACGCACGACCGGGCATTTCGATCTCGGCATCACCCTGACCGAAATCGGCGACAGCATCGTCGGCGAACTCGATTATGCGAGCGACCTGTTCGCGCCCGCCACGATCGAACGCATGGCCGGCTATTTCGAGACCGTGCTCGAAGCGCTGGCGGCCGATGACGAACGGCCGATCGGCCGCCTGCCGATGCTGGACCAAGCGGAGCTGCACCGGGTTCTGGTCGAGTGCAACGACACCGCTGCCGCCTTGCCTTCCGCGACGACCATCCATCGGCTGTTCGAGCAGGTGGCGGAAGAGCACCCGGATGCGTGCGCCGTGGTCGAGCGCGGACACCAGATCGGCTACCGAGAACTGAACCGCCGCGCCAACGGTATCGCCCAACGGCTGATCGCGCTCGGCGTCGGCCCGGAGTCCCTGGTGGCGATCTCCGCGCGCCGCAGCGTCGCCATGGTGGCGGGCCTGCTCGGCATTCTCAAGGCGGGAGGCGCCTATGTCTGTGTCGATCCCGACCAGCCGGACGAGCGCCTCAGGCAGCTGATCGATGACGCCGGACCACGCGCAGCGCTCGCGGACCCCGACGTCGCCATCCGGCTGGCAGGCATGCTCGCAGTGATCGAACTCGACGAAGCATCATCGCAGGACGGCGCCACCGATACCAATCCCGCCGTGCCGGGCCTGGGCCCATCCAGCCTGGCCTACGTGATGTACACCTCCGGCTCGACCGGCCAGCCGAAGGGCGTGATGATCGAGCACCGTTCAGTCCTGCGCCTGGCCGTCAACAGCGGTTTCGCCCCGCTCGGCCAGGATGACTGCGTGGTCCATTGCTCGAATCCCGCGTTCGACGCCGCCACCTGGGAAATCTGGGGCGCCCTGCTCAACGGCGCGCGCATGCTGGTCGTCGATGCCGATACCGTGCTCGACCCGGCCCGCTTCCGCGACACCCTGGTCGAAGGCGGCGCAACCGCCCTCTGGCTCACCGCGGGACTTTTCCATGAATACGTCGACGCGCTGGCGCCGGCGTTCGCCCGCCTGCACTATCTGCTGGCCGGCGGCGACGTCCTCAACCCGCACACGGTCGCGCGCCTGCTCGACGGGCCGCATGCGCCGGCCCGCCTGATCAACGGCTACGGCCCGACCGAGACCACCACCTTCGCCTGCTGCCACACCGTGACCGGCAGCGACGGCAGCAGCCCGATCCCGATCGGCCGCCCGATCGGCAACACCCGCGTCTACCTGCTCGACGCCTGGCTGCAGCCGGTGCCGCAAGGCGCGACGGGCGAACTGTATGTCGGCGGCGCCGGCGTCGCGCGCGGCTACCTGAACCGTCCCGAACTGAGCGCCGAACGCTTCCTGCCCGATCCGTTCAGCGGCGAGCCCGGCGCACGCATGTACAAGACCGGCGACCTGGCCCGCATGCGCGCCGACGGCAGCCTCGACTACCTCGGCCGCAACGACTTCCAGGTCAAGCTGCGCGGTTTCCGCATCGAGCTGGGCGAGATCGAGGCGCGCCTGGCCGCCTGCGCCGGCGTGCGCGAAGCGGCCGTGCTGGCCCGTGAAGACCAGCCCGGCGACAAGCGCCTGGTCGCCTATGTCGTGCCGGCCGCCGACAGCGCCGCCGCCGCCCCGCATGCACTGCAGGGCGAGCAGGTCGGCAGCTGGTCGGACATCTTCGACCAGACCTACGCCGGCTGCGGCGCCGATGACGGCCATGCCGACGACGGCTTCGACATCACCGGCTGGGTCAGCAGCTATACGCGGGAACCGATCCCGCAGCACGAAATGCGTTCCTGGCTCGACTGCACCCTGGCGCGCATCGCGGCCTTGAATCCGGCCCGCACCCTGGAAATCGGCTGCGGTACCGGCATGCTGCTGCTGCATCTCGCGCCGCAATGCCAGGACTACCTCGGCACCGACCTGTCGGCAGCCGCAGTGGCCCGCCTGCAGCGCCTGACCCAGGCCGATCCCGCCCTGCGCCATGCCACCCGGCTGCTGCACGCGCCGGCCGAGGACTTCAGCGCCATCCCTCGCGACCATTTCGACACCGTCGTCCTCAACTCCGTGATCCAGTACTTCCCGAGCCTGGACTACCTGTCGGGCGTGATCGAAGGCGCGCTGGCCACGCTCGGCAGCCACGGCCGGATCTATATCGGCGACGTCCGCCATCACGGCCTGCTCGAAGCCTTCCACATGTCGATTTTGTTGCATCGTCTGGGCGAGCAGGCCGCGCCCGGACTGCTGGCCGCCCAGCTCGACCAGAAGGTGCGCGCCGAGCTCGAGCTGCTGGTCGACCCGGCCTGGTTCCATACCCTGCCGGCGCGCTTCCCGCGAATCACCCGGGTCGAGGTCATGCCGCGCCTGGACGCCTACCAGAACGAAATGTCGGCCTACCGCTACGATGTCGTGCTCGGGGTCGGCGACGCCCCCGCGCCGGCCGCCGATTGCGAATGGATCGAAGCTGCCGGGGCGATCGACGGCGACGCGCTCCTGCGCCAGGTGCTCGGCAGCGATGCCGCGGTGGTCGGCCTGCGCGGCGTGCCCAATCCGCGCGTGCGCCCCGATGCGCTGGCCCTGGAGCGCCTGCGCGCCGACGGGCAGGCATGCGACCTGGCGGCGCTGCGCCTGCAGGGCTTCGAGGCAAGGGAACAGGGCTTGTCCTGCTCGGACCTGGCCGCGTTCTGCGCGCGCCACGGCTATGCCGCCAGTTTCAACTGGCTGTCGGGCGATGCGCACGGCGCCTACGACGTCCTGATCGCCAGGGATGGCGTGCCGCGCGCCTGCGACTGGCGCACGCTGCTGCCCGCGGACGCCCGCCGGCGTGGCGAATCCAGCTACGCCAACGAGCCGCTGCGCGCGAAAGCCGCCGCCGAGCTGCCGAAACGCCTGCGCAGCGCGCTGGCCGACACCCTGCCCGACTACATGCTGCCGGCCGCCTTCGTCCTGCTCGACGCCTTCCCGCTCACGCCGAACGGAAAGCTCGACCGCCGCGCCCTGCCGGCGCCCGACCAGGCGGCGGTCGCCGCTGAAGAATATGTGGCGCCGGAAGGCGAGATCGAAGAGCAGCTCGCGGCGATCTGGCAGGAGCTGCTGAACCTGCCGCGTGTCGGCCGCAAGGACCA
>CAJYXO010000045.1 GCA_913778765.1 uncultured Massilia sp. | reverse complement strand
TCACGTTGATGGTGTTCTTCAGTTCGAGAATCTCGCCCTTCACGTCCACCGTGATCTTCTTGGACAGGTCGCCGTTCGCCACCGCGGTCGTCACCGCCGCGATGTTACGCACCTGGCCCGTCAGGTTGGACGCCATGAAGTTCACGTTGTCGGTCAGGTCCTTCCAGGTGCCGCCGACGCCCGGCACATAGGCCTGGCCGCCCAGCTTGCCTTCCGTACCCACCTCACGCGCCACGCGGGTCACCTCGGATGCGAAGGAACGCAGCTGGTCCACCATGACGTTGATGGTGTCCTTCAGCTGCAGGATCTCGCCGCGCACGTCCACCGTGATCTTCTTCGACAGGTCGCCGTTCGCCACCGCGGTGGTCACTTCCGCGATGTTACGCACCTGCGAGGTCAGGTTGCCCGCCATCGAGTTCACGGAGTCGGTCAAGTCCTTCCAGGTGCCCGCCACGCCCTTCACCTGCGCCTGGCCGCCCAGCTTGCCCTCGGTACCCACTTCACGCGCCACGCGCGTCACCTCGGAGGAGAAGGAGGACAGCTGTTCCACCATGGTGTTCGCGGTCTGCGCGGCGCGCAGGTATTGTCCTTTCAACGGATGCCCGTCGACTTCGAGCGCCATGGTCTGCGACAGGTCGCCCTTCGCCACCGCGCCGATGACGCGCGCCATTTCGGTGGTGGGGCGCACCAGGTCGTCGATCAGGGTGTTGACCGAGCTGATGATGGTCGCCCAGCCGCCGACCACGCCGGGCAGGTCGGCGCGCTGGGTCAAGTGGCCTTCGCGGCCGACCACGCGCGACACGTCCGTCACCGTCTCGACCATTTTCTGCTTGGTTTCGATGATGTCGTTCAGGGTGTCGGCGATCTTGCCGGACACGCCGGTCCAGTCGGACGGCATGCGCACGGAGAAGTCACCTTTTTTCAGCGCCATCAGCGTGGAAAGCAGCAGCTTGACATCCAGCTGTTCAGCCATGTCAGTCATGTTGTTCATTGACCAAGGTTCCTCGAGGTAGAGAAGGGATAGAGCAACGTGTCACTAGTTGTCGTGGAGGTGGATACGATGTTTTGGACGGACACGTTTTGTTAAATGTTGGAAAGTCGTAAAGATACTCTTGTGTCCGGTCAAGTCAAGCTTCGGGCTTCAAGAAAGGCAAGAGTGTTACGCAGCCGCCATAAACTTGCATTTTTGCAATTTTGATCGGACAATTCGCGCGAGGTTATCGGATTTCCGAAAAGCAGCGCGCACGATTGAAATCGTCCGATCGCCATTGTTGTATCAGGACGACAACTCAAGCAGGGGCTTTGGGGGTAAAAAGATGTCCAAAAGAATAATTTTTGGTGCTTTTTAGTTACAAGTCAACTAGCATATGAATGTTACACATCAACAGCGCGGGGTTAGCCATGATGACCGTCGAACTTGACGAGCTGATGCATAGCGACACGGCGTCGAGCTGGGGAGAGGCGCTGTTCTCCCTGGGGCGGCACTACGGTTTCGAAAAAGTCCTGTTTGCGATGTCGGGGTCGCGCCATGCGCGCCTCGAACATGCGTTTTTCCAGACAAATTTCCCGAGGCAATGGCGCGACCGCTACGAAGCCGAACGCCTCGCCTATGTCGATCCGCTGGTGAGCCATTGCCTGTCCAGCACCCTGCCGCTCGTTTGGCAGGGTGAACTCTTCCGCAGCGCGGCGCAGCGCGCCATGTACGAAGACGGCTGCAGTTTCGGCATCCGCGCCGGCGCCACCTTTCCGATCCACGGTCCGAACGGCGAGTTCGGCATGCTGAGTTTTGCCTGCGATCCGGCCCCGGAGCGCCCGTTCATGAAGGAAGTGGCGGCCTTGCTGCCGGAACTGGCGCTGGTGCGCGACCATGCCTTTGCGTCCGGGGTGCGCTTTTGCCCGCCGGCGACCCACGAGGCCGCGCCACGGCTCACGCCGCGCGAACTCGAAGTGCTGAACTGGGTGATGGTGGGGAAATCGTCGTGGGAGATTTCAAAGATAACCGGCTGCTCCGAGGCGACGGTGAATTTTCATATGGGCAATATTCGCCAGAAATTCAATGTCAACACCCGGCAGCAGGCGGTCGTGAGGGCAATCTCGCTGGGGCTGATTACCCCAGAAGATCACCATCGTTGAGTTTGCCGTTCACGTAGAGCTTCAGCAGCAGGGCGACCGGCGCCGGAATCGCCAGGCCGGTCTCGAAGCGGCTGCCGCTCGATTGCGTTACCCCGAAGCGTCCCCAGAATTTTTCCTGGCTTTCCCGCTTGCCGATGCGGTATTTTTTCAGTTCGCTGACGGTCGGAGCCAGCGCTGCCTGGAATTTTGCACTGCCTGCTTCGGGCTCCCGCAGGCTTGCTTCGGTAACGAAATCATTAGCCATCGCCGCTCCTCCTTGAAAAGGGTTGTAAAGATGTGTGGAAGACAAGTATTCCATGCATCATTCATCTGGCGACCTAGCAATACTGATAGTTCCTGCAGGAACTCCGCCACAAAGAGGGGGGCGTGTTGTATAGCCCCTTGAGCTAGCGCAAACCTTATGTTTTTGGGGTTGATTTCTCGGCGAGTTCTTGCCAGAGAAAACTATAGGTCAGCGCCCACATGGTGGCGGTCTGCTCGTTGTTGGCCGCGCCCGCGTGGCCGCCCTCGGTGTTTTCCCAGTACAGCACGTCATGCCCCTGTTCGCGCATCCGCGCCGCCATCTTCCGCGCGTGCCCCGGGTGGACGCGGTCGTCGCGGGTCGAGGTGGTGAACAGCACCCGCGGATAGCGCTGCCGGGGCGAGACCCGGTGATAGGGCGAGTATTTGCCGATGTAGGCCCACTGGTCGGGGTCGTCGGGATCGCCGTATTCGCCCATCCAGGAGGCGCCGGCCAGCAGCTCGTGGTAGCGCCGCATGTCCAGCAGCGGCACCTGGCAGACCACGGCGCCGAACAGCTCCGGGCGTTGGGTCAGCGCGGCCCCCACCAGCAGGCCGCCGTTGCTGCCGCCCATGATGCCGAGCCGGGACGGGCTGGTGAAGCCGCGCGCGGCCAGGTCCTCGGCCACCGCCAGGAAGTCGTCGAAGGCATTCTGGCGCCGCTCCTTCAGCGCCGCCTGGTGCCAGCGCGGGCCGAACTCGCCGCCGCCGCGGATGTTCGCCAGCACGTAGATGCCGCCGCGTTCCAGCCAGGCGGCGCCGGTCACGCCGCTGTAGAAGGGCGTCAGCGAGACCTCGAAACCGCCGTAGCCGTACAGCAGGGCCGGATGGCTGCCGTCCGCCGCCAGGCCGCGCCGCATCACGACGAAATAGGGCACCGCCGTGCCGTCTTTCGACGCCGCCTCGAACTGGCTGACCGTGTAGGGAGCGGCGTCGAAGAAGGCCGGCATCGATTTCAGCAGGGTGCGCACGTCGCTGCCGGTCTGCGCCAGGTAGAGCGAGCTCGGGGTCAGGAAGTCGGTCACGGTCAGGAAGTACTGGTCCGACTCGATGTCGTCGACGGCGGCCACGCCCAGCGCGCCCATGCCCGGCGCGTCGACTTCGCGCCGCCGCCATGCGCCGTCCGCGTGGCGCAGCTCGACGACGCGGTTCTTGACCTTGTCCAGCACCGTCAGCAGGATCGCGTCGCGGGTGGCGCCGACGTCTTCCAGCGAGCTGGTGTCGGTGGGCGTGAACAAGGCCGTGAAGGCGCGCTCGCCGGCCATGAAGCCGGCGAAGGGCGCGGCCAGCAGGGCGCCCTGGGGCCAGGTGGCCGTTCCTGTCGTACCGGCGACCGTCCAGTCGGAGCGCAGCCGGATCAGCAGCTGGTCGCGCACCGTGAAGGCGTCGGCGTCGACCGGCTTGTCGACCCGGGTGAGGGCGCCGCCGGCCGGGTCGCGCACGAACAGCTCGCTGCTGTAGAAATCGATCTGGCGCTGCACGAACTGGTGCTCGTGGCCGGGGGTGTAGTCGAACCAGGCAGAGATGGCGAGGTCGTCGTGCCGCGCTTCGTGCACGACCCGGGCGTCCGCCAGCGGGGCGCCGCGCCGCCATTCCTTGACGATGCGCGGATAGCCTGAATCGGTCATCGAGCCGGGGCCGAAATCGGTGGCCACGAACACGGTGTCGCGGTCGATCCAGGCGGCGCTGCCCTTCGCTTCGGGCAGGATGAAGCCATCGTCGACGAAGGCCAGGCGTTCGAGGTCGAATTCGCGCACCACGTGGGCGTCGCCGCCGCCGCGCGACAGCGATACCAGGCAGCGTTCGCCGCGCGGTTTCAGGAAGCTGGCGCCGGCCCAGACCCAGCTCTCGTGTTCCTGGCGCGCCAGCAGGTCGAGATCGAGCACCGTGTCCCAGCGCGGCGCCGGCTTGCCGTATTCTTCCGGCGTGGTGCGGCGCCAGATGCCGCGCTCATGGCCGGCGTCGCGCCAGAAGTTGTAGTACCAGCCGCCGTGCAGGCGCACGTAGGGGATCTTGTCCTTCGAATCGAGGATGGCCTTCAGGCGCGTGCGCAGGGCAGCGTAGTCCTGGCGCCCGGCCAGCTCGGCTTCGGTCCGGGCATTGTTCGCCTCGACCCAGCCGAGCGCGCGCCCGGCATCCACCTCTTCCAGCCAGAGCCAGGGGTCGTCCTGCGTTGTGGTCTTGTCGTATTCCATATTGTCGGGTTCTCGCCATTTGTGGCCGATTGCGTAATACTAGCGAATATCGCGAAACCCGCCGCACGACCAACGGAGAACGACAGCATCCATGCCTGACACGAGCACGCGCAATATGGGGAAGACCGTCGGCGCCAGCGGCCCGATGCGCTTTGCTTTGTGGGGCGGCGGATTGTGGCTGGCGCTGCTGGTCGGGATCGGCCTGTACCTGGGGGCTGCGCGTACCGTCGACGATGCTGCCGAACGCCGCTTCGAAGGCATCGCGCAGGGGGCCCGCCAGCGCCTCGACGGCGCCGTGCAGGCCTATGCCCAGATCGTGCGCAACCTCGGCGCGCTGTTCGATGCGAACGGCGGCGAGGTCTCGCGGCTGCAGTTCCACCGCTATGTCGAGTCGCTCGGCGTGCGCGAGCATTATCCGGCGATCGAATCGCTCAACTACGGCGCCTGGGTGCCCGACGCCCAGCGCGACGCCTTCGTCGCCGCGGTACGGACCGACCGCAGCCTGAATCCGCGCGGCTACCCTGGCTTCGACATCCAGCCGCCCGGCCACCGCCCGGCCTACCTGGCGCTGACCTACCTGGAGCCGATGATGGAAGCGCGGCTCGGAGTCGACATGATGTCCAACGGGCCGCAAGTCGCGCGCGCGCTCGACGAGGCGCGCGACCGCGCGGAACTGCTGGCCTCCGGCAGGCCGCTGAAGTTCAAGGCGCCCAAGCCGGTCCTCGCCCTGACCCTGCGCCTGCCGGTCTACCGCGGCGGTGCGCCGGACAGTGTCGAAGGACGGCGCGCCGCCTACATCGGCTCGGTCGGCATCGGCTTCTCGATACCGACCCTGGTGACGCGCGCGCTGGACGGCATGGGCAAGCATCCGGTCGCGCTGCGGCTGTATTTGGCGGGCAAAGTCCAGCCGGCCGCGCGCCAGGATGCCGCCATCAAGGCGACCGACACCCTGCTGTACGACAGCGGCGACGGCGCAGCCTCGAAGCAGCAGGCGCAGTCCGGGTCCGGCGGCATGTTCGAGACGGTGCTGCCGGTGCGCTTCGAGGACAACCTGTGGAAGGTGCGCTTCACCGCCAGCCGCGCCGATCTGGTCGATGGTTTCGGGACCTGGTTCCCGCGCCTGGCGGCCCTGTCCGGCTTCGGCGCCACGCTGCTGATCTATGCGCTGTTCCTCAAGCTGTACTGGTCGCGCCGCGAGGCCGTCGAGCAGCGCGTCCTGCTCGACCTGGTGCTGGACAACGTCGACGCCTACGTCTACATGAAGGACCGCGACCGCCGTTTCCGCTACGTGAACGCGAAGACGGCCGACACCATCGGCCTGCCGGCCGAGGCGCTGGTGGGACGCCGCGACCGCGAGGTGATGCCGGCCGCGCGCGCCGACGAGATCTGGGAGCTGGACCGCCCGGTCATCGAAACGGGGCAGGGCCGTTCGGTGCAGAACGAGCTGCAGCTGCCCGACGGCAGCGTGCGCCAGTTGTGGAGCGTGAAGGTGCCGGTGCGCGCCGACGGCGAAGTGGTGGCGGTGCTGTGCGTCTCGACCGACGTCACCGAACTCGACCAGCTGAAGGCGCGCGCCGACGCCGCCAGCCGCGCCAAGACCGACTTCCTGTCGAACATGAGCCACGAGATCCGCACGCCGATGAACAGCATCATCGGCATGTCCTACCTGGCGCTGAAGCAGGCGCTGGACCCGCGGCAGCGCGACTACCTGCAGAAGATCCACCATTCGGCCCAGCACCTGCTGGGCATCATCAACCACATCCTCGACTTTTCGAAGATCGAGGCCGGCCGCGTCGAACTGGAACTGCTCGACTTCACGCTGGATGCGCTGATGCGCAACCTCGCCAACCAGCTCGGCGAAGCCGCCGGCGCCAAGGGCCTGGCGCTCGAATTCGAGATCGCGCCGGCGCTGCGCCGCCCGCTGCGCGGCGATCCGCTGCGGCTCGAGCAGGTGCTGCTGAACTTCACCTCGAATGCGATCAAGTTTTCCGAGCGCGGCCAGGTCCGGGTGCGCGCGCATCCCGTGGACGCGCCGGGGCCCGACACTCTGGTGCGCTTCGAAGTGCTGGACTGCGGCATCGGCATCGATCCGGAAGAGCTGCCGCGCCTGTTCGCGCCTTTCCACCAGGCCGATCCGTCGACCACGCGGCGCTACGGCGGCACCGGCCTCGGGCTGGTGATCAGCAAGCAACTGGCCGAGCTGATGGGCGGCGAGGTCGGGGTCGACAGCGTGCCGGGCAAGGGCAGCACCTTCTGGTTCACCGCGCGCCTGGCCAGCGCCGGCAATCCGGCGGCGATCCGTCCGGCAGCGGCCTCGCCCGCCGTGCCGGAGTCGCCGCTGCGCGCAGCCGCCGCGCCAGGCGCGCTGGCCGGCAGCACCATCCTGCTGGTCGAGGACAATGCCTTCAACCAGCAGGTTGCCCGCGAGCTGCTGGAAGATGCCGGCGCCGGCGTGGTGGTGGCCGGCAACGGCGGCGAAGCCCTGGAACTGATGCATGGGCGCGCGCCGGACGACCCCTTCGATTGCGTGCTGATGGACGTGCAGATGCCGGTGATGGACGGCTTCGAGGCCACGCGCCGGATCCGCGCCGACGCCCGTTTGAAGGACACGCGTGTGATCGCGATGACGGCGAACGCCGGTCTCGAAGACCAGGCGCGCTGCCTGGCGGCGGGGATGGACGAATTCGTGACCAAGCCGGTGGCGCCGGAAACCCTGGTGGCGACGGTGGCGCGCGCCCTCGGCCGCAGCGTGCAGCACCGGACGGTGCCGGCCGCAGCGGCGGCGGCGCCCAGCCAGGCGCTGCTCGACCTCGAGGTGCTGTCCGACGCCTTCAACGGCAATCCCGACAAGATGCGCAAATACGCCTTCATGTTCCTGGAGACGGCGCGCGAAGGCCTGCTGGAGATCGACCGCGCGCTGGCAGCCGGCGACATCGAGCGCGCCGCCGGCGTCGCCCATCGCATCAAGTCGTCGGCGCGCACGGTGGGGGCGATGGGCTTTGGCGACGTCTGCGCCGACCTCGAAGGACAGCGCGAGCACGGCAGCATCGCCCAGGCGCGTTCGCTGGCGGCGCGCCTGCGCGCCCTGCTGGCGCGGCTGGAACGCCACATCGCCGCCGAACTCGGCGCGCGCCAGCAGGATCAAAAGGCGTAAACTCTGCCGTTATCTTGTTACCCGGACCCCCTTGGTAGTATGCTGCGGGGGTCCAACCGAAGTATTCCACCATGCGCTCCCCGATCTCTCCCGGCCTCCTCATCCTGCACGGCAACCAGATGGAATTGCTGCGCGCCGCCGTCTTCGACTGGTTGCGCGCCAACCCGCTCGGCGCGCTGGAAGAGGAAATCATCCTCGTGCAGTCGAACGGCGTGGCCGAATGGCTCAAGATCGCCCTGGCCGAAGAGCTGGGCGTGTGCGCCGCCACCCGCGTGGCGCTGCCGGCGCGCTTCCAGTGGGAAGCCTACCGCG
>CAJYXO010000044.1 GCA_913778765.1 uncultured Massilia sp. | reverse complement strand
CTGATCATCGCGATCATCGTCGGCCTGAACCGGCCGAAGATCCTGGCCAACGGCCCGCTGATCCTGGCGGCGGTCGTCCTGCACAACCTGCTCGGCTTCGCGCTCGGCTATCTGTTCGCCAGGATGTTCGGCATGAGCCTCGCGAAGCGCAAGGCGGTGACGCTGGAAACCGGCATGCAGAACTCCGGGCTCGGCGCCGCGCTGGCGGCTGCGCATTTCCATCCTTTGGCGGCGGTGCCGAGCGCCCTGTTCAGCGTCTGGCACAACCTGTCCGGCTCGGCGCTGGCCACGTGGTTCGCGGGACGGGTGGAGCAGGGCGCGCAACCGGACTGAGCGCGGGCGGGCGTCGCCGGCGCCGGTGGCTCAGCGGGCGCCGCCCAGCGCGGCGCCGAGCGCCGCCCTGGACAGCGCCACCTGCGCGGCATCCTGCTCCAGTAAACGCAGCCGCCGTTGCAGCGGCTGCCAGCCGGCCCCTTCGGTCCGTGCGCCCGGCGCGTCCGCCTGCGCATGCGCCTGCGCATGCGGGGACGGTGGCCCGAGACTGGCGCCGACCTGGGCAAACCCGCGTTCCAGCAGCGCGTCCACCTCCGCGCGCGGCATCTGCGCAGCGTAGCGCCGCAGCAGCAGGCGCAGCGCGGCCATGTGCGCCACCAGCAGATAATTCTGCACCGTGAAGCGGTTCAGCTCCTCGGGCGCGCGCCGTTTGGCGGCAGGCTCGTCGAGCATGCGGCCGAGCGCCGCGCTGAGCGTGGCCAGGCTGTCCATGAACTGCTTGCGGCTGACCCGGTAGTGGAAATCGTCGCCGCTGCGGCCCAGCAGCAGCGCGGCGGCGGCATCGACGTATTTGCGGTTCGCCTCGAGCACCGCGTCCACCAGGCGCGGCAGGTCCTGGTACTCCCAGCTCGGCAGCACGTAGCTGAAGAAGGTCGCGATCACGGTGCCGAGCAGGGTGTCCAGCAGGCGCTCCTGGATGGCGCCGGCGTGCGGCACCGTCAACCCGATCAGCAGCAGGGCCTGCATGCTGGCGGCGATCGCCGTGTAGCGGTATTTGATCGACAGGAAGGCGGGGCCGGCCGCGGTCGCGGCGAACAGGAAGCCGAACAGGATCGCCGGGGCGTGCACGAAGCGCAGGATCACGGCGGTCAGCAGGCAGCCGATCAGGGTGCCGATCAGGCGGTCGGCGCGGCGCTGGCGGGTCATGCTGAAGCTGGGCTTGAGGACCACGGCGATGGTCAGCGCGGTCCAGTAGCCGTGGGTCTGGTAGGGCAGCCACTCGCTCGAAAACAGGCCGACCGAGATCGCCATCGCCACCCGCAGCGCGTAGCGGAAGGTCGGCGAGGACCAGCGCAGGTTCGCCAGCAGCATGCCGATGCTGTAGCGCTGCTGGGTCAGGAAGGGCGTGAGGTCGGCGTCGGGCGCCATCATCGGCGGCGTGTCTTGCGGCGCGGCGCCGGCGGCGTGCAGCCGCGCGATCATGGCGATGGTTTCCCGGATCTTGTTGGAGGTGGCGCGCAGCACCGCCTGCGCCTCGGCCGAGCCGCGCTCGTCCGGACGGAGCCGGCGCAGCGCCTCGTCGAGCGCGCGCAGCTCGGGGCGGTAATCGGCGCTCGGCTGCGACCAGCGGCCGCGGGTCATGGCGTAGGCCACCGACTCGATGTCGCGCGCCGCCTTGCCGATCAGGTCGCCCAGCAGCGGCAGCACCGGGCCGCCGGCGAAGTGCTGGCGCAGCAGGGCGTAGTCGGTGTGGGTGGCGAGCACCAGTTCATACAGGTCGAACATCGCGTAGTGCACCTGCACCAGGCCGGCTTCGTCCGGCGCCGGCCGGCCGCGCAGGATCAGGTCGCGCGAGGCCTGCTGCCGTTCGGCCAGCACGCTTTGCTGGCGCACCAGCTTTTCCATCTGCGCTGGCAGGGCGTTGGCGACGTCGTAGCAGCCGGCCTTGATGCCGGTGTAGGCGGCCAGCTCGTACAGCGCTTCGGCCAGCACCTGCTGCTTGAGGCGCCGCTGCAGCAGCCAGACGACGGCCATCGCATACGCCATGTAGGCCGCGCCGCCCGCGAAGAACAGCGCGCCGTGGCGCAGCGCCTGCAGCGGCGTGGCCGCCTCTTCGCTCGACAGCATCATCACGAACAGCGCCACGAACTGCAGCGGCATCGCCTTTCGGCCATACACCACCATCATGCTGGCGAGGAAGCTCACCAGCACGATCACCGTGCGCAGCAGCCAGGGCACCGGCGAGCACAGGCTCACCAGCAGGGCCACCAGCGAGCACAGGAGCACCCCGGCCAGCATTTCGTTGAACTTGTGGCGCAGCGGGCTGGGCAGGTCCATCAGGCTGGTGCACAGCGCGCCGATCGCCACCGCCATCGCCGACGGCAGGCCGGCGAGGGCGTAGGTCAGCCAGGCGAGGCCGACGATGCCGGTGGCGATCCGCAGGCCGGTGTAGAAATAGTGACTGAAGAGGAAGGTGCGCGGCGTAAGGACATAGTGCGGGACATGGTGCATGTAGCGTGCGCGGGCTGAAATGATGGGCCGATTATAAGCGGGCGGCGCGCATGCGGCCTATGCCGCACACGGGAAAGGAAGGATAATAGCGGCTGTTTCGTTTTCAGCAGCAATCTGGACTCCCCCCATGGAAATCAAGGTCAACTTTCTCGACAAGCTACGTCTCGAAGCCAAAGTCGACGACTTCACGGTGATCGCCGACCAGCCGATCCGCTACAAGGGTGACGGCTCGGCCCCCGGCCCCTTCGATTATTTCCTGGCGTCGTCGGCCTTGTGCGCGGCCTATTTCGTGAAGCTGTATTGCAACACCCGGAATATTTCGACCGAAAACATCCGCCTGTCGCAGAATAATATCGTCGACCCGGAAAACCGTTACCAGCAGATCTTCAAGATCCAGGTCGAGCTGCCGCCGGATATTTCCGAAAAAGACCGCCAGGGCATCCTGCGCTCGATCGAGCGCTGCACCGTCAAGAAAGTGGTGCAGGCCGGCCCCGAGTTCGTGATCGAGGAAGTCGAGAACCTGGACGCCGATGCGCAGGCGCTGCTGACCCTGCAGCCCGCCGCCGGCGCCGCCACCTACATTGCCGGCAAGGACCTGCCGCTGGAGCAGACCATCGCCAACATGTCGGCTTTGCTGGCGGACCTGGGCATCAAGATCGAAATCGCGTCGTGGCGGAATATCGTGCCGAACGTGTGGTCGCTGCATATCCGCGACGCCCATTCGCCGATGTGTTTTACGAACGGCAAAGGTGCGACCAAGGAAAGCGCCCTGGCGTCGGCGCTGGGCGAATACATCGAGCGCATCAGCAATAACCATTTCTATGCCGGCGCCTGGTGGGGCGAAGAGATCGCCAACGCGCCCTTCGTGCATTATCCGGAAGAGCGCTGGTTCCAACCCGGCCCGAACGATACGGTGCCATCCGGGATTCTCGACGAGTACTGCCTGGGAATCTACGATCCGGACCTCGAATTGCTCGGCTCGCATCTGGTCGACACCAATTCCGGCAATGTGAAGCGCGGTATCGTCTGCCTGCCGTATGTGCGGCAGTCGGACGGCGAAACGGTGTATTTCCCGTCCAACCTGATCGAAAACCTGTATGCCAGCAATGGCATGAGCGCCGGCAATACCCTGGCCGAAGCGCAGGTGCAATGCC
>CAJYXO010000043.1 GCA_913778765.1 uncultured Massilia sp. | reverse complement strand
GTGGCCCACCTCGGCAACGGCGCCAGCCTGTGCGCCCTGCGCGCCGGCCGCAGCATGGCCAGCACGATGGGCTTCACCGCCGTCGACGGGCTGGTGATGGGCACCCGCTGCGGCAGCCTCGACGCCGGCGTCATCCTCTACCTGATCGACGAACTGAAGATGGACACGCGCGCGGTCGAGGACCTGATCTACAAGCGCTCCGGCCTGCTGGGCGTGTCCGGCATCTCGAGCGACATGCGGACCCTGCTGGCCAGCGAGGACCCGCGCGCGCGCTTCGCGGTTGCGGTGTTCTGCTACCGCATCGGCCGCGAGCTGGGTTCGATGGCGGCCGCGCTCGAAGGGATCGACGCGCTGGTCTTCACCGGCGGCATCGGCGAGCGGGCCGTGCCGATCCGCGAACGGGTGTGCCGCGCCGCCGCCTGGCTGGGCGTCGAACTCGATCCGGCGGCGAACCGCTCCGACGGTCCGCGCATCGGTCTCGAGGGCAGCCGCGTCCAGGCCTGGGTGATCCCGACCGACGAAGAGCTGATGATCGCCCGCCATACCTGGGCAGTGCTGCAAGGAGACCGGCCATGAAAACCCTGGCGGTGGAAAAAGCGGTCGAGCTGATCCCGGACGGCGCCAGCGTGATGGTCGGCGGCTTCATGGGTGTCGGCACGCCGGAACCGGTGATCGACGAACTGGTGCGCCAGGGCCGGCGCGGCCTGACCGTGATCGGCAACGACACCGCGCGTCCCGGCCGCGGGATCGGCAAGCTGATCTCGAACGGCGTGGTGAGCAAGGCCATCGTCAGCCACATCGGCCTGAATCCGGAAACCCAGAAGAAGATGATCGCCGGCGAGATCGACGTCGAACTGGTCCCGCAGGGCACGCTGATCGAGCGCATCCGCGCCGGCGGCTTCGGCCTGGGCGGCATCCTGACCCCGACCGGGGTCGGCACCACGGTCGAGGAGGGCAAGCGCAAGATCGCGCTCGACGGCGCCCCCTACCTGCTGGAGACGGCCCTGAAGGCCGACTTCGCCCTGGTCGCCGCCTTCCTGGCCGACTACGAAGGCAACCTGGTCTATGCGCTCACGGCGCGCAACTTCAACCCGGTCATCGCGATGGCCGCGCGCACCGTCATCGTCGACGCCGCCCACATCGTGCCGGTCGGGATGATCTCGCCGGACCACGTGGTCACGCCGGCGGTGCTGGTCGACTACGTGATAGCCCATCATTGAAGACATCATCATGGACCCGCAAATCCTGATCGCAAAACGCATCGCCCAGGAGCTCAAGCCCGGCATGCTGGTCAACCTGGGCATCGGCATACCGACCCTGGTGGCCAACTACGTCCCGCGCGGCATGCGCATCTATTTCCAGTCCGAGAACGGCCTGATCGGCACCGGCCCGATTCCCGAGGAGGGCATGGCCGAGGCCCTGCTGACCGATGCCGCCGGCCAGCCGGTCAGCGCCTTGCCCGGCGCCTGCACCTTCGACACCGCGATGTCCTTCGGCCTGATCCGCGGCGGCCACCTGGACGTGACCGTGCTCGGCGGCCTGCAGGTCGACGGACGCGGCCAGCTCGCCAACTGGACGATTCCCGGCAAGATGGTGCCCGGCATGGGCGGCGCGATGGACCTGGTCACCGGGGCCAGGCGCGTGATCGTCGCCATGCAGCACAGCGCCAAGGGCGCCTCGAAGATCGTGAAACGGCTGACGCTGCCGCCGACCTCGACCCGGACGGTCGACCTGGTGGTGACGGAACTGGCCGTGATCGGATTCGCGGACGGCGTCGCCACCCTGCGCGAGACCGCGCCCGGCGTCTCGGTGCAGCAGGTGCTGGCCGCCACCGACGCCGTGCTGGCGGTGCCCGACGAGGTGCCGCAGATGCCGGTGCAAGTCACCGCCGAAGGAGCGACATCATGAGCATCGAGATTCCGCGCCCGATCCTGAAGGGCGCCAAAGCACTGGTGACCGGGATCGCCAACGACAGTTCGATCGCCTGGGGCTGCGCGAAAGCCTTCCACGAGCTGGGCGCCGACCTCGCCGTCACCTACCTCAACGACAAGACCCGCGGCTACACCGAGCCGCTGGCGAACGAAGTCGGCGCGCGGATCTTCATGCCGCTCGACGTGACCCGGCCGGAGCAGAGCGAGGCGCTGTTCGAGCGCATCGCCGCGGAATGGGGCGCGCTCGACATCATGGTGCATTCGATGGCCTTCGCGCCGAAGGAAGACCTGCGGGGCGGCTTGCTGAACTGCTCGGCCGAGGGCTTCGGCCAGGCGATGGACATTTCCTGCCATTCCTTCATCCGTCTGGCGCGCGCCTGCGCGCCGCTGATGAAGAACGGCGGCACCATCTTCACCATGTCGTATTACGGCGCCAACAAGGTGGTCCCGAACTACAACGTGATGGGACCGGTGAAGGCGGCGCTGGAGGCGAGCGCGCGCTACCTGGCCTACGAGCTCGGGCCGCGGCATATCCGCGTGCATGCGCTCTCGCCGGGGCCGCTGCTGACCCGCGCCGGCTCGGGTCTGAAGGACTTCGACCGCATGCTGGCCGAGGCCGCCCAGCGCGCGCCGCTGGGCGAGCTGGTGGACATCATGGACGTCGGCTATACCTGCGCCTTCCTGGCCACGCCGCTGGCGCGCCGCCTGTCAGGCGAGACCCTGTATGTGGACGGCGGCGTCAACATCATGGCGTAAGGAGGACAGCAATGGCCAGCCTCTTGATCGGCAATCTCGACAGCAGCGCTTCCGACGACGACATCCGCGACCTGCTGGCGCGCTACGGCTTTCCACCATTCGACTCGATCGAGCACATGCCCGGCGACGGCAGCCGCCCGGCGGTGCTGCTGCGCTACGGCGGCGCGCCGGCCGAGGCCCTGCGCAGCCTGCAGCCGCGCCTGAACGACCTGTTCTGGCGCAACCGCAAGATCAACGTCTCGGTATTCGACGAGCGCTACGACGGCGGAGCCTCCTCGCCATGAAGCTGGGGCAATGGCTGGGCGGCCTGCGCGCCAGGCGCGACGGGGCCGGCGAACTGGACCGCGCGCGCGTGGCCGACGCGGTCGACCGCATCGTCGCCCTCAGTCCGCACCTGCGGATGGCGCGCCGCTACGAAGCCCGGCTCGCGCCGGCGGCGGCGGCCGCGCTGCGCTACGTGGACGGCATCGTCGATGCGGTGCCGCCGGCGCGCGAAGCCAGCGCCGCGGCCTGGGCCACCGACCCGTACATCCACGCCTTCTTCGCGGGGGCGGATTCGGTGGCGCCGGCGCTGTCGCGCTCGCGCGACCTGCGCGCCTTCTTCGAGCAGAATCCCGGCCTGCCGGAAGTGCACGCCGTGCTGGGGATGGCGATGCAGGAGAAGCGCACCCTCGGCGTGGCACTGGAAGGCGAGACCATGCGCCGCGACGTGGTCCAGGAAACGATCACCTTCAGCGACCACCAGGTGCGCATCTGCGGGCGCAGCGAACCCGAGCTGCGCGACGAGATCGTGCGGCGGCTGGTGGTGCAGCTCGGCCTGCAGGGCATGGCGCGCTACGCCGCGGAACAGACCCGGCGCGGGCTGCTGGAAAACGAAAGGGCGCTGCTGCGCACCCGCCTGGCGCTGCTGGAGCGCAAGGGCGCCGGCGTGGGCGGGCTGGTCGGCGCGCGCCTGGCCGAGGACGAGGAGCGCGCCGGGGCCGACGAGCTGGCGCGCCTGCAGGACGCGATGGCCGACAACGATGCCCAGATCCAGCGCCTGGGCTTGCGTTCCGAGGCGCTCGACCGTGAGCTGGCCGAAGTCTGCGCGGTGCTGGCCGACCCGGCCGCCCACCTGTTCGTGCAGACCAGGCATTGTGTGCTGAACAAGATGAACGTGGTGCTGCCGCCGGAGCGCCGCGACGGCGGCGAGGACGTGGTGTTCCAGGTCGCGCAGGTGCCGACCGTGCCGCCGCAGGCGCGCGCCTTCACGCTGGTGCGGGTCGCGCGCGCCGACATGTGCTCGGCCACCGTCCTGCTCGACGAGGCGGCGCGCCTGCTGGGCTAGACGGGGAGGGGATCATGGCCGGATTCAAGGAAATACGCACCAAGATCAAGAGCGTGGAGAGCACGCGCAAGATCACCAAGGCGATGGAAATGGTGGCCGTGTCCAAGATGCGCAAGGCGCAGGACCGGATGCGGGCCTCGCGTCCTTACGCCGAGCGGGTCCGCAACATCGCGGGCCACCTGGCGGAAGCCAACCCGGATTACGTCCACCCCTTCATGATCCGCCACGAGCCGCTGCGGCGCGCCGGCCTGATCGTGGTGAGCACCGACAAGGGCCTGTGCGGCGGCATGAACACCAACGTGCTGCGCCTGACCACCAACCGCATGCGCGACTATGCGCAGGCGCACGTCGCGGTGGACGTGGTGGCGGTGGGCGGCAAGGGCGCCGGTTTCCTGAACCGCTTCGGCGCCCACGTCGTGTCGCAGGTGGTGCAGCTGGGCGATACGCCGCACATGGAACGGCTGATCGGGCCGGTCAAGGTGCTGACCGACGCCTACCTGAGCGGAGAACTCGACGAAATCCGGCTGCTGTACACCCGCTTCGTCAACACCATGACCCAGGAGCCGGCCGAGGAGCTCTTGATCCCGATGGGCGCCGAGGCCCTGCGCCCCGACCGTTCGGCGCTGCGCCTCGATTACATCTGCGAGCCGGACCCGCAGACCGTCATCGACGACCTGGTCGCCAACTACGTCGAAGCGCTGATCTACCGCGCGGTGGCAGAGAACATGGCGTCCGAGCAGGCGGCGCGGCGCATGGCGATGAAGGCCGCCACCGACAATGCCGGCAACGTGATCGGCGAGCTGACCCTCAAGTACAACAAGTCGCGCCAGGCTTCGATCACCCAGGAGATCACGGAGATCGTGTCGGGCGCGGCCGCGGTCTGAACGCCGGGAGGATGACATGGCCGATATCAGGACCTTGAAGGTGGAAGTGGTTTCGCCCGAAGAGGAGATCTTTTCCGGCGAGGCCGAGTTCGTGGCGCTGCCCGGCGAGATCGGCGAGCTCGGGATCTATCCGCAGCACACGCCGCTGCTGACCCGGATCCGGCCCGGCGCGGTGCGCATCAAGCTGGCCGGGCGCGACGAGGAAGAGCTGGTGTTCGTGGCCGGCGGCATCCTCGACGTGCACCCGGATGCGGTGACGGTACTGGCCGACACCGCGATCCGCGGACGCGACCTGGACGAGGCGCGCGCCAACGAAGCCAGGAAGCGTGCTCAGGAAACCCTGGCCAACAGCACCGCCCGGTTCGACCATGCCAAGGCCCAGGCCGAGCTGGCGGTGGCGATCGCGCAGCTGGCCGCGCTGGCAAGGCTGCGGGAACGGAAGTAGGGAGAAGGACATGATCACCATCGTCGGGGTATTCGACAAGTTCGCGCCGGCGCAGAGCGCCAGGAACGCCTTGCTGGTGGCCGGCTTTTCGTGGCGGCAGGTCCAGCTCAACCCCGACCACGAGGTCGTGCCGAAGGCGCGCACGGCCGAGCCGCAGCCGGGCGACCAGTCGGTGCAGACCACCATGGGCAACCTGGTGCGCGGCCTGTTCGGGGTCGGCATCCGCAGCGCGCACGGCGACCTGTACGGCGCCCCGGTGCGGCACGGCGACTACGTGCTGATGGCCGACACCGACACCGAGGACGAGCGCGCCCAGGCCGAGGACATCATGCGGCGCTACCAGCCGGTCGACCTGAGCCGGCGCCAAACCTGAAAGGAGAGTCCCATGAACCGTCGTCCGTATGTGCTCGCATGTGCCGCGCTGGCCGCCGCATTGACCGCGGCATTGGCCGGCTGCAAGCGCGAACAGCCGGTCGTGCCGGCCCAGCCCCTGCAGGTCACCGCGGTCAGCGTGACGCCGCGCGACACCCCGGTCTCCTTCGAATTCGTGGCCCAGACCGAGAGTTCGCGCGAGGTCGAGATCCGCGCCCGGGTCGACGGCTTCCTGGACAAGCGGCTCTACACCGAAGGGAATATGGTGCAGGCCGGCCAGCCGCTGTTCCAGATGGACCGCAAGCCCTTCGAGGCGGCGGTGCAGTCGGCCGAGGGCCAGCTCGAACAGCAGCGCGCCAGGCTGGCGGTGGCGGAAGCCAACCTGCGCCGGGTGCGTCCGCTGGCGGCGCGCAACGCGGTCAGCAAGAAGGAACTCGACGATGCGATCGGGCTGGAGCGCTCGTCGCGGGCGGCGGTGCTGGCGGCCGAGGGCGAGGTGCGCACGGCGCGCCTGAATCTCGGCTACACGACGATTTCTTCGCCGCTGCACGGCCTGTCGAGCTTCGCCAAGAAGCAGGAGGGCAGCTACCTGACGGTGGGCGAGCAGGGCCTGCTGACCACGGTGTCCCAGGTGGACCCGATCTGGGTCAACTTCAGCATCTCGGAGAACGAGCTGCTCAGCTACCGCGACCAGATCGCCAAGGGCCGGCTGAAATTCCCGCGCGATAAGGACTTCCAGGTCGAAGTCGTCCTCGCCGACGGCACCGTGTTCCCGCAGCGCGGCCGCATCAACTTCGCCGAACCGTCCTTCAATTCCGAGACCGGCACCTTCCTGGTGCGCACCGAGCTGCCGAATCCGAAGGGCCAGCTGCGCCCCGGCCAGTTCGTGCGTGCGCGGGTGTACGGCGCGACCCGGCCCGGCGCGATGCAGCTGCCGCAGCGCGCCGTGCAGCAGGGCGCCAAGGGCCATTACGTGTGGGTGATCGGGAACGACGGCAAGGCCAAGCAGCGCGTGGTGGAGGTGGGCGACTGGATCGGCGACGACTGGTTCATCAGCGACGGCCTGAAGGCGGGCGAGCGGGTGGTGGTCGACGGCGCCGGGCGGGTGTCGCCCGCCGCGCCGCTGAAGGTGACGCCGCTGGCGCAACAGCCGGCCCTGGCCAGCGCGGCGGTCCGCAAGGGCGGCGCGCGCGCGGAGGCCCGGCCATGAATGTCTCGCGATTCTGCATCGACCACCCGATCTTCGCCTCGGTGATCTCGATCGTGATCACCCTGGCCGGCGCGGTGGCCATGTTCAACTCGCCGGTGGCCCAGTATCCGGACATCACGCCGCCGCAGATCACGGTCAGCGCCACCTACCCGGGCGCCGACGCCAATGTGGTTGCCAACAACGTGGCCGCGCCGATCGAGCAGCAGGTGAACGGCGCCGACAACATGATCTACATGAACTCGTCCAGTTCCTCGACCGGCAACCTGACCCTGAACGTGTTCTTCGAGATCGGCACCGATCCCAACCTGGCGCAGGTCGACGTGCAGAACCGCGTCAACCTGGCGCTGCCGCAGCTGCCGTCGGCGGTGTCGGCGCAGGGCGTGCAGGTGCAGAAGAAATCCTCGGCCTTCATGATGGTGATCGCCGTCTACTCGCCGAGCGAACGCTACGACCCGGTGTACGTGGCCAACTACACCAACATCTACATCCTCGACGCGCTCAAGCGCATCCCGGGCGCCAACCAGACCAGCATCTTCGGCACCCCCGACTATGCGATGCGGATCTGGCTGAAGCCCGACCGCATGGCGCAGCTGGGCGTGACCGCGGCCCAGGTCCAGCAGGCGGTGGCGGCCCAGAACCAGCAGTATGCGGTCGGCCGCCTCGGGCAGTCCCCGACCGGGCGCGCGGTCGAGCAGTCCTTTCCGGTGACGACCTCGGGCCGCATGACCGAAGCCTCGGAATTCGACAACATCATCATCCGCGCCGCCAGCGGCGGGGCGGCCATCGTGCGCCTGAAGGACATCGGGCACGCCGAGCTGGGGCAGAAGGACTACTCGATCCGCGGCACCTACCAGGGCCGCCCGGCGACCATGCTGGCGGTGTACCAGCAGCCGGGCGCCAACGCGCTCGACGTGTCGAACCAGGTCAAGGCGACTCTGGCGCAGATGCAGAAGGAATTCCCGGAAGGGATCGAGTACAAGATCGTGATGGACACCACCAACTTCACGCGGGCGTCGATCACCGACGTCGTGCACACCTTCTTCGAAGCCGTGATCCTGGTGGTGCTGGTGGTCTACCTGTTCCTGCAAAGCCTGCGCGCGACGCTGATCCCGGTGCTGGCGGTGCCGGTGTCGATCATCGGCACCTTCATCGGCATGCAGGCGCTCGGCTTCTCGATCAATATGCTGACCCTGTTCGGCATGGTGCTGGCGATCGGCATCGTGGTCGACGACGCCATCGTCGTCATCGAAAACGTCGAGCGCAACATGACCGTGCACCATCTGCCGCCCAAGGAGGCGGCCAAGCGCGCGATGGACGAGGTGTCCGGCCCGGTAATCGCGATCGTGCTGGTGCTGTGCGCGGTGTTCGTGCCGGTGGCCTTCCTGTCCGGGATCACCGGCCAGCTGTACAAGCAGTTCGCGATCACGATCGCGATCTCGGTGGTCATTTCCGGCATCGTCGCGCTGACCCTGTCGCCGGCGCTGGCGGCGCTGCTGCTCAAGCCGGCGCATGGCAAGAAGAACCGCTTTTTCCGGTGGTTCGAGCGCAGCTTCGAGCGCATGACGAACGGCTATTCGCGCATGGTGGCGCTGACCATCAAGCGCGCCGGCATCGCGCTGCTGCTGTTCGCCGGCATGGTCGGACTCTCGGTCCTCATGCTGAACAAGGTGCCGAAAGCCTTCCTGCCGCCCGAGGACCAGGGCTATCTGCTGGGCGCCGTCATCATGCCCGACGCGGCCAGCCTGGACCGCACCGGCGCGGTCGGCAAGCGCGTCACCGATTATTTCATCGGGAATCCGGCGGTGGAGGGCGTCGCCATGATCGACGGCTACAGCCTGCTGGACAACCAGAACAAGAACAATGCCGGCACCTTCTTCGTCGGTTTCAAGGATTTCGACGAACGCTACAGCTCGGGCAACATCCGCACCCAGAACGCGCGCGCCGTGCTGCAGCAGGCCGGCGCCCAGCTGGGCGGGGACGCGCGCGGGACGGTGGTGCCGGTGAATCCGCCGTCGATCCCGGGCCTGGGCACGACCGGCGGCCTCGAGGTCTGGATCCAGAGCAAGGGCGACAAGAACGTCCAGCAGCTCGGCGCGGCGGTGGCCGACTACATGGCCAAGCTGAAGACCGCGCCGGAGATCGGCCGCGCCACGGCCACCTTCAACGCCAGCTCGCAGCAGCTGCTGGTCGACGTCGACCGCGACAAGGCCGAGACGCTCGGGGTGCCGGTCGAGGAAGTCTACGGCACCCTGCAGACCATGTTCGGGTCGCTGTACGTTTCGCAGTTCATCAAGTCGAGCCGACTGTGGCAGGTGATCCTGCAGGCCGAACCGGGCTACCGGCTGCGGCCGGAAGACCTGGAACACCTGTACGTGCGGAGCCGCGACAAGGCCATGGTGCCGCTGTCGGCGGTGGTCACCAACCGCTACGTCACCGGCCCCGACCTGATGACCCGCTTTAACAACTTCCCGGCCGTGAAGGTGACCGCGACCACCGCGCCCGGCTACAGCTCGGGCCAGGCGATCGCCGCGCTGCAGCGGGTCGGCGCCGAGACCCTGCCGTCCGACTTCGGCCTGGCATGGAGCGGCGAAGCCTTCGAGGAGCAGAAGGCCGGCAGCACGTCGGGCGCGGTGTTCGCCTTCGGCCTGGTGATGGTGTTCCTGATCCTGGCGGCGCAGTACGAGAAGTGGTCGCTGCCGTTCGGCGTGCTGCTGGCGGTGCCCTTCGCCCTGTTCGGGGCGCTGGCGGCGGTGATGCTGCGAGGGCTGTCGAACGACATCTACTTCCAGATCGGCCTGACCATGCTGGTGGCGCTGGCGGCCAAGAACGCGATCCTGATCTTCGAGTTCGCGGTGCTGAACCGCGAGAACGGCGCCTCCTACTACGATGCGGCCATGACCGCGGCCAAGGAAAGGCTGCGGCCGATCGTCATGACATCGGTGGCCTTCATCCTCGGCTGCGTGCCGCTGGCGATCGCCACCGGCGCCTCGGCCAACAGCCGGATCTCGATCGGCACCGGGGTGATCGGCGGGATGCTGGCGGCCACCGTGATCGCCGTGTTCTGGATTCCGATGTTCTATTACGTGATCGAGACCCTGGTCGAGCGCATGGGCCGGCGCGGCAAGGCCAAGGGCCCGGTGCCGGAAGGGCCGCCGGAACTGGCCGGGCCGCCGCCGCCGGCGGCCGGGGCCAGCGCCGGCCACATGCCGCGCGCGCCGCGGCCGCCGGGAGAATGAGATGAACAGATTCAGGATCGCGGCGCCGGGCGCCGCATTGCTGGGTTCCGCACTGCTGGGCGGGTGCGCGGTCGGTCCCGACTACAAGCGTCCCGCGGTCGAGACCCCGCAGACCTTCCGCTTCCAGGAGAAGGACGCCGGCGCGATCGCCGATACCGCGTGGTGGCGGCAGTTCCGCGATCCGGCGCTCGACGAGCTGATCGCGGTGGCGCTGCGCGAGAACAAGGATGTGCAGATCGCCGCCGCCCGCATCGACCTCTTCCTCGGCCAGTACGCCAGCACCCGCTCGCTGCTGCTGCCGCAGGTGGGCGCGAACCTGAACGGCAGCAAGGGACGGGCGCCGTCGGTGTTTCCCGGCCAGCCGACCGGGCCGGTCACGGACCAGTACGAGGCCACGCTGTCGGCCAACTGGGAGATCGATTTGTTCGGCAAGCGCCGCCGCGAGAGCGAGGCCGCGCGCGCCCAGGTGCTGGCCAGCGAAGAAGGACGCCGCGCCACCGTGCTGACCCTGGTGTCCTCGGTGGCGACCTCCTACATCACCTTGCGCGAACTGGAAAGGCAGCTGCAGATCGCGCGCGACACGGCGCGCAGCCGCGAGAGTTCCTTCAGGCTGTTCAAGGACCGCTTCGAGGGCGGCACGGTGTCCGAGCTGGAACTGGCCCAGACCCAGTCGCTGTACGAGGCGTCGCTGGTCGAGATCCCGCGCCTGGAATCCCTGATCGGCCAGCAGGAGAACGCCTTGTCCGTGCTGCTGGGGCGGAATCCCGGGCCGATCCGCGCCGGCCAGCCGCTGCAGGCGCTGGCGCCGCCGCCGGTGCCGGCCGGACTGCCGTCCGAGCTGGTCGAGCGCCGTCCCGACCTGCGCCAGGCCGAGCAGCAGCTGATCGCCGCCAACGCCCTGATCGGCGCGGCGCGCGCCCAGTATTTCCCGAGCATTTCGCTGACCGGCCTGTTCGGCTATATCAGCAAGGACTTCGCCGACCTGTTCTCCGGCCCGACCAAGGTCTGGTCCTACGGACTGGCCAGCTCGATGCCGATCTTCACCGGCGGCGGCATCGCCGGCCAGGTCCGGCAGGCCGAGGCCCGGCAGCAGGAAGCGCTGCTGAACTACCGGAAGGCGATCCAGGTGGCGTTCCAGGAAGTCTCGGACGCGCTGCTGTCGCATGCCAAGTCGCGCGAGCAGCTGGGCTTCCAGGACCGGCAGGTGCGCACCCTGCGCACCTACCTGGAGCTGGCGCGCCTGCGCTACGACGAGGGGTATACCAGCTACATCGAAGTGCTCGACGCCGAGCGCAACCTGTTCGAGGCCGAGGTGGCCTATGCCCAGACCCAGTCCCAGGTCTATGTGTCGGTGGTGAATTTGTACAAGGCGATGGGCGGCGGCTGGGTGCGGGAAGCGGAGCGGATGGCCGCGCCGGCCGCCGCGCCGGTCGCGGCCCGCTAGGGAGACATGATGAGACCGAAGCCATTGCTGGCACTCGCGGCGGCGGCGCAGCTGGCGCTTCCCGCATTCGCCCAGGATCCCGGCTGGCCGCGCGAGCTGACGATGCAGCGCAGCCGGCTGGTGTTCTACGAACCCCAGGTCGACGCCTGGAAGAATTTCCGCGAGCTGGATTTCCGCTTCGCCTTCGAGCTGACGCCGGCTGGCGGCAAGCCGGCGGTGGGCATCGGCGAAATCCGCGCGCGCACCGACGTCGACGTCGACGGGCGCGAAGCGGTGATCCGCGACCTGCGGGTGGTGGAGACGCGCTTTCCATCCAGCCCGCCGGACGAGCAGCAGCGCCTCGACGCGCTGTTCCGCCAATTCGTCGCTTCGCGCGGCGACATTCCGATCTCGCTCGACCGCCTGGTGGCCCTGACCAACAAGCCGCAGGCGGCGCCGCAGGGCGTGGCCGTGCGCAACGACCCGCCGGCGATCTTCGTCAGTTACCAGCCTTCGGTGCTGCTGCAGACGGACGGCAAGCCGGTCATGGCGCGCGTCGGCAACAGCGAGGTCGAATACATCGTGAACGCCAACTGGCCGGTGCTGCGGGATCCGGGCGACGGCAAGTTCTACCTGTTCGACGACACCCAGTGGCTGAGCAGCGCACGGCTCGAAGGCCCGTGGGCGCCGGCGGGGCAGCTGCCGCGCGCGGTGAACAGGATCCTCGACGATCCGAAATGGGCCGACCTGAAGAAAGCCTCCGGCAGCGCGCCCGGCACGGCGAAAGTGGCGCCGGCGGTGTTCTTCAGCAGCACCCCGGCCGAAGTCATCGTCTTCGACGGCAAGCCGCTGTATGCGCCGGTCCCCGGCACCGAACTGGCGTATGCGAAGAATACCGATGCCGACCTATTCGTCGACCAGCGCACCAAGGCCTATTACTTCCTCGCGGCGGGGCGCTGGTTCCGCGCCGCCAGCCTGGACGGACCTTGGCGCTTCGCATCGGGCGACCTGCCGCCGGACTTCCTGCGCATCCCGCACGACAGTCCGGCGGCGCGCGTGCTGGTGTCGGTGCCGGGTTCGGAAGCGGCCAAGGATGCGGTGCTGCTGGCGCAGGTGCCGACCCGCGTCACCCTCGATCCCAGGCAGGCGGCGGCGCTGGTCGACGTGGCCTATGACGGCCAGCCCGAATTCAAGCCGATCCAGGGCACGCAGATGCAGTACGCCGTGAACACGGCGGACAAGGTGATCAAGGTCGACAGCCAGTATTACCTGTGCGAGAACGGCGTCTGGTTTTATTCGAGTTCGCCGACCGGGCCCTGGACCACGGCGCCCTCGGTGCCGAACCAGATCTACACGATCCCGCCCAGTTCCCCGGTCTACAACGTGACCTACGTGACGCAGACCACGGCGCCGAACGGCTACGTCGACGCCAGCTATACGGCCGGCTACTTCGGCACCTTCATCATGGGCATGGCGGTGGGCGCGATCATCGCCGACGGCTCCGGCTACTGGTATCCGCCGTACTACCACTACGGCGGCGGCTATCCGGTGTACCGGCCGTATGCGGCCACCTACGGCGTTGGCTCCTTCTACAACCCCTATACCGGCGCCTACGGGGCCTCGCGCGGGGTCTATGGTCCTTATCGCGGCGCGACCGGCGGCGCCAGCTACAACCCCTACACCGGCACCTATGCGCGCGCCGGGTCGGCCTACGGCCCCTACGGCAGCCGGGCCGCGGCGGGCGCCTACAACCCCTATACCGGGGCCTCGGCGCGCGCCGGCGCCGTTTCAGGGCCCGGCGGCAGCGCCGCCTTCGCCAGCGCGCGCAATCCCGCCACCGGCAGGGCCGCCGCCACCCGCCAGGCCAGCAGCGTCTACGGCAGCTGGGGCAGTTCGGTGGTCCAGCGCAACGGCGCCACCACGGCCACCCGGCACGCCAGCACGGCCAGCGGCCGGGTCGGGGCGGCGCGCTCATCGACCGGCGCCGCCGTCGTCGCCGGACAGGGCGCGCGCGGCAGCGGCGGCGTGGCCCGCACCGCCAGCGGCGACCTGTATGCGGGGCGCGATGGCAACGTCTACCGGCGCAGCAGCGGCAACTGGCAGCGCTACGACAACGGCAGCTGGAACAATACGGCGGCGCAGCCGCGCACGCAGGCACGCGAATCGGCACGTGATTCGGCACGCTCGCCGGGCCTGGCCGAGTCGCGGGCGTCGGCCAGGCCGGCCGCGCAGTCGGCGTCGCTGCCGCAGAACCTGAACCGCGACTTCCAGGACCGCCAGCGCGGGGCGGCGCAGTCGCAGCGCTTCTCGAATTTCAGCAGCGGCGGCGGAAGTTTTGGCGGCCGTGGCGGCGGCTTCGGCGGCGGCCGCGGCGGCGGTGGACGGGGAGGGCGCGGGCGCTAGTGCGGCGCCCGGTTCGCCGCTCAGTTCATGGTATAGCCGCGCCCGCTCATGCAGGCGCTGTAGGCGCGGTTGTAGCTGTCGATCTGCTGGGCCTGGCCCTGCCGGGCGGACTCGTTGCGCGCCGCCTGGTTCTGGCGCGCGCGGTGGCCGCCGGCCATGGTGCCGGCCACCGCGCCGATGCCGGCGCCCTTGCCGGTGTCGCCGCCGATCGCGCCGATCGCGGCGCCGCCCAGCGCGCCGCGGGCGGCGCCGCGCAGGCGTTCGCCGCCGCCGACCGCCGGTCCGGTTTCCTGCGGCGGCGGGTTGGCCGCCGTCACCGCCGGGTCGACCCCGGTCTTGTTCCTGGCCCAGACCTGGCATTCGCCGTCGTCCTTGTCCTGTTTCGCCTGGCTCTGGCCCTTGGCCGGGTAGGCGATCGGACGCTGTTGCGCCAGCGCGGCGCAGGGCAGGGCCGCCAGCAGCGCGCTGACGGCGATGAGCTTCATGGTACGCATTGCCGGTCTCCCCGAGGTGGCTTGCCGATGTTCGGATACTCTGGGCCGGCAAGCGCCTGGCGGCTATTGTCCTTTGGTCCCATTTGATATGGCTCAGCCGGACCGGAAGCCGAATCGTGCGCGCCGCCAGCGGCCAGTACATTAGCGCTGTCCCGTGCAGCCATCCGATCCCGCCGATGCCGTTTTTTCTCTGCCTGCTGCTCCTGCTTGCGCTGGCCGCGCCCGCGGCCGCCGCTGCGCCCGCGCCGGCGCAGCCTGCCGCGGCCCGTCCGCGCATCGGCCTGGTGCTGGGCGGCGGCGGCGCGCGCGGCACCGCCCACATCGGCGTGCTCGAGGTGCTGGAACGCCTGCGCGTGCCGGTCGACTGCGTGGCCGGCACCAGCATGGGCGGCCTGGTGGCAGGGGCCTGGGCCAGCGGCGTTGGTCCGGAACAGATGCGCGCCCGCCTGGCCGCGGTCGACTGGCGCGACCTGTTCGACGACAATCCCTCGCATGCCGAGACCGATTACCGCGAGCGCCGGCTCGCGCAGAGCTATTACCCGGGACTGGAATTCGGCCTCACCAACGAGGGCATCCGCGCCGCGCACGGCGTGGTGGGCGGGCAGAAGATCAAGCTGTTCTTCAATACCCTGGTCGGCGCCGACCGCGGCGAACGCACCATCGAAAGCCTGCCGCTGCCGGTGGCCATCGTCGCCACCGACATCGGCACCGGGGAGAAAGTGGTGTTCCGCAGGGGCGAGCTGTCGACCGCGATGCGCGCCAGCATGTCGGTGCCGGCGCTGTTGTCCCCGGTGCCCTACCAGGGCCGCTACCTGGTGGACGGCGGCCTGGTCGACAACCTCCCGATCGACGAGGTCATGGCCGCCTGCAAACCGGACGTCGTGATCGCGGTCGACGTCGGCACGCCGCTGGCCAGACCGGAAGACGTGAACACCCTGGGCGCCATCACCGGCCAGACCATCGGCGTGCTGACCGAGCAGAACGCCGAGCATTCGCGCGCCATGCTCAAGCCCGGCGACATCTTCATCCAGCCGGCGCTGCCGGACATCACGGCGGCCGACTTCAACAAGTTCCGCGCCGGCGCGGAAAGCGGACGCCTGGCCGCCGAGGCCCAGGCCTCGGCCCTGTCCCGCCACAGCCTGGCGCCGGCCGAGTACGCCGCCTGGGCGGCCACCCTCAAGTCCCAGCCGCCGCCGCGTCCGCGCGTGGACGCGGTGGAGATCGTCGGCCTGAAGCGGATCAACCCGGCTTTCGTGATGCGCCACATCCGCACCCGTCCCGGCGACCCCTTCGACGCCGCCCGGCTGGAACGCGACCTGGCGCGGGTGTACGGCGACGGCGACGTCGAGAACGTCGACTACAACCTGGTGCGGGTGGATGGACGCACCGTGCTGCGCATCCTCGTCACCGAAAAGAGCTGGGGACCGGACTACCTGCGCTCCGGCGTGTTCGTCGAGGCCACCGACAAGGAAACCCAGTTCGCGCTGCGCGTCGCCTACCACCGCAAATGGCTGAATGCGCTGGGCGCGGAGTGGTTGTCCGGCGTCCAGCTGGGCGAGCGTTCTTCGCTCTCCACCCAGTTCTACCAGCCGCTGGATGCGCGCCAGACGTGGTTCGTGGAACCGGCGGCCGGTTTCAGCCGCGACCGCCTGAACGTCTACCAGGACGACAACCGCATCGCCGAATACCTGATCCGCCAGAAGCGCGCCGCGTTCAACGTCGGCGCGAACATCGGCGTGCTCGGGGCGCTGCGTCTCGGCTGGCTGTACCGCCACTTCGACTCGACGGTCGAGACCGGCTTGCCCAGGCTGCCCACCGGCCGGACCACGCTCAAGGGCTGGCAGGCCGTGCTCGAGTTCGACCAGTTCAACCGGCCCTTCTTTCCTACCGCCGGCTGGTACGGCAGGGTCGATTATGTCGACGCGAAGGACGGCGCGAACGGCGGCAATTACGCGCGCCTGAGCGCCGACCTGCGCGGCGCCCGTGCCTGGGGCCCCTACGTGATCAACGCGCGCGCCGTCTACCTCGGCTCGCCGCGCGGGCGGGTGCCGCTGGGCGACGCCGGCTCGCTGGGCGGCTTCCTGCAATTGTCCGGCTATGCGCGCGACCAGATCCTGGCCGGCGACCTGCGCTTTGCCAGCATCCGCGGCGAAAAAGTCATCGGCCGCATGCCGCTCGGCCTGCGCGGCGACCTGCGTGTCGGCGTCTCGCTGGAAGCCGGCAAGGCGCGCGACCGCTTCAGCGAGACCAAGCTCGACGGCTGGCAGCAGGCGGGCGCGCTCTACCTCGGCGGCGAAACGCCGCTCGGCCCGCTCTACCTGGGCGCCGGCCTGGCCAAAGGCGGGCATCGCAGCCTCTATCTCTTCCTCGGCTTGCCGTAGATGATGCAGTACGTCCTAGGTCCAATTTGCACGGCCCCCATGCGCTACGAGAATGTGGCGCATGCGCCGGACGGCGCCGGCGAGGGGAGGGCCGCGATGAGATTCGACCGATTGATGGAACAGTTGACCGCCGTGCTGGCGCTGGTGGTGCTGGTGGGCGGCGCCCTGCTGGTGGTGGCGCCTTTCGTGACGGCCCTGCTGTGGGGAGCGATCCTGGCGTTTTCCACCTACCGGCCCTTTCTGCGGCTGGCCGGGGTCCTCGGCGGGCACCGCGGCATCGCGGCGCTGCTGATCGTGCTGGCGATCCTGGTGGTGCTGATCGCCCCGGTGGTGGTCGCCGGCAGCGCCTTCGCCACCCGGGTGCCGGAACTGGTGCTGAACCTGCAGGCCCGGCTGGGATCGGGGGCGCCGCCGCTGCCGGACTGGATCGGCCAGATACCGCTGGTCGGCCCGCGCATCCAGGAAACCTGGGATGCGATCGCCGCGCGCAACCCGG
>CAJYXO010000042.1 GCA_913778765.1 uncultured Massilia sp. | reverse complement strand
CCGAACAGGACCGTGAAACGACTTTGCGCCGATGATAGTGCTGCAACCAGTGTGAAAGTAGGTTATCGTCAGGCTAATTATTCAGCAGAGCCCGTCCAGACAAGTCTGGGCGGGCTTTTTGCTTTTCAGCGCCCGGTATTCAGAACCGGTATTCGCCGGTGAATCCGGCGATCCATTGGCGTCCCGGGGCCGCTTCGTAATAACGTTTATTCGTATCGCCGACGATCACCGAACCAATGTAATGGCGGTCGAATAGATTGTTCAGCCGTAGGAACTGCTTGAACTGCCAGCGCGCGACGTCCTGCCGCGCCTGTACCCGCAGGTTCAGCGTGCCATAGCCGGGCGCCGGCCTTTCGGCATTCGTGTCTTCCGCATATACCTTGCCGTTCGCGATCGTCTCGACAGCCGCGCCCCAGCGCCCGGTTTCATCCTTCCAGGCCAGTTCACCATACATGCTCGCACGCGGCACCCCCGGCAGGCGGCTGCCCGCCGGTACCGCGCCGAATCCGGTTTCGTAAGTCGCGCGCAGCAGGCTCAGGGCCAGGCGCACGCTCCAGCCCGGCTTCAGATCCGCATCGAGCGAGACTTCGACGCCGCGGCGCAGGGTGTCGCTCGCGTTCCGGTAGCTGGTCCGTCCGCCGGTAGAGCTGTCGACCACGATCTCATCGTCGGTGCGCACCTGGAATAGCGCCGCGTCGATGCGGAGATCGGCGTGCGGCACGCTCTTCACGCCGATCTCGATGTGGCGGCTTTTCGCCGGCGCCAGCCTGAAATTGAAGCCGGCCCCGCCGCTCGAATAGAACAGCTCGTTCAAGGTCGGCGTCTCGAAACCGCGCGCCGCGCTCGCATACAGATTCAGTCCGCGCCACACCTTGTACAGCACGCCCAGCACCGGCGTGGTCCGCGCATAGTCGACCGTGCCGCTGTCGTCGCCGTTGCTGACGAAGCGGTCGTCGACCTCCACTTTCAGGCGGCTGTGCCGCAGGCCGGCGGTGACAACCCAGGGGCCGCCCTGCCACTCGGTCTGTAGATATGGATCGACGCTGGTCAGCGTGTCGGTCTCGTCACGCCGGAGCGCGCCCTTCACGCCGAACTGCACGCCGGTCGCCTCGACGACGAAATTCTCGAAGCCCTGGCGATCGTCGCGCGAACGGTCGATGTCGATGCCGACAGTCGTGCTGAGCTTGCCGTCACCGAGCCGCCGCACGAACAGCCAGTTGAGGTCGGCGCCGTAGAAATCGCGATCGAAATCGACCACGCCGCCCGCATGCGTGGGCGGCGCCTGAAACGCGCGCGAAAAGGCCTGGTACTGGATGACGCGCCGGTTGCCGCCATACAGCATCACATGCAGGCGGTCGTCGCCGACGCGCTGTTCGAACGTGGTCCCGACCTGCTGATGCTCGATGCTCTTGCGCGTGTTGTAGCGATCGGCCAGCGTGCGCTTGGGCGTCTGGGTGTCGGTAGCGTCGATCTCGCCGGCACGCGGATCCCGTTCGTAGGTGGCCCAGGTCACGCCGAGCGGATCCTGGGTATCGTGCTGGCTCAGGCTGTTGGCCGTGATCGTCAGTTTGCTCGTCGGGCCAGGTTTCGACGTCAGCTTGACGAAGCCCTGGTCGCGTCGCGCCGCACTGTGCGCACGGTAGCCCTCGGTACCGAAGCGTGAGGCATCGATCACGTAACCGAGGCCCTCGCGTTCGCCCTGCGCATTCAGGTCGACCTTCCACATGCCGTCGCTGCCGCCGGAAACACTGCTCTCCAGCACTGGGCGCCCGCGGCCTTCACGGGTGAACAGCTGCACCACGCCGCCCGCGTGGTTGCCATAGACGACGGAGAACGGGCCGCGCAATACTTCGAACCGTTCGGCCATGTCGAGGTTGAATGTGGCGGCCTGACCCTGGCCATCGGGCATCGTCGCCGGGATACCGTCGGCGATCAGGCGCACGCCGCGCACGCCGAACTGCGAGCGGGCGCCGAAACCGCGCGAAGAAATCTGCAGGTCCTGGGCATAGTTCTGCCGATTCTGGATCACCAGTCCCGGCACTGCCGCCAGCGCTTCGGAGGCATTCACGCGCATCTGTGTATCGCGGATGTGCCCGGCATCGACGACGTCGATCGCCGCCGAAAAATCTGCGCTGTCGTGCTCGGCGCGGCTGCCGGTGACGATCACCACGGGGATGGCGGCCGTTTCGCCCGACGCAGGTGTTTCCGCAGCTGCGGCTGGTTCGCAGGCGAAGCTGATCGCACACAGCGTGGCGCCCACGAGCAGCCTGCAGGATGGGTCATGCATGTCGTCTCCGGTTCCCGTTTTTTTAACCTGCTCAAGCAATATGCCTGCCACCGTCGCCCGCACAGGAACAGCGTATGGAGCAGCGATCTCGTCAGCGGCACACCTGCTCCAGATTTGCACAGTTGGCGTTCGGGTGTTGCGGTTCCGGCACGCCTGTGAACACCGTTTGTGCGCATTTCCCAAGGCGGTCTACCTGGCACGACCCTTGCGAAGGCCTGACATGGCAAAAGACCACTTACAACGGAGACACCATGAAAACGAGAGCCGCCATCGCATGGAAGGCCGGAGAACCGCTGTCGATCGCGGACGTCGAACTCGAAGGCCCGAAGGCGGGCGAAGTGCTGGTCGAGGTCAAGGCCACCGGCATCTGCCATACCGACTGGTACACGCTGTCGGGCGCCGATCCGGAAGGCATCTTCCCGGCCATCCTCGGCC
>CAJYXO010000041.1 GCA_913778765.1 uncultured Massilia sp. | reverse complement strand
GAACCAGATGAGCGACTTCTGGTTCGAGAAACTCGGCCACATCGTGCCGAACCACCTGACCGGCGTGGCGCCGGAATCGGTGGTCGCACCCGAGGAAGTGGAGCAGGTGAAAGGCCGCGCCGTGGTGGCCAAGCGCCTGAAACCGATCCTGGTGGAAGCCGTCGTGCGCGGCTACATCATCGGTTCCGGCTGGAAGGATTACCAGGCCACCGGCGCCGTCTGCGGCATCGAACTGCCCGCCGGCCTGAAGCAGGCCGACAAGCTGCCCGAGCCGCTGTTCACGCCGGCCGCCAAGGCCGACCTGGGCGAGCACGACGAGAACATCAGCTTCCAGGACATGGAACAGCGCATCGGCGCCGAGCTGGCCGCCAAGATGCGCGACATCAGCATCCAGCTGTACAAGGAAGCCGCCGACTACGCCGCCACCCGCGGCATCATCATCGCCGACACCAAGTTCGAGTTCGGCCTGGACGACAACGGCGTGCTGCACCTGATGGACGAAGTGCTGACCGCGGATTCGTCGCGCTTCTGGCCGGCCGATTCGTACGCGCCGGACATGTCGCCGCCGTCCTTCGACAAGCAGTTCGTGCGCGACTACCTGGAAACGCTGACCGAGTGGAAAAAGACCCCGCCGGCCCCTCCGCTCCCGCAGGATGTCGTCGACAAGACCCAGGCCAAGTACTTCGAAGCCATCGAACGCCTGACCGGCGAAAAGCTGAAGGCCTGAACGATGTCCGAACAGCAAACCAAGCCGCTGGTCGGCGTGATCATGGGTTCCAGCTCGGACTGGGACGTGATGCAGCACGCCGTGGCCATGCTCAAGCAGTTCGGCGTGCCGTATGAGGCGCAGGTGATTTCGGCGCACCGCATGCCGGACGAGATGTTCGCGTATGCCGAGAGCGCGCGCGAACGCGGGCTGCGTGCGATCATCGCCGGCGCCGGCGGCGCCGCTCACCTGCCGGGCATGGTGGCCGCCAAGACCATCGTGCCGGTGCTGGGCGTGCCGGTGCCCTCGAAGTACCTGCGCGGCGAGGATTCGCTGCTGTCGATCGTGCAGATGCCAAAGGGCGTGCCGGTGTCGACCTTCGCCATCGGCGAAGCCGGCGCCGCGAATGCCGCCTTGACCGCGATCGCCATCATCGCTACCGTCGACGATGCGCTGGCCGGCAAGCTGGCCGAATTCCGCACCCAGCAGACCGAGGCCGCCAAGGCCATGATTCTTCCTTCCGCATAATGAGTGATCCTGTTTTCCTGCCCGCCGCCCACCCACCGACCTGGCTGGGCGTGATGGGCGGCGGCCAGCTCGGCCGCATGTTCGCCCAGGCCGCGCAAGCCATGGGTTACCGCGTCGCCGTGCTGGAGCCGTCCGCGGACTGCCCGGCGGGGCAGGTGGCCGAGCGCCTGGTCGAGGCCGGCTACGAAGACGCCGCCGGCCTGGACGCGCTGGCCGCGCAATGTGTCGCCGTCACCACCGAATTCGAGAACGTCCCGGCCGGCAGCCTGTCGCGCCTGGCCGAACGCGTGTTCGTGGCACCCGGCGCGCAGGGCGTGTCGGTGGCCCAGGACCGCATCGCCGAGAAACGCTTCTTCGTCGATTGCGCGCCCAAGTCCGGCGTGATGCCGGCGCCGCACAAGGTGATCGCCTCGTTCGAGGATGTCGATGCGATTGCCGACGACCTGCTGCCCGGCATCCTGAAAACGGTGCGCATGGGTTACGACGGCAAGGGGCAGGTGCGCGTGCGCTCGCGCGAGGACGTACGCGCCGCCTTCGAATCCATGGGGCAGGTCAGCTGCTTGCTGGAAAAGATGCTGCCGCTGGCCTATGAAGTGTCGGTGTTGACCGCGCGCGGCGCGGATGGCGCATCGAGCGTGTATCCGATCGCCGAGAACGTGCACCGCGACGGCATCCTGTTCACGACCACCGTGCCGGGACCGAACGTCTCGAGCGAGTGCGCACGCAAGGCGCAGGATGCGGCGCGCGTCATCGTCGCCGAGCTCGGTTACGTCGGCGTGCTGTGCATCGAGTTCTTCGTGCTGGCCGACGGTTCGCTGGTCGTCAACGAGATGGCGCCGCGTCCGCACAACAGCGGGCACTACACGATCGACGCCTGCGTCACGAGCCAGTTCGCGCAGCAGGTGAGGGCGATGGCGCGCCTGCCGCTGGGCGATTGCCGCCAGCATTCGCCCGCCGTCATGCTGAATATCCTGGGCGACGTCTGGTTCGATGGCGACAGCGATACGCCGCGCGAACCGGCCTGGGACCGGGTGCTGGCGCTGCCGGGCGCCAACCTGCACCTGTACGGCAAGGAAGACCCGCGCCGCGGCCGCAAGATGGGCCACGTGACCTTTGTCGCGCCGACGCTCGAAGACGCGCAGCAGCAGTTGCAGGCCGCCTGCGCCATCCTGGGAATCGAACTGTGAGCGACGTGCGAGATCCGCAGATCGAAGCCGCCGCGCGCGCGCTGGAAGCCGGCCAATTGGTTGCCTTCCCGACCGAGACCGTCTACGGCCTCGGCGCCGACGCCGAGAACCCGGCCGCGGTGGCCGCCATCTATGCCGCCAAG
>CAJYXO010000040.1 GCA_913778765.1 uncultured Massilia sp. | reverse complement strand
AGCGGATTGCGCAGGTCGTGGCCGAGGATGGCCAGGAACATGTTTTCCGATTGCTTGACCATGGCGGCGTAGCGCGCCACCGACTCGGCCAGTGCCTGGTCGATGGCTTCGTTGAAGCGGATCACGTCTTCCAGGTCGGTGACCTGGGCATTCCTGGCCTGCGACGTCCACAGTTGCAGCACGCTGGAGCGCAGCGCCCGGTACTCCGATACCAGCTGGTCGACATTGTACCCGGCCAGCAGGCGTGCCTCGGCATGGGTTTCGGCGGCGGTATCGCGTTCGCCCCGCGGCGCCCTGCCTTTGGATTTCTCCGCCTGTTCCTGCGGCGTTTGCGGCGTCCTGAGATCGTCCGCGATCGCCGTCAGCATCAGCTTGGCATGGTCGCGCAGTTCGTTGTCATTCATCGTCAGGGCCGGCGGTTCGATGGTGCGGGCGAAGTCTTCCCACGCCTGCAGGATCGGCTCCATGTTCGCGATGATGAAGTCGGCTAATCGGGGCTCGGTGTTGGTCAGCATGGTCGCCTTGCGCAAATGCGGGTGAAGTCGAGGCAAAGCCCGGACTGCGGGACGATCAAGCGTATGACCGAAGGAGGGCTGCGGAGAAAGATTCGCCGGGACGAATGCAGCTTCTGCAATATACAGGCGAACGCCGCGATTACCTACGCATATTTTTCCCGGACGCCGTCCAGCGATCCCACCAGGATCAGCGACACCGGCTTTCCGGTGCGTGGATGCACCGGCTCGCGGATTTCGCGCAGTTGCAGCCCATGGCCGGTGAACAGCCTGACCCAGCTGGCCAGCGTGCGGAAATACCAGGGCGGCGGATCGACGAAACCTTCGTTGAAACCGGCCCAGCTTCCCTCGCGCCAGCCGTCCACGTAGGGCGCGTCGCCGCAGGCCGTCACGGGATGCATGGTCTGGACGACCAGCGCGCCGCCCGGTTTCAGGTAGGTGGGGGCGGCGCGGAACAGCCCCGCCACGGATTCGTCACCCAGCAGCGAAAAATTGCAGATGGCGACATCCACGGCCAGGTCCAGGCGGGCCTGCGCGATCTCTTCGTACGACATCGTGCGGAAATCGCCGCCGCCGGCCTGGCGCGCGGCCTCGACCAGGCCGGGCACGACGTCGACGCCGGTCATGGCGACGCCGTCGAGCGCACGGACCAGCCAGCCCTCGCCGCAGCCGATGTCGATGCCGCTTGCCGGCGCCAGGCTCCTGACGGCGTCGACGATGGCCTGGTTGGTGACCAGCGTGCGGCTTTCGATCTCGCCGTCGCGTACCGCGCTGACCCATGGCGCCGTGTTCTTGTGCCAGGAGCGGATGATGTCGGTGTCCATATTTTGCGTTCCAGAAAAGAGAAGGGCGCCGAAGCGCCCTTTGATATTACCTGATAGCAGGAGCTTACTTGCCGCAGCCCAGCGACTTGATGCGGTCGTAGGCAGCCTTGGCCTGCACCAGGCCGTAGCCGTACTTGGTGTCGCGGCCGGCGGTGCCCAGGTCCAGCGCGCTGTTGTTCAGCGAGGTGCGGATCTGTGCGCCCGTGCAGGTCGGGAAGTAGCTCCACACCAGTGCGGCGACAGCCGACACGTGCGGGGTTGCCATCGAGGTGCCGTCGAAGTAAGCGTAGTTCGAGGCCTTGATGCCGACGGTGGCGCTCTGGCCCAGCTGGCCCTTCATCGCCGCGCCTTCGGTGTCGGACGCGCCGACCGACGGGATGCTGGTCACGGTCGTGCCCAGGGTGCCCGCCACCGGACCGGCGACGTTGTTGTAGACCACCGCGCCGACGCCGCCGCTGTTCTGGCAGTTCAGGACCTTGGTGGCGAAGTCGACGGTGCCGCGCTGGATCAGGCAGACCTTGCCGGAGACGGCGGTGTTGACGGTGTCGCCGATGCCGAAGTCGGCCAGCGGTGCGGTCGCGGTCTTGACCGGCGAGCCTTCCATGGCGGTGGGGGCGTAGGTGCTCGAGCCAACGCTCAGGACCGGATCCTGGCCGGTGCCCATCGGCACGGTGGACAGCACCGAGACGCCCGGACCCGAAATCTCGACGTCGCTGTTGTACTGCGAGAAGCTGGCCACGACCTTGTTCTCGTCGACGGCGGCAACCGACATCACGCTCGAATAGCCGGCCGGGTAGGAGGTGGTGGCATTGCCGTCGTTGCCGGCTGCGGCGATCACCAGCACGCCCTTGGATGTCAGGCTGTCGAAGGCGCGCTGCTCGGTCATGCTCTTGGCGCCGCCGCCCAGCGACATGGTGATCACGTTGGCGTTGGCGGCGCCGCACTTGTTGGCGGCCGAGGCCAGGGTCGACGAATAGGTCCAGGCGCCGTTCGCGCCGAACACCTTCACGATGTGCAGCTTGAGCTGCTTGTTCGGGTTCACGCCGACCACGCCGGTGCCGTTGTTCACGCCGGCGATGGTGCCGAACACGTGGGTGCCGTGGTGGGTTTCGTCGGTGTACCACCAGCCGGTGCCCGAATCGTATTCGCCGGTCACGTTGGCGCCGTTGTCCTTCAGGTCTTCATGGCTGAAGTCGACGCCGGAATCGATGATGCAGACCTTGCGGTTGGCGACGTTGGTGTCCGGCAGCTGGTCGGCCTGGACCAGCTTGATGCCGTAGGGGACCTGCTGGCCCACGGCGTACGGGGTGCCGGTCGACGGCGTGGTCAGCGCGAACGGCTTGCGGATCACGTCTTCTTCGATGTACTCGACGTTGGGGTTGTTCTCGAGACCTTTCAGCGCCACGGTCGGCACTTCGATGGCCATTGCGTTCATGTTGAAGATTTCATGCTTGACCGAGCCCTTGGCCGCTGCGACCAGCGACTTGACGGCCGCTTTCGCGCCCGGCTTGAAGGAGACGATCACGCGGGTGGTGTCCGGCGCTGCCGCCGACGCACTGCCTGCAAATGCAACTGCCAGCGCCGCGGCGCAAGCGCCGAGGACAGGGACCAATTTCGAAACGCGAGTTTGCTTCTGGTTCATCGGTTTTTTCTCCGTCAATCGTACTTATCGTTATAGAACGCAACTCATGGCTGCGTGCTTTTTGGTTTTACTTCTTGAACAACCGAGACATCGAACAACACTACCCGTACCGCATGCATGGATAGTCGCAAATCAGTTTATTTACAGAACTTATGCATACGCAACTGAAAACCCAATCGTGCGCACGGCATGTTGTGTTTGACGTATTTGTGAACAAATCCATTGACGAGGATGCGGCGCGACATGCTATATTTTTGGCGCCGAAATCCGGAGTTTGTGAAGTTTGCGTGAAGTCCGGAACATGGTCCTTCCACAAGCTGCGAGAACACGATAACAATGAGCGCGCCCGCTTCCCCCCGCCGGCTGATACTGCTGGTCGACGACGACCCCCTCCTTCTCGATTACATCGGCACCGTGCTCCAGCATGCCGGCTACGACACCGTCAACGCGGGCTCCGCGCCCGAGGCCGTGCAGCGCGTGCAGGAGCGCGCGGACGACATCGCGTTGGCCCTGCTCGACATCACGATGCCCGGCATGTCCGGCCTCGAACTGGCGCAGCGCCTGAAGGAACATACCGAGGTGCCCTTCATGTTCCTGTCGTCGGTGGACGATGCCGAAACCGCGCGCCAGGCCGCCAGTTACGGTGCGGTCGGTTTCCTGGTCAAGCCGGTCGACGCCGCGCGCCTGCTGGCGGCCTTCGAGGCCGCGCTGGCGCGCGCCGACGAGATCCGCCAGCTGCGCCGCACCGAAGCCAACCTGAACGCGGCCCTGGCCGCCGGCCGCGAGACCAGCCTGGCCGTGGGCCTGCTGATGGCGCGCTACCAGACCGACCGCGACACCGCCTTCGAAGTGCTGCGCGACCATGCGCGCTCGCACCGCCGCAAGATCAACGAGGTGGCGGAGCAGATCGTCGCGGCCGAGGAGCTGCTCAACAGCCTGCATGGCGGCTTCGCGGCCAGACTGCGGAGCAAATGACGTCGTCCCCGCGAAATGACGTCGTCCCCGCGAAATGACGTCGTCCTCGCGCAGGCGGGGACCCACGTTCGGGACTGGCTTGGTATCATGGCAAACCGTTTATCAAGCACAGGACCAACAACATGAAAACCAAGGCAGCGATAGCATGGCAGGCGGGTAAGCCGCTGACCATCGAGGAAGTCGAACTCGAAGGCCCGAAGGCGGGCGAAGTGCTGGTCGAGGTCAAGGCCACCGGCATCTGCCATACCGACTGGTACACGCTGTCGGGCGCCGATCCGGAAGGCATCTTCCCGGCCATCCTCGGCC
>CAJYXO010000039.1 GCA_913778765.1 uncultured Massilia sp. | reverse complement strand
CACCCGTTCGCCACTCGCCGCCAGGTTGCCCCGCGCTGCCGTTCGACTTGCATGTGTAAAGCATGCCGCCAGCGTTCAATCTGAGCCAGGATCAAACTCTTCAGTTCAATCTCTGTTTGCGACACTTTCGTGTCATCCGCATTGCTGCGGAGTCGCTCACTCAAAATACTGACCGTCACTCATTGCTGAGCAACGTTATACTTTTTGTGAACATTTGATAATTTAAGCATTCAGCATCCCGAAGGATGCCGGCACTTCGTCAAACGCCCACACTTATCGACTGTTGATTGTTAAAGAACCGTGTTCTGACCTACCTTTGCTGCGTTCTGCGAATCGTTTTGTTCGTCAGCAGCAGAGAAGTGAGATTATGCCGTGTTTCGCTTACCTCGTCAACTCATCTTTTTTCTGCCGTGCACCCGTTTTGCTACATGTTTTTGGTGCGCTGCAGAAGCAGGACGCGAACTATAGCAAACTGAACCGTAGGCCCGCAAGGGCCGCGAACCGAAACATGCGGCGCGGGCACAACAGACAATATGACAGTCGGTAAAACGCTCCGAGCCGGCGGCGCCGGCCCGGCGTGTCAGGCCCGAATCGAAAAACGGCAAAGGACAGCCGCCAGCCTCTCTCTCACAGACCCTCGAAATTCGGCTTACGCTTTTCCAGGAAGGCGCTCATGCCCTCTTTCTGCGCCGGCGTACCGAAACCGGCATGGAAATAGCGGCGCTCGTAGCGCACGCCTTCGGTCAGCGTGGTTTCGAAAGCACGGTTGACCGAGTCCTTGATCTGCATGGCCACCGACACCGGCATCGCGGCAATCGTATTCGCCACGGCGAGCGCCTCGTCCATCACGGTATCGGCCGGGAACACGCGCGATACCAGGCCGGTGCGCTCGGCTTCGGCGGCGTCGATCATGCGGCAGGTCAGCAGCATGTCCATTGCCTTCGATTTGCCGATCGCGCGCGGCAGACGCTGGGTACCGCCCGCGCCCGGCGTCACGCCGACCTTGATTTCCGGCTGGCCGAACTTGGCGCTGTCGGCGGCGATCAGGAAATCGCACATCATCGCCAGCTCGCAGCCGCCGCCCAGCGCATAACCGGAGACGACGCCGATCACCGGCTTGCGCACATTCAGGATGTGCTCCCAGTTGCGGCCGATGTAATTGCCGGGATAGGTATCGGCATAGGTGTAGTTCGCCATGGCGGCAATGTCGGCGCCGGCCGCGAAGACCTTCTCGCTGCCGGTCAGGACGATGACGTTGACGGCCGGGTCGGCATCGAACTTGCACAGTGCGTCGCCGAGTTCGTTCATCATGTTGTCGTTCAGGGCATTCATTGCCTTCGGACGGTTCAGGCGGATCACGACTACCTTGCCATGCTGCTCGATCAGCAGGTCTGCATATTCCATGTGGCACCTCTTGATAAGATTAACTCTGCGATTGTATCGCCTGTGATGGCATGAATAATAAGAATGATCACCTTTCTCCGCAAACTCGGCAACGACCGCCAGCTGCGCAACCCCGACTTCCGCCGCTTCTGGTTCAGCAGCATCCTCAGCAACTTCGGCGCCCAGATCACGCTGCTGGCCCTGCCGATCTGCGCAGCCCTGCTGCTGCATGCCAGTCCGAGCCAGATGGGCGCCCTGGCCGCGCTCGGCTCCGTGCCCTTCCTGCTGTTTGGATTGCCGGTCGGCGTCCTGCTTGACCGCAGCCGGCGCCTGCCTGTGATGCTGTGCAGCGATGCGATGGTGGCGCTGAGCCTGGCGAGCGTACCGGTCGCCTGGTGGCAGGGCTGGCTCGACATCCACTGGCTGTACGCGGTCGAGTTCGTGCTCGGCACCGGCTATGTGGTGGGTGGCGGCGCCGAGCAGATCTTCGTCACCTTCCTGGTCGGCCGCGACGGCCTGATCGACGCGCAGTCGAAGTTCGCGGCCACCGAATCGGCTTCCCGTCTGCTCGGCCCGGGCCTGGCCGGCGTGCTGGTACAGGCGCTGGGCGCACCCTTCGCAATCCTCTGCAACGTGGCCGGCTTCACGGTCTCCATCCTGAATCTGCGTGCGATCCGCGCACGCGAGCCGCAGCCCGTGCCGCACGCATCGCACGTCCTGCGCGACATGCTGGATGGCCTGGCCTTCGTCTGGCGCCAGCCGACCCTGCGCCTGCTGGCCTGGACCTCGGCCTGCTGGCATCTGCTGTTCTACGGCTACATGGCCCTGCACGTGTTGTTCGCCACCCGCGTGCTCGGCATGTCGCCCGGCCTGATGGGCACGGCGCAGATGCTGGGCGGGGCCGGCGTGCTGGCCAGCTCGGTGCTGCTCAAGCCTTTCACGCGGCGCTTCGGCTCGGGCGGCACGATCGTGATCGGGCTGTGTGCATCGAGCATCGGCTTCCTGCTGATGCCGGCCATCCCGCGCGGCCTGTTCGGCAGTGGCGCGGCCAGTGCCTTCGCCTATGCGGTGGTGGTGTTCTGGCTGGACTGCGGCAGCACCCTGTTCTTCCTGCCCTATCTCGCCCTGCGCCAGCGCGTCACGCTCGACCCGCTGCTCGGCAGGATGACCTCGACCATGCGTTTCATGACGGTGGCGATGGCGCCGGTCGGGGCGGCGGGGGCTGGACTGCTGGCGGACCGGATCGGCGTGCGCGGCGGCCTGGCCGTGGTGGCGGCCGGCGCCCTGCTGCTGAGTTTGGGCACCCTGTTCGGCACGAAGCTGCACCGCATCCGAGATTAAAGATCGGGGCTGCGACGCCATCCGGTGCGATGCCATGTGCACCGACATCGAAGGGGCCGCCGCCCGATGTTCAGCGCGACACCTGCACCGTGGCCGGCCTGGGCAGCAGCACCCAGAGCTGGCCGCGCTGCTTCATGCGCCCGGCATTGTCGGCCGCCTGGCCGCCGAAGCCGAAGAAGAAGTCGGCGCGCACCGCGCCGCGGATGGCGCCGCCGGTGTCCTGGCCCATCATCAGGCGCTGCACCGGGATGTCGCTGGCCGGTTCGCTGGTCGACAGGAAGACCGGTGCGCCCAGCGGAAGGAAGGACGGGTCGATCGCCACCGAGCGGCCCGGCGTGAGCGGCACGCCCAAGGCTCCCTTCGGCCCAACCGAAGGGTCCGGCAGGCGCTCCTCGCGGAAGAAGATATAGCTCGGATTGACGTTGAAGAGTTCCTGGCGGCGTTCCGGGTGGGCCGTGATCCAGGCCTTGATGCCTTGGGCCGAGGCTTCGGCGGCGGTCAGCTCGCCCTGCTCCACCAGCCAGCGCCCGATCGCCTTGTAAGGATGGCCGTTCTGGTCGGCGTAGGCGATCCGCACGACGTCGCCGGAATCGTCGAGCTGCACGCGGCCCGAGCCCTGCACTTCCAGGAAGAAGGCCTCGACCGGGTCATTCACCCAGACCAGCTCCTTGCCGGGCAGGCGGGCGCGTTCGATCTCGGCGCGGGTACCGTAGGGCACCACGGTCTTGCCGACCAGCCGGCCGCGCAGGCGCATGCCCTTCAGGTTCGGGTAGACGCCGGCCAGGTCGACGGTGAGCAGGTCGTCCGGCACCCGGTACAAGGGCGTCTGGTAGGCGCCGCCGCGCTGGCGCGATCCGTGCAGCATCGGCTCGTAGTAGCCGGTGATCAGGCCGCTGTCGGCGCCGTCGGCGGCGCGCACCAGGTTCGGCACGAAATACGTCTCGAAATACTGGCGGATGGCGTTGCCGTCGCCGGCATCGACCAGCTTCGCACTGGCGCACGGCGCTTTCCAGTCGGTCTTGCTGGCCAGCGCCCGGCAAGAGGCCATGAAAGCCGGCCAGGCCTGGCGCAGGTCGTCCTGCCGCCAGCCCGGCAGCGCCTCGAAGGCCACCGGGGTGAACAGGGGCGCCGGCGGCTGCTGGGATGGCGCCGACGGCACCGGGGCGGAAGGCGGCGGCATCTTCACCGGCGGCTGCGGTTTTGGCTGCGGCGCCGGTTGTGGCTTCGGCTGGGCCGAAGGCTGGGGCGGGGTCGTGGTGCAAGCCGCCAGGAAAGCGGCAATCGAAACCAACCCGATCAGGCTGCGGGCGGGTACACTTCGGCGTGTCGAAAACATAAGGGACCGTTATGTGGATACTGATGTTGGAAGCGGGCGTGGCGCTGTTCCTGCTGATCTTCATCGTCTGGTGGACGATGTTTTCCGGCCGCAAGTAAGCCGCAGGTAAGCCGCTGAATGGCCGCTGAGCGGCCAGCAAGCGATCAGTGCAGGGCGCGCGGCAAGGTCAGCACGAATTCCGGAATCGGCACCTCGAAGCGGTGCCCGTCCTCGGCGACGAAGAAATATTCGCCGGCCATCGAGCCCTGGGCCGTCTCCAGCTGGGTGCCGCTGGTGTATTCGAATTCCTCGCCCGGCTTGAGCAGCGGCTGGTGGCCGACCACGCCCAGGCCGCGCACTTCCTGGGTCTTGCCGCTGGCGTCGGTGATGGTCCAGTGGCGCGAGATCAGCTGCGCCGCCACGGAGCCGGTGTTCTTGATCGTGATCGTGTAAGTGAAGACATGCAGGGTCCGCTCGGGCTTGGACTGTTCCGGCAGGTACTGGGTCCTGACATTGATCGCGAAATCGTAGGCGCTCATCTTGTTTCCTTTTTTCTAAGGCGCCATCATACAACGCTGGCGGAAAGCGCGGCGTCGTACAATAGCGCTCTTTCTGAATTGCAGACCTGCAGACCGCCATGACCACCTACCGCATCGCTCCCAGCATCCTGTCCGCCGACTTTGCCCGCCTGGGCGAGGAAGTGAAGAACGTCGTTGCCGCCGGCGCCGACATCATCCACTTCGACGTGATGGACAACCACTACGTTCCGAACCTGACCATCGGCCCGATGGTCTGCCAGGCGATCCGTCCGCACGTGCAGGTGCCGATCGACGTGCACCTGATGGTCAAGCCGGTCGACCGCATCATCCCGGACTTCGCGAAAGCCGGCGCCAACATCATCACCTTCCACCCGGAAGCGTCGGAACACATCGATCGCTCGCTGCAGCTGATCCGCGACAACGGCTGCAAGGCCGGCCTGGTGTTCAACCCGGCCACGCCGATGCACTACCTCGACCACGTGATGGACAAGATCGACATCATCCTGATCATGTCGGTGAACCCGGGCTTCGGCGGCCAGTCCTTCATCGAGGAAGCGCTGAAGAAGGTGGCGATCGCGCGCCGCAAGATCGACGAATCGGGCCGCGACATCATGCTGGAAGTGGATGGCGGCATCAAGGCCGACAATATCGCCCGCGTGGCCGCGGCCGGCGCCGACACCTTCGTGGCCGGTTCCGCCATCTTCGGCAAGCCAGACTACAAGGCCGTGATCGACGCCATGCGCGCCGAGCTGGCTTCGGTACAGGCGAAGTAAGGATGCGCGCCGGCGCCGCGGCGATCCAGGCCGCCATCATCGACCTCGACGGCACCATGCTGCACACGGTGCCGGACTTCGAACTTGCGCTGAACGGCATGCGCGCGGCGTTCGGCCTCGCGCCCATCGCGCAGGAGATCATCGAACCGATGGTCGGCAAGGGTTCGGAAAAGCTGATCCGCGACGTGCTGGCCCTCGACATGGACGCCGCGCGCATCGACGCGGTCTTCGATGACGCCATGGCCGCCTACCAGCGCCACTACCTCGCCATCAACGGCGAAAAAAGCACGCTGTTCCCGGACGTGATCGAAGGCCTGCGGGCCCTGAAGGAACTCGGCCTGCGCCTGGCCTGCGTCACCAACAAACCGATCGCGTTCACGCAGCCGCTGCTGGCGCGCAAGGGCCTGGCGCCCTGGTTCGAGCTGGTCTACGGCGGCGATTCGCTGCCGAAAAAGAAGCCGGATCCCCTGCCCCTGCAGCAGGTCTGCCGCGACTTCGGCCTCCTGCCTGCCGCCGTGGTGGCGATCGGCGATTCGAGCAACGACGCCGAGGCCGCGCGCGCCGCCGGTTGTTTTGTGCTCACAGTGCCATATGGATATAACCACGGAATGCCTGTGCAAACTATTAATTCCGATGGTATAGTTGATTCGCTGCTCGATGCGGCAAAGCTGATATCTGCACACAACAGCACATCAAACTAACTTATCTATACATGTTTTTCACCAAAAAACACACCGTCAACCAAACCGGCGCCCTTGAGGCCTGGCTGTGGCGACGCTGGCAATCCTGGGCTGACTGACCCCCGTTGATTGCTGCCGGCGCACGCTCCTGCGTGCTGAAACACCGGCAGGTTTTTTGAAGAAAACGCCGCCCGACCACCCTCCCCTCGGCCGGCCCGGAGAAAAGCATGACCGAACTCGAATTCAAATCGCTTGCCACGCAAGGCTATAACCGTATCCCCCTGATCGCGGAAGCCTTTGCCGACCTCGAAACCCCGCTCACGCTCTACCTGAAACTGGCCCAGAGCCAGGACGCCGGCAAGAACACCTTCCTGCTGGAGTCGGTGGTGGGCGGCGAGCGCTTCGGCCGCTACTCCTTCATCGGCCTGCCGGCGAAGACCATCCTGCGCTCGACCATGGACGGCGATGGCGTCGTGGTCGAGAAGAACGGCGCCGTCATCGAAACGTTCCAGGGCAACCCGCTCGACTTCATCGAGGCCTACCAGCAGCGCTTCAAGATCGCGCTGCGTCCGGGACTGCCGCGCTTCTGCGGCGGCCTGGCCGGCTACTTCGGCTACGACACCGTACGCCACATCGAACGCAAGCTGGCCGGCAAGGCGCCAAAGGACGAGCTGGGCCTGCCGGACATCCAGTTGATGCAGACCGAAGAGCTGGCCGTGATCGACAACCTGTCGGGCAAGCTCTACCTGATCGTCTACGCCGACCCGGGCCAGCCGGAAGCCTACGCCAGGGCGAAGCAGCGCCTGAAGGACCTGCGCGTGATGCTGCGCCGGAGCGTCGACGCGCCCGTCACGTCGAGCTCGGTGCGTACCGAAGCCGTGCGCGACTTCAGCAAGGAGGATTACCTGAAGGCGGTGGCGGTGGCCAAGGAATACGTGATGGCCGGCGACCTGATGCAGGTGCAGATCGGCCAGCGCATCCGCAAGCCCTACGTGGATTCGCCGCTGTCGCTGTACCGCGCGCTGCGTTCGCTGAATCCCTCGCCCTACATGTACTACTACAATTTCGGCGACATGCAGATCGTCGGCTCGTCGCCGGAAATCCTGGTCCGCAACGAAAAGAATCCGGAAGGCGGCCGCAAGGTCACGCTGCGTCCGATCGCCGGCACCCGTCCGCGCGGCTCGACGCCGGAACGCGATACGGAGCTGGCCCACGAACTGCTGAACGATCCGAAGGAAGTGGCCGAGCACGTGATGCTGATCGACCTGGCGCGCAACGACATCGGCCGCATCGCCAAGACCGGCACCGTCAAGGTGACCGACCGGATGGTCATCGAAAAATACTCGCACGTGCAGCACATCGTCTCGAATGTGGAAGGTGAACTGAAGGAAGGCATGTCGAATCTGGACGTGCTGCGCGCCACCTTCCCGGCCGGCACCCTGACCGGCGCGCCGAAGGTGCGGGCGATGGAAGTCATCGACGAGCTGGAGCCGGTCAAGCGCGGCATCTACGGCGGCGCCTGCGGCTATCTGTCCTTCGGCGGCGAGATGGATGTCGCCATCGCGATCCGCACCGGCGTGATCAAGGACGGCAACCTGTACGTGCAGGCGGCCGCCGGCATCGTCGCCGATTCCATCCCCGAGATGGAATGGCTGGAAACCGAAAACAAGGCGCGCGCCGTGCTGCGCGCGGCCGAGCAAGTGCAAGACGGACTGGATGGAGATTTCTAGCATGCTGCTCATGATCGACAACTACGACTCGTTCACCTACAACATCGTCCAGTACTTCGGCGAACTGGGCGAGATTGTCCGCACCGTGCGCAACGACGAGATCACCCTGGCGCAGATCGCGGACATGAACCCGGACCGCATCTGCATCTCGCCGGGACCGAAGAGCCCGAAGGATGCCGGCGTCTCGGTCGACGTGCTCAAGGAATTCAAAGGCAAGCTGCCGATCCTGGGCGTGTGCCTGGGCCACCAGGCGATCGGCGAAGCCTTCGGCGGCAACATCGTCCGCGCCAAGCAGGTCATGCACGGCAAGACCTCGAAGATCGCCCACACCGGCGAAGGCGTGTTCAAAGGCCTGCCCAGCCCCTTCACCGTGATCCGCTACCACTCGCTGGCGATCGAACGGGCCTCGCTGCCGTCCTGCCTGGAAGTGACGGCATGGACCGACGACGGCGAAATCATGGGCGTGCGCCACAAGGAATTCGACATCGAAGGCGTGCAATTCCACCCCGAGTCGATTTTGTCCGAGCATGGGCATGCGATGCTGAAGAATTTCCTCGAAAGATAATTCGTCATTCCCGCGCAGGCGGGAATCCAAGTTTTTGAGTCGCTACGAACTTGGGTCCCCGCCTTCGCGGGAACGACGTGCAAAGATAAAGGCTCTGCCATGATCACCCCACAAGAAGCGCTCCTGCGCTGCATCGAACACCGTGAGATCTTCCACGACGAGATGCTGCACCTGTTCCGGCAGATCATGTCGGGCGAGATGTCCCCGACCATGATCGCGGCCATCACCATGGGCCTGCGCGTCAAGAAAGAGACCATCGGCGAGATCACCGCCGCGGCCCAGGTCATGCGCGAGTTCTCGACCAAGGTGCCGATGGCCGACACGACGAATTTGCTCGACATCGTCGGCACCGGCGGCGACGGCGCCCACACCTTCAACATCTCGACGGCCTCGATGTTCGTGGCGGCCGCCGCCGGTGCGCGCGTGGCCAAGCACGGCGGACGCAGCGTGTCGTCGTCGAGCGGCAGCGCCGACCTGATCGAATCGCTGGGCGCGCAGATCGACTTGAAACCCGAGCAGATCGCCCAGTCCATCGCCCAGACCGGCATCGGCTTCATGTTCGCACCGAACCACCACGCGGCGATGAAGAACGTGGCGCCGGTGCGCCGCGAACTCGGCGTGCGCAGCATTTTCAACATCCTCGGCCCGCTGACCAATCCGGCCGGCGCGCCGAATATCCTGATGGGCGTGTTCCACCCCGACCTGGTCGGCATCCAGGTGCGCGTGCTGCAGCGCCTCGGCGCCGAGCACGCGGTGGTGGTGTGGGGCCGCGACAATATGGACGAGGTCTCGCTGGGCGCCGGCACCATGGTCGGTGAGCTGGTCGGTGGCCAGATCCGCGAATACGAAATCCATCCGGAAGACTTCGGCCTGTCGATGATCTCGAGCCGCAACCTGAAGGTGGCGAATGCCGCCGAATCGAAGACCCGCGTGATGGAAGCCCTGCGCGGCGAACCGGGACCGGCGCACGACATCGTTGCCTTGAATGCCGGCACCGCGCTGTATGCGGCCGGCGTCGCGTCGTCGATCGAAGAAGGTTTGGCGAAGGCGCGTGCGGCGATTGCGTCCGGCGCGGCGCTGGCCAAGCTGGACCAGTTCGTCAGTGTCACGCGTCAGCTGGGCGCAGCGAACCAAGCCTGAAAGAAATCATGTCCGACATCCTGAACAAGATCCTGGCGGTGAAAGCCGATGAAGTCGCCGCCGCCAAAAAATACCGCGACCTGTACAGCCTGCGCCGCGAGGTCGAAGGCGATAGCGAACTGCGTGCGAATCTGCGCGGCTTCGAGTCCAGCCTGCGCCGCAGCATCGCCGCGGGCCGCGCCGGCGTGATCGCCGAAGTCAAAAAGGCTTCGCCGTCGAAGGGCGTGCTGCGCGCCGACTTCCAGCCGGCCGCCATCGCCGAAAGCTATGCCAAGGGCGGCGCCTCCTGCCTGTCCGTGCTGACCGACGAACAGTTCTTCCAGGGTTCGGCGGCGTATCTGAAGCAGGCGCGCGCCGCCTGCGCGCTGCCGGTGATCCGCAAGGATTTCATGGTCGACCTGTACCAGGTGTACGAAGCGCGCGCGATGGGCGCCGATGCGATCCTGCTGATCGTCGCCGCCCTCGATCATGGCCTGATGGCGGAACTCGAAGCCTGCGCCCAGGAACTCGGCATGGACGTGCTGGTCGAAGTCCATGACGGCGATGAGTTGAACGCTGCGCTGCGCCTCAAGACGAGGCTGCTGGGCATCAACAACCGCAACCTGCGCACTTTCGAGGTCACGCTCGATACCACCCTGGGTCTCCTGCCGAACATCCCGGCGGAGCGCCTGGTGGTCACCGAATCCGGGATCCTCGCGCCGGCCGACGTCAAGCGCATGCGCGACGCCAACGTGCATGCCTTCCTGGTGGGCGAGGCCTTCATGCGCGCGCCCGATCCTGGCACGGAGTTGCGACGATTATTTGACTAGAAGGGATCTCAAAAAACCGTCGCGAGCGGAAGCAGTGCTGGTCGAGAAGCGCAGCTGTACAAGCGTACAGCGAGCATCGCAGACCAGCAATGCGGCGCGCAGCAGGTTTTTGGAGATTCCGTTCATGAAAACGATCATCCGCACGGGCCTGGTTTTATTCACTTTAATCGCAGGCTTGAGCGGATGCTCGAGCGTGGCGACGGTAGCATCCAACGTCGGTTCCTCGATCGGGTCGGTCGCAAACAGACTCGTCCACCCCTTCTCCCCCGCTCCGGTCTCGAAATCGCCCCCCGCGGGCCTGGACGACTACAAGACCCAGGTCGCCCAGCACGTCCTCCAGCACAACCCCGAACGCAGTTACAGCGGCAAGCTGCCGCCCATGCTGCCGGCCATCGTCGTCCTGCAGATCACGGTGGACAGCGAGGGCCAGCTGGCGGACGTGGAAGTCCAGCGCTCGCGCGACGACGAGGCCTCGCAGATCGCGCTGGAGTCGATGCGGCGCAGTACGCCGCTGCCGCCGCCGCACGCACTGGCGCAGGCGGGCGGCAAACTGAAGTTCTCCGAAACCTTCCTGTTCGCGGACAGCAACCGCTACCAGATCCGCAGCCTGGCCGGGCCGCAGACGGCGGATTAGCTGGCGCTCGGCCGCGTGATCGTCGCGGCGCGGCGCGTGCCGGCCGGGACCACGCCCACGGTGACGGTCGGCGCCACGCAGCCCTGCAGCGTGACCTCGAACTGCATCAGCTCGTCGCGCCGGAAGGCGTGCACCGTCACCGTGTCGTCGACGCGGTAGCGGGCGAACAACTGGTCCAGGTTGGACGGGTTGCCGTTCACACGCAGGCCGTCGACGGCGATCAGGACGTCGCCCGCCGACAGGCCGGCGCGGTGGGCCGCGCCGCCTTCGTGCACCTGGCTCAGCTTGACGCCGAGCGGATCGCGGCCGACGCCGATGTTCAGCGAGGGCTTGCCGGTCTTGCGATCGTCGACGACCTTGACGCCGAAGGGCGCATACAGCTTGGCCAGCGGGATGTCTTCGGTGCCGCGCACATGGCGGTCGAACAGGGATTTCAGGCGCAGGCCGCTGACTTCGTCGAACAGCGCTTCGACTTCCTTCTCCGTCACGCCGCGGCCGCTGCCCGAGGCGCCGGCGTAGAAGTCGCGGCCATAGCGTTCCCACAGCGCGCGCATCAGGTCGTCCAGCGACTTGGCGCCGCCGGTCTTGGCGCGGATGGTGAGATCGAAGGCCAGGCCGACCAGCGAGCCCTTGGTGTAGTAGCTGATGATGGCGTTCGGCGCATTCTCGTCCTGGCGGTAGTACTTGGTCCAGGCGTCGAAACTGGATTCCGCGATGCTCTGCTTGGTACGGCCGCTGCCGCGCCAGACATTGCCGACGGTCTTGCCGAGCAGTTTGAAATACGTCGCTTCGCTGATGATGCCGCTGCGGACCAGCATCAGGTCGTCGTAGTAGCTGGTAAAGCCTTCGAACAGCCACAGCAGCGGCGTGTAGTTCTCGACCTGCAGGTCGTAGGGCGCGAACACGGCCGGCTTGATGCGCTTGACGTTCCAGGTGTGGAAGTACTCGTGGCTGCACAGGCCCAGGAACTTGGTATAGCCCTCGTTCGGCTCGGCCGTTTTTGGCGCCGCCGTGGTCGGCAGGTCGGCGCGCGCGCAGATCAGCGCGGTCGAGGCGCGGTGTTCGAGGCCGCCGTAGCCGTCGCCGACCGCCATGGTCAGGAACACGTAGCGGTCCATCGGCGCCTTCCTGGTCTTCGGCTCGAAGAAGGCGATCTGGGTTTCGCAGATGGCTTTCAGGTCTTGCTGCAGGCGCGCCATGTCCAGGTTCGGCACGTGGCCGGTGATGACGATGTCGTGCTGCACGCCATGCGCCTTGAAGGAGCCCAGCGCGAAATCGGCCATCTCGACCGGGTGGTCGATCAGTTCGTCGTAGTCGCCGGCGATGTAGGTGCCGAAGCCGTAGCGCTTGGCGCCCAGCTCGGGCAGCGAGGTGGCCACGCGCCAGTCGCTGGCCGCCGGATCGGACGGGCGCTGGATGTCGACCTGGTGCGGCATGTGTTCCTGGCCCAGCACGCGCAGGAACACGCTGGTGCCGTTGAAGAAGCCGTGGG
>CAJYXO010000038.1 GCA_913778765.1 uncultured Massilia sp. | reverse complement strand
GTTGGCGGCGCTGATCTTTTCCTGCGAGACCATCACTTCGATGTAGCGTTCGCCGATCTCCTCCATCGAGGCGGCCAGCACGATGCGGCCGTCGCGGATGAACATCAGGTCGGTCAGGATATGCTCGACTTCCTCGACCTGGTGGGTGGTGATGACGATGGTCTTGTGCTCGTCAAAATAGTCTTCCAGCAGGTTCTGGTAGAACTGCTTGCGGTAGATGATGTCCAGGCCCAAAGTTGGTTCGTCCAGCACCAGCAGCTTGGCGTCGATCGCCATCACCAGCGCCAGATGCAGCTGCACGATCATCCCTTTCGACATCTCCTTGACCTTCATGCCCGGCTTCAGCTTGGTCAGGGCGATGTAGCGCTCGGCCTTTTCGCGGTTGAAGCGCGGGTGCACGCCGGCCACGAAGTCGATCGCATCCTTGACCTTCAGCCAGCGCGGCAGGATGGCGACGTCGGCGATGAAGCAGACGTCCTGCATCAGGTCGTCGCGCTGGGTGCGCGGGTCGAAGCCCAGCACCGACAGTTGCCCGTCGAAGGGGATCAGGCCCAGCGCGGCCTTCAGGGTGGTGGTCTTGCCCGAGCCGTTCGGACCGATCAGGCCGACGATGCGGCCGGCGGGGATCTCGAAGTCGATGCCGTCGACGGCGACGCGCTTGCCGTAGCGCTTGGACAGGCCTTTGGCGGAAAGGACGGCGTTCATGCCTGGCCTCCCTGCTGTTCCGCGGCCAGCAGCTGGTCCACGTTCAGGCCGAGACGGCGGATACGCTCGATCATCGCCGGCCATTCTTCGCGCAGGAAGCGTTCGCGTTCGCTTGCCAGCAGCTTTTCGCTGGCGCCTTCAGTGACATACATGCCGATCCCCCTTCTTTTTTCTACTAAGTTGTCGTCGACCAGTTCCTGGTAAGCCTTCGAGACCGTGATCGGGTTCAGCTGGTACTCGGCGGCGATCTGCCGTACCGATGGCAGGGCGTCGCCGGCCTTGAGGGCGCCGTCGAGCATCATGCCGATCACCTTGTCCTTGAGTTGCCGATAGATCGGCGCGTTGTCGTTCCAGCCGATTGTCATTGCCGGCTCCTCTTCATTGCGGTGCAGCTTGTCTGTTGCATATCCGCCTCCTGTTCATCGAGCGCTTGGTGGGCACTACTTCAGCGTTGTATTGAAGTGGTGTTGTAGTGAAGTATAACACCAGTTTTGTAAGCGTCAACACAAAAATTGAACAGGTTCAGGATAGTGCGGGGCCGAGTGTACGAAGAGCCTTACCCGGCGTGCAAGCTGTCGTTTTTGTCAGGCTGGCAGGCCGTCGAGGCCGTGGCGGGTGATCGCACCGGTGTCGTCGACCGCGATCCAGCCGCCGCGCACCGGTTCGGCGTCCAGTTCCCAGTCCGGCAGCACGTAGCGGCGGCGGCCCGTGCCGGCATCGAGGTGCAGGGCGGGGCGGTGGGTGTGGCCGTGGATGATGGTGTCGGCTTGCGTGGCCTCGTGCAGGGCGGTCACCGCCTCCGTGGTCACGTCCATGATCTCGTACGATTTTTCGGTGTGCGCCTGGCGGCTGCCTTCGCGCAGGCCGGCGATGATGGCCTTGCGCTGGGCCAGCGGCATGGCGAGGAACTGCTGCTGCCAGGCCGGGTCGCGCACCTGGGCGCGGAAGGCCATGTACTTGAGGTCATCGGTGCACTGGGCGTCGCCGTGCGCCAGGGCGAGGTTCCGGCCCTTGATCTTGACGACGGTCGGATCGGGCAGGATGGTCAAACCGGCGGCCTCGGCAAAGGCCTGGCCGACCAGGAAGTCGCGGTTGCCGGCCATCCAGTAGACCGTCACGCCATGCCGGCCCAGGGCGCGCAGGGCGTCGGCGATGCGCTGGTGGAAGGGATCGGCGAGATCGTCGTCGCCGGCCCAGTATTCGAAGATGTCGCCGAGCAGATAGAGGGCGTCGGCCTGGGTCGCGCGTTCGGACAGGAAGCGGAAGAAGGCTTCCAGGGTGCGCGGATGCGATTCCTGCAGGTGCAGGTCGGAAATGAAGAGCGCAGAAGCGCGCGCGGGACTGTTCATCGGTTCAAACGGTGGACGGCCCCACACGCAGCTGGTTTGATTAGACGATCTCGGCCTTCTCGATGATCACGGCCTCGGTCGGCACGTCCGAATGCATGCCCGAGCGGCCGGTCTTGACGGTGTTGATCTGGTCGACCACGTCCTGGCCTTCGACAACCTTGCCGAACACGGCATAGCCCCAGCCGTCCTGGCCCGGGTAGTTCAGGAAGTCGTTGTTCTTGGTGTTGATGAAGAACTGGGCCGAGGCCGAGTGCGGGGCCATGGTGCGGGCCATCGCGATGGTGTACTTGTCGTTCTTCAGGCCGTTCTTGGCTTCGTTCTCGACGGTCTTGTCGGCCGGCTTTTGCGACATGTTCGGCTCGAAGCCGCCGCCCTGGATCATGAAGTCCTTGATCACGCGGTGGAAGATCGTGTTGCTGAAGTGGCCCTGGTTGACGTATTCCACGAAGTTGGCAACGGTCTTCGGCGCTTTTGCGTCGTCGAGTTCGATCTTGATGTTGCCCTTGTTGGTGGTCATGAGTACGGTGGTCATGGTTGGTCCTGTGCCTTATTGTTAAGAGTTCGGTATTTTACTTCGCTTTGACGATCGTCGCGGACTTGATCTCGATTGGCGTGACAGGCACGTTCTCCATGCCGCGCACGTCGTCGACGAGGACCGCCTTGATCTTGTCCACCACTTCCTGGCCCTTCACGACCTTGCCGAACACGGCGTAGCCGGAGCCGTTCATGTTCGGGAAGTCCAGGCCCGGGTTGTCGACCACGTTGATGAAGAATTGCGAGGTGGCGGTGTCGGGCGCCGCTTCGCGCGCCATCGAAACGGTATAGGCAGCGTTGGACAGGCCGTTGTCCGATTCGTTCTTGATCGGTGGGCGGGTCTTGCGGCCGTGCAGCTTGGCATCCATGCCGCCGGCCTGGATCATGAAGCCGTCGATCACGCGGTGGAAGATCGTGCCCTTGTAGAAGCCGGCCTTCACGTACTTGAGGAAGTTGTCGACCGACTTCGGCGCCTTTTCCTGGTCCAGCTCCAGCACGATCTCGCCCATCGTCGTCTTCAGCGACACCTGCGGATCGGCGGCCCAGGCCGCGGTCGACAGCAGCAGGGCGCCGGCGGCAGCGACGGCGAAGCGGGTCGGCAGACGGGTGCGGGCGGGTTTCATGGTGTGCATCGTGGCTTCCTCTCTGTGGATACAACGCAAAGTGATGTCAAGGGTTTTGCAGAAAAATAAACCTGTGGCATATGCGGCCAGTCAGGATTTTATCAATGCTATACTTTGCGACGGACTGTTGATTTTATCAAAGTAGCACGAACATCCAGTCCTGACGGTCGCGACCTGGGTCACACCCTGCAGCGCCACCAAGGCGCATGCGTCCGAGCGTCAAGCTCCAACCATCCAGAACACCATCCGATGAGCCAACTAAAGATCTACAACACGCTCGCGCGTGACAAGCAGCCATTCGTTCCCCTCCAGCCCGGCAAGATCAACATGTACGTGTGCGGGATGACGGTTTACGATTACTGCCACGTCGGTCACGCCCGGATGATGATGGCCTTCGACGTCATCTACCGCTGGTTCAAGTCCTCGGGCTACGAGGTCAAGTACGTCCGCAACATCACGGACATCGACGACAAGATCATCAAGCGCGCGGTCGAGAACGGCGAGACGATGTCGCAGCTGACCACCCGCTTCATCAAGGCAATGGACGAGGACACCGCCGCGCTCGGCATCCTGCCGCCGGACTTCGCGCCGCGCGCCACCGACCACGTGCCGCACATGCTGTCGATCATCGAGAAGCTGGAAGACAAGGGCCTGGCCTACCAGGGCGCGGACGGCGACGTGAACTACGCCGTGCGCGGCTTCGAAGGCTACGGCAAGCTGTCCGGCAAGTCGCTGGACGACCTGCGCGCCGGCGAACGCGTCGACGTGAACACCGGCAAGCGCGATCCGCTCGACTTCGTGCTGTGGAAAGCCGGCAAGGAAAACGAGCCGCTCGAGGCCAAATGGGATTCGAAGTGGGGCATCGGCCGTCCGGGCTGGCACATCGAATGCTCGGCCATGTCCTGCGCGCTGCTGGGCGAGCACTTCGACATCCACGGCGGCGGCGCCGACCTGCAGTTCCCGCACCACGAAAACGAGATCGCGCAATCGGAAGGCGCCTTCGGTGCGCCGATGGCCAACTACTGGATCCACAACGGCTTCGTGCGCGTCGATAACGAAAAGATGTCCAAGTCCCTGGGCAATTTCTTCACGATCCGCGACGTGCTGAAGCAGTACGATGCCGAAGTGGTGCGCTTCTTCATCCTGCGCGCCCACTACCGCAGCCCGCTGAATTACTCGGACGCCCACATCGACGATGCCAAGGGCGCGCTGACCCGCCTGTACACGGCCTTGGCCGACGTCGACCTGGGCGGCGACAAGCCGGAAGTCGACTGGGACGAGCCGCACGCGGTGCGCTTCCGCGAAGCGATGGACGACGACTTCAACACCCCGCTGGCGGTGGCCGAGCTGTTCGACCTGGCTTCGGAAGTCAACCGCAGCAAGTCGGTCAAGGACGCGCGCCAGCTGAAGGCCCTGGCCGGCGTGCTGGGCCTGCTCGACCGTTCGCCGCAGCAATTCCTGCAGGCCGGCAGCCCGGGCGAGGGCGGCATGGACGAGGCAGCGATCGTCGACGCCATCGCCCGCCGCGCCGCCGCCAAGAAAGCGCGCAACTTTCTTGATGCCGACGCGATCCGCGCCGAACTCACGGCGGCAGGCATCGTGCTGGAAGACAAGCCCGACGGCACGACCAACTGGCGCCGCGCGTGACGAAGGAACCCATGGGCGCGGTCCCGTCATTGCCTGACGTCCCCCCGTACTGGGCGGAGGCGAAGGCCGAGCTCATGCGGCGGGACCGCATCATGAACAAGCTGATCCCGCAGTTCGGGGACATGCACCTGCGCGGCCATCCGGATCCCTTCACGACCCTGGCGCGCTCGATCGTCGGCCAGCAGGTGACGGTCAAGGCCGCCGAAAGCGCGTGGAGCAAGCTGCGCGCGCTGTGCCCGAAGATGACGCCTTCCCAGGTGATCAAGGCCGGCGCCGACGACCTGGCCGCCTGCGGCCTCTCGAAACGCAAGACCGAATACATCCTCGACCTGGCCGACCACTTCAAGGCCAAGCGCGTACATGCCGACCAATGGTCGGAAATGGATGACGAAGCCGTGATCGCGGAACTGGTCCGGATTCGCGGCATCACCCGCTGGACAGCGGAGATGTTTTTGATATTTAATCTACTCAGGCCGAACGTGCTGCCACTCGACGACGCCGGCCTGATCCAGGGCATCAGCCAGAACTATTTCTCGGGCGAACCCGTCTCGCGCAGCGATGCGCGCGAGGTCGCGGCCAACTGGGAACCCTGGCGAACCGTTGCCACTTGGTATCTATGGCGTAGTTTGGACCCGATTTCCAGTATAGAATAGCGCCCTTGTGGAAGGGGCCTTTCCAGACCTACTGCGCGGCAATATTTTCGATCTGCGATGCTCGCTGTACATTCGTACAGCTGCGCTTCTCAATCAAAACTATCGCCGCTCGCTACGGTCTGGAAAGACCCTTTGAAGCCGCGTGATGCTTATCCGCAGCAAGAATAAATGGAGTTACGATGAGTAAAACAACTTTCCTCAGTTTTGAACAGCCGATCGCCGAGCTCGATTCAAAAATTGAAGAGCTTCGCTTCGTGCAGGACGATTCGGCCGTCGACATCTCGGAAGAGATCGACCGCCTGGCCAAGAAGAGCCAGCAACTGACGAAAGACATCTATGCCAAGCTGACGCCATGGCAGGTTTCCCAGATCGCACGCCACCCGCAGCGTCCCTACACGATGGACTACGTGAACGCGATCTTCACCGACTTCCATGAGCTGCACGGCGACCGTACCTTCGCGGACGACCAGTCGATCATCGGCGGCCTGGCGCGCTTCAACGGCCAGTCCTGCATGGTCATCGGCCACCAGAAGGGCCGCGACACCAAGGAACGCGCGATGCGCAACTTCGGCATGCCGAAGCCGGAAGGCTATCGCAAGGCGATGCGCCTGATGAAGCTGGCCGAGAAGTTCAACCTGCCGATCTTCACCTTCGTGGATACGCCGGGCGCCTTCCCGGGCATCGACGCCGAAGAGCGCGGCCAGTCGGAAGCGATCGGCCATAACCTGTACGTCATGGCCGAGCTGAAGGTGCCGCTGATCGCGACCATCATCGGCGAAGGCGGTTCGGGCGGCGCGCTGGCGATCGCCGTCGGCGACGCCGTGCTGATGCTGCAGTACGCGACCTACTCGGTGATCTCGCCGGAAGGCTGCGCCTCGATCCTGTGGAAGACCTCGGAGCGCGCGGCCGAAGCCGCCGACGCCCTCGGCCTGACCGCGCACCGCCTGAAGGCCATTGGCCTGGTCGACAAGATCATCAGCGAACCGCTGGGCGGCGCCCACCGCGACCCGGCCGCCATGGCCCAGGGCCTGAAGCGCGCCCTGGCCGACACCCTGCGCCAGTTCCAGGGCATGAAGACCAAGGATCTGCTCGAAGCCCGTCACGCGAAGCTGATGGCCTACGGCAAATTCAAGGAAACCACCCCGCGCGAAGAGTGAGTCGCAGCACATCCGGACCGGCGACCGCCGCCGGTCCTTTCAAGCAGGCTTTCACTAGCCTGCTGCTCCAGTACTCCCCATCCCGTATCGCGGTCGCCCTTAGCGGCGGCCTCGATTCCATGGTGCTCCTGCATCTCGCGCAAGAAGCGGCGCAGGCTGCCGGCCTGCCGCTGTTCGCCTTCCACGTCCATCACGGCCTGAGCCCGAATGCCGATGCCTGGCGCGCGCATTGCGAAGCCGCCGCGGCTGCGCTCGGCGTCGCCTTCGACAGCCGCGACGTGCTGGTCGAGAAGGGCAGGAGCGGGGTCGAAGCGGCGGCGCGCAAGCAGCGCTATGCGGCGCTGGGCGAGATGTGCCGCGCCCACGGCGTCAGCCTGCTCTTGAGCGCCCACCACCTCGACGACCAGGCCGAGACCGTGCTGCTGCAGCTGTTCCGCGGTTCCGGCCCGGCCGGCCTGTCCGGCATGGATGCGGCCAACCGTGCGCCCGGGCTGCTGGGGGACGGCGGCACCGTCATCGCGCGCCCGCTGCTGGCGGTGGCGCGCACCGAACTCGAAGCTTATGTCGCGACGCAGGGGATCGCCTGGGTCGAGGACGAGTCGAACAGCGACCCACGCTACACCCGCAACGCCTTGCGCCACCAGGTGATGCCGGTGCTGGCCCAGGCCTTCCCGGGCTTCCAGCGCCGCATCGCGCGCAGCAGCGCCCACGCGGCGGCCAGCCAGCGCCTGCTGGTCGAGCTGGCCGAGCAGGATCTGGCGGCCTGCCGCGACGGCGACGCCATCGCGCTGCCGCGCCTGCGCCAGTTCAGCCGCGACCGCATCGACAATCTGCTGCGCCACTGGTTCGCACAGCGTGGCCTGGGCATGCCCTCGACCGCCTGGCTGGAACAGATGGTCGATCAGCTGCTGTCCGCGCGCGAAGATGCGCAGCCGCTGGTCTCGCATCCGGAAGTCGATGCGCGCCGCCACCGCGACCGCCTGTACCTGGTGCCGAAGCAGAAGGACCTGGCAGGCCTGCGCGATCCGGACGACGAAGGCGTCATCGTCAGGCATGCGCAGGCATTCCGGTGGCGCGGCGAAGCCAGCATCGCCTTTCCGGACTATGGCGGGGTGCTGCATTTCGACGCGGCGCAACATGGCATCGACGCCGCCTGGCTGCAAGGCAGGGCGCTGGAAATCGACTTCCGCAAAGGCGGGGAACGCCTGAAGCTGGCGCCGAACCGGCCGACCCGCGGTCTCAAGCAATTGTTCCAGGCAGCCGACGTGCCGGTCTGGGAGCGCCCGCGGCTGCCGGTCGTCGCGAGCGGCTTCGACCTGCTGTTCGTCGCCGCGCTGGGCATGGACTGCCGTTTCGTATCCAAAGGGGAAGGGCGCATCGCCCTGCGCTGGGAAAGCGTGTAAAGACACGCAGAAAGGGCGATAATATGCTCTTTCTGCATTACCATATTCCTATTTGGTATAGCTTTCGCATTACCACGTATTGTGATTCTGCACCGCAGCATGTAGAGTTAAAGACCCCTTCTATTTTTTACAAGCGGAAACCCCCTTCATGGCTTTGATAGTCCACAAATACGGCGGTACGTCGATGGGATCGACGGACCGCATCAAGAACGTCGCGGCGCGCGTCGCCAAATGGCATGATGCCGGCCACAAGATCGTCGTCGTGCCGTCGGCGATGTCGGGTGAAACCAACCGCCTGATCGGCCTGGCCAAGGAAATCATGCCGCAGCCGGACCCGCGCGAACTGGACATGATCGCCTCGACCGGTGAACAGGTTTCCGTGGGCCTGCTGGCCATGGCGCTGCTGGCGCGCGGCAAGGATGCGGTGTCGTACACCGGCTGGCAGGTCGGCATCCGCACCGACTCGGCCTTCACCAAGGCCCGCATCCAGTCGATCGACGACACCCGCGTGCGCGCCGACCTCGACGCCGGCAAGATCGTGATCATCACCGGCTTCCAGGGCGTCGACGAGGAAGGCAATATCTCGACCCTGGGACGCGGCGGCTCGGACACCTCGGCGGTGGCCATCGCGGCCGCGATGAAGGCCGACGAATGCCTGATCTACACCGACGTTGACGGCGTCTACACCACCGACCCGCGCGTGGTCGACGAAGCGCGCCGCCTGTCGAAGATCACCTTCGAGGAAATGCTGGAACTGGCCTCGCTGGGCTCGAAAGTGCTGCAGACCCGCTCGGTCGAATTCGCGGGCAACTACCGCGTCCCGACGCGCGTGCTGTCCTCGCTGACCGATCCCCTGATGCCGCTCGAGGAAGAAGCCAATTCGGGCACCCTGATTTCGTTTGAGGAAGAAAACAACATGGAACAAGCCGTCATCTCGGGCATCGCCTTCCACCGCGATGAAGCCAAAATCACCGTCCTCGGCGTGCCGGACAAGCCGGGCGTCGCCTGGCACATCCTGGGCCCGGTCTCGGACGCCAACATCGAAGTCGACATGATCATACAGAACGTGTCGGTCGACGGGAAAACCGACTTCACCTTCACCGTTTCGCGCAACGACTACCAGCGCGCCGTGAGCGTGCTGGAGTCGCACCAGCAGGAGCTGGGCTTCGTCCGCCTGGTGGGCGACGCCAAGGTGTCGAAGGTGTCGGCGGTCGGCGTCGGCATGCGCAGCCACGTCGGCGTGGCCTCGCAGATGTTCCGCACCCTGGCGGAAGAGGGCATCAACATCATGATGATCTCGACCTCCGAGATCAAGATTTCGGTCCTGATCGACGAAAAATACATGGAGCTGGCCGTACGCGCCCTGCATAAAGCGTTTGATCTGGAGAAAGCTTAACTTTATCGCATATTTTTGGCCGCGCTTCCTTGACGAAATGGGGTGTGGCCATTAAGATGCTTGCACTCAGCGACAACGAGCAACACTGTAAGAGCTGACTGGAGGCGTGGCCGAGTGGCCGAAGGCACTTCCCTGCTAAGGAAGCATACGGGCTTAAACCTGTATCGTGGGTTCGAATCCCACCGCCTCCGCCAGAACACCGTCCCTGAGTGTTCAGGGACATCAAGGAACCCGCTGTTCTCATAGAGGCAGCGGGTTTTTTGTTGCCTAATACTGTCCAGGATAGTCCCCGTCGAGCCGGCGTTTTTTGGGGCTCGCATGGGGGCTTCTTCATGAACCCCTCGGACAGGAGGCCCCCAAAATGCCCAAGATGGTCCCGCCGCTGACCCAGCTGCAGATCCGGAATGCCAAGCCTAGGGAAAAGCCCTACAAGCTCGCCGATGGCGGCGGCCTGTACCTCGAGATCACCCCGGCCGGCGGCAAGCACTGGCGCATGAAATACCGCCAGCCCAGCGGCAAGGAAAACAAGCTCCACTTCGGAGCCTTCCCGGCCGTTTCCCTAGCCAATGCGCGCGAGAAGCGCGACAGCGCGAAGCAGTTGCTGGCCACCGGTGTCGATCCGGCACGTGCATGGGCCGAGCAGGCGCGCCAGGCGAGGCTGGAGGCACAGAACACCTTCGAGCACGTGGCGCGCGACTGGCACCGGACCATGATCAACAAGTGGCAGCCGCAGACCGCGCAGGACATCCTGCGGCGCTTCGAGGCCGACATCTTTCCCGCGTTTGGACAATTGCCGATCGCGGAGATCCAGGCACGCGACGTGCTCGACGCCATCCGGGCAGTAGAGCGCCGCGGAGCGCTGGAAATCGCGAACCGGCTGACTGCCAATTGCTCGCGCGTGTTCAAGTATGCGGTCCGCTGCGGGCTGGCGGAGCGCAACCCGGCCGAGTTCCTGCGAGAGGTGCTGGCGCCGCGCGAGAAAGGGCACTTCGCGGCGATCGGTGCCGACGGCCTGCCTGGCTTCCTGCGGGCGCTGTACGCGAACGAGGCCTGCATGGGCGTGCCGACGCGGGTCGCAATGCGACTGATGCTGCTGCTGTTCGTCCGCACGAGCGAGCTGATCGAAACGCCCTGGTCCGAGATCGACCTGGAGAAGGGGGAATGGATCATTCCCTGGAAGCGGATGAAGCGCGGCAAGCGCCGCATCAACCCGGACAAGACTGATCACCATGTCTGCCTGTCGCGCCAGGCGCTGGCGCTGCTGCGGGACCTTTACCGGCATACCGGTGGCGGTACCTACCTGTTCCCGAACCTGCGCGATCCGCAGCGGCCCATGAGCAATAACACGCTGCTGAAGGCGATCGAGCGGATGGGGTACAAGGGAGACATGACCGGGCACGGTTTCCGGGCGCTGGCCATGAGTACCCTGAAGGAGATCTTGGGATACCGGCACGAGGTCGTCGACCGCCAACTGGCGCATGCGCAGAAGGACAAGCTGGCGAGTGCCTATGATCGCGCCAAGTACCTGGAGGAGCGGCGGGTCATGATGCAGCGTTGGGCGGACTATATCGACGAGGTGGCGATGGAGGCCTTGAAAGCGGCGTAGGACGACGGGAGCGATATCTATAATATGACATTGCGCAAATAGGGAAAGTAACTTGAAAAAGCCGGCGTAGCTGTGGAAAAGCGTCGTAGTAACGTCCGTATATCGCCTGTAGAATCTTTGGGTGGTTGCATTCCGGTGTCATTCGGATATCTTTGTTCCTAGGACGACTTAATAGGAGCACAGATGAATACCAATGTAGACTCAAGCGACAGAATTATTAGGGTACGTGAAGTGATCGAAATGACCGGGCTGTCGCGCTCCAGTATATATCTTCTGATCAAGAAAGGGGACTTTCCGGCACAAGTAAAGCTGTCGACGCGCTCTTCTGGCTGGTTTCGCAGAGAAATAAAAAATTGGGTGGATACTCGACGGAGGGCAGCATGAGGCGAGCAACCAGTCGAACGCGGGATTCGCCGATTGCAGATCTTGTAAACACGGTAGCGACTAACACGAAATGAGTTCTGATGAAGAACTGGCCACGGTCAAATCGATATGGGTGGATAATGCCGACGTTACTGCATCAGCCGTCTCAAATCATAATGACGTTATCAATTTTGCGCCGCATTCGGTCACGTCTCCGTCGTAGGCATACGGCTTGCCTTCGTGGCGCGCACCCGCGCCATCAGGCTTGATTGCAAAGTTCCCCTTGCACTTCGGGCAATGCGTCATGTCATCCTGAAGTGCTGCTACTACGCCCATTACGGTTGTACTCGAGGATGCGCTGATAACCTGGCCGCCGTGATCGGTTTTGTCGTTGAGGCGAATTACGCCGCGTCCTTGATGCTTCATTATTGGCCTCGTGCGTTCCTAAGTGGAGATTTTGATAAACCGTTACTGCCCCGGGGCTGGAGTATCAGTTTTCCCAGAAGGTAAATAGTACGAACCCTCCGGTGCCCCAGGAACCTTGACGCGGAATTTCAGCCCTGAAAGCAGCTTGTCCCATAGTGCGACCGCTTCATCGTCGCTGAGCGAAGCCACCTTGGCGGCACCAACAGTATTGTGTTCCACCTTTGTGTACATCTGAACATTGAACTCGGATGGATTCGCCACGTTCCTTGGCGTGCCAACAAGAGCCCACTCAAAGTCGTGAACTCCATCCTTTCGTCTGATCAGGGATTCTTCACCACGCCAATGTTGAATAACGCGCTTGCCTTCACGTAGTACAGTGCGGCTTGGGTAATGGATACCTTGGTCTTCCTGAGCCTGCTTGATTCTTGCTAAGAGAGACAGTTTTGCTCTTTGGGTTTTTTCAAATTCATCGGGAGGATAGTCGCCATACGCATCCTTGTTTGAGCTGATTGAAAAAGTGACGTCTGGTAAGCTGGGTAGGTAGATACCTGCTTTTACCATTTCCTGGCTCTTGTACAAGACATCAGACATAAAAGCATGTTCAATGCAATAGCCGGGTTCAGTAGGGACCTCATCCGATGCGCGCAATCTTAAGCTTTTAGCCCGGAACGCTTCCCTGTTTATAGCAGATTCTTCAGTATTTCCCTTTCCAACTGAACTCCTTAAAATGAACGTCAGATTTCCCTTATTTATATAGGTATTGAAAAAATGAAGGCCATATTCCCTCGCTGCTTCGTCTTCGTAATAACGGATCTGCCAACTTCCATCGATCGGTCCTTTGTCGTTATACGTAATTTCGGCTGTATCGTCTTTCCATTTTAATTTGGCAATGTCCTTGGCGACACGAATTTTGATGGTATCTGTGCCTCCGCTAATAATATCTATGTTAGAGGGGAACCAAACATTTCCCCATATAACTTGTGCTTCTTGAGGAACTTGCAGAGCGTAGCGGCCGAAGCAAACCAGTTTGGTCTTAGCGAATAGTTCCTGAAGGCGATGGCTGAGTTTGACGGGTTCGGGCACAGCATTCTCCTGATGGGAATATTTAGGTGAGCATCCTGCGAGTACACAAAACGCGATTGTTGCGAGCAAGTATGAATTCGGTTTCATTGAGCTGATCATCAATCATTCCCACTTCGCCGTTTTGGCAATTTGTGCCAACGAGTACAACATCGACGTCAACACTTGCTTGTCCGAATAGCTCGCTTGGTGTTCGTACCCTTTCCCTTTTTCTATTCCGTGTGTGAAGAGCGTGCCCTTTATGTGCTGTGCAGATCGTTGTGATGGGACTGTTTCGTCTCCTGCTGCGTTTGGCTTCTGCAAATACAAAGCAAGGACGCGCTCTCCAGCTTGAACCTTGAGCATGCCTTTGGCGTCATCTGTCAGCAGCTTCCAAGTTTCGGGGGAGGGAAATGGAGAATTTCCTTTTTCTACAAATGGTGCCCATGTTTCTGCCGCTAGAAATACGATCTCACCATAGCTCAGATGTTCTTGGGAAGCGCAAAAGCTTGCATAGCAATTGGTGGGATGGAACGTTTGTTCAATTGAATTCAGAAATTTAGAAGCGTTCTTGAGACGCCTGTATGCATTTTCAAGGCCGCCTCCTATATCTTCTGGTACGTTCGCCGGGTTGACCCAGCGTGGGTTGATCAGACGCCACCAAGCGTTGTCGGGCTGCAAGTAAATACTTTCTAATGCTGTCGCATTTCCGCGGGGCCAGCTCCACAGTATCTTTCCTGAGGCATCGATAACTTTCAACCAGTCCTTTCCATAAGCTATGCCGGGCATCATTTCTAGAGGTGCAGGCGTATTTGCCAAGATTGCGGTAGCATTTTCTCCGTCGATAGCGAGAATGCTTGCCTCAAGTGAAGCAACGTATCCCCAGGTCTCTTTGAAGCCGAAGCGCATTCGCTTGTATGCGCTAGCGGCTCCTATCGTGGGCATGACGTTATGGTACATGCCCAATACTTTTACGCTTTTATCGTTGAGTAAATTGCCGTAGCGAGGATGTATTAGTGCGCGTCCCACCAGTCCGCCCATGCTGTGTGTGACGATAATAACCTCATCGCATTTAAACCCTCGATTCTGGTATCCTTGAACTAGCCCGCGGATTCGTTCAGCTATGGCTTTGGCGGACTCGGCATTGCTTACTAAAAAGTTGTATCCCATAGCATGCACGGGGTACCAACATGCGGCAATCTTTTTGATGTCGCTTTCAGAGATTGCTGCGCCACCTGTCGCGCCGAAGTTTTTGGGCTCTACGCAAACCGAGCGCCAGATTGGATTTAGTCCGCCCCCCTTTATCAACATATTGTTGAGGTATGTTTCGGCGGTTTTTAGCATCTCACCATAGGCCCCAGCAAAGAGAACTTCGCTCCACCCTCGCCACCGTGCTATCTGTGCTGGTGTTTCTCTCTTTTTTGGAGTCCGAGAATTCCCTCTAGTAGCGAGGTTTGTAAAACGGTGGCCCATCAATGGTGGGATCGGAGCGAGATCATCTGGGACATTTTGATGACGGGCATCCGATGCCAGCGTCTCTTTACCTTCCGGGTCAAACCGGCCTTTGTCTTCGGTGTAGTGGTAGTACTCCACCTCTGTTTCGGTGGGATCAAAAACTTGTTGGCGTTGTTGGGGGGTGGCGTTCTTGAGCCACCCGCCCAAGCCAGTCCCTGTAACAACGGCACCCTTACCTGTCTTGTCCAGCAAATCGTCAGGCCTCCATGCTCGGTTATCTGACCGTTTCAATTCCTCTTGTCTTTTCTTAGTCATGCGTAGGTTACTGCCCATTACGCCGGGTAAGAAAATCACAGGAATGACTTTGCCAGGAGGTACCGTAACGTCGTGCCGGACTGCATCTGATATCTCAGTCATGTAGACCGTATACTCAGCCCAGCCGCCAACGCCTTGGGTAAACTCTCCTTGGTGGTTACCACGTTCATTGAGGTGAGTGTTGTCGCTCATGGAAGTTCACCTTTCCACCGAATCGTATAGCTGTCCATTCCTGCCCCTTTTTGCGTCCCCGTGCCACCGCTGGCCGCCGACTTGCCGCCCATGACCGTTCCATCGTCCCTTACTAGTTCGTAAGAGACATCTTTCGCTGGCTTGCCGTTCACCTGCAAGAAATTAACCTCTTGGTCAAAGTGGTAGCCAGTCAGTTTTTCGTTGAAGGATTGCGAAACGCTCTTCGAAGGCAGGGTTTCCAGATTGCCGTGAAAGAGCACAGGCGAGGAGGTGAAGAACTGCGTTTGATCGCTAATCTCAACCATGTGGTTGGCGCCCTGCAGTCTCACCCCTTTCTTGCCCCTGATCGTTACCCAATCCGACTCGCTCAAGAGCGCAAGGACCTTGTTGGCGATGATCTCCACGTCATCCTCTTGCGCCTGCACGGACACCTTGCCGCCGGCGGCGATAAGCTTCATGCCGGCTTTGTGCACGAACAGCCGGAACGTCTTGCCGATGCTCGCAAACAGGCCATCGACGCTGGCGATCGACAGGCTTTTGCCGCTGGTGATGGCGGTGTGACGGCTGCTGGCGATGTGGGTGGACTGTGCCGAGCTGAGTTCGATCCCGGCCGGGCTCGCGACGACCAGGTGCGGCTCGGCCAATTCCGGAAATTCACCCTTGCCGCCGCCCCGGACGCCCTGGTTCTGGGATTTGAGGTCCTCGACGGCATCCGCTTGCTGGTGTTCCTGCTTTTCCTGGGCGCCATAGTGCTGCGCCATCCCGGTCAACTGCTCTTGCACGTCCGCGGCGGCTGACAGCCGCTGGATCGTCTCGCCCATGTCCTTGATGTGGGAAGCGGCGTTCGGCCGCGCTTCTGTGGTAATGAGCATCCCTTGGTCGGCGCGCGCCACGCCTACGGCGTTGGTGGTCAATTCCCAGCCTTCGCCGCGTGCGTCTTTTCTCCCGGACGTGTCCTCGACACGAGTAATGTGCCCAAGTGACAGTTGGCTACACTGATGATCGCTCTTCAGCTGCGCCTGGATCTTGCCTGGGGTATCGTCCAGCACCAGGTGATTGCCACGCTCACTCGCTTCGCCTGACTGCAGCTCCCGGCTACGCAGGCCCATCAAAGCCTGCTGCTCCGGCAGCTGCCACGGCGGCATGTGCGTGTAGTTGTACAGCACACCAAGAATCAGCGGATGGTCGATGTTCCCGTTGACGAAGACCACCCCCACTTCTTCGCCCACCCGCGGCAGGCGGATATTCCCGAACTCGACGCCGGCCCCTGGCGACATCACGCGCACCCAGGCCGAGCTGTTCTCGTCGCCCTTGCCTTGCCGGTCCCAGGGGAATTGGATCTTGACCCGCCCGTAGCCATCGGTATGAATCTCGGCGCCGGCCGGCCCGACCACGATGGCGGTCTGGATGCCGTGATAGACGCAGGGCTGGCTGTTGTAGTGGCGTCCCGGGCGCCACTGGATGTCCCTGCGCACGCAGCGGAAGGTGTTCTCGTAGTGCGATGGCGCGCCCGGCCCGGCCTGGTAGTTGTTGCTGGCTTCGTGGTCGATGGAAAGAATCAGGTAGTCGCGGTTGCGGATGCTGGGCTTAGCCGGCTCGCCGCGCTTGGGAACTATCAGCTCGGCGCTGAAGTGGCCGCCGAGCTTGAAGCACCGGCCCGGCTGGGCGGTACGGTCGTTACCGCTTGCTTCGAAGGTTTGCGTATTCGCGTCGTGCTCGCCCATGCGCTGCTGCGCGAGGCGTTCGCCCTCGTCATGGGTACGGAAACCGTACGAGCCCGTGTCTTCGTAGATTTCGTACGGATAGACGTCGCCCTGGTTGTTCAGGGACTCGGCCCTCGCCCGTTGCGCGACCGGGTTTTTGTAGTCGAAGGTGACCAGGGTTGTCTGGCCGGAGCCGATGCGGCGCGCGGGGCGCCATTCGCGAATACCGTCGTCTTCGAGCGAACCGGCCTTGTCGCGGAACGGGATCTCTCCGGAATCGTCGATCCCGGTTGGATCGATGGGTTGCGCCAGCGTACTCCGATCGCTGAGATAGAGCGTGTGCCCGTCGGCCCGGTGTTCGTAGTAATAGTGCAGCCCGAGCTCTTCCCAGCGGCGGTGCAAGTGGTTGTAGTCGGTCTCATCGTACTGGCTGGCGCAGGTCAGCCGCGGATACTCACCGACGATGACTGGATTCCAGTCGGCTTGGCGGTAATGGGCAAAGGTGAGTTCAGTAATTTCGATGACGCTCTTGCCAAGGAATGAACGGTTGTCCTTGCGCAGCCTGGAGAAGGCCAGCCAGGGTTCCAGGAACATGTGGTAGAAGGCGAAACCGCCGTCGGCGCGCAGGAAACGGAATTCGGTGACGTAGCCGTTGAAGTAGCGCAGCGAGCCGTCTTCGCGCACTAGGGAGATCGTGACCATCCTGGCCATCATCGCTTTCAGCGGGATCTGCGCGTCGTCCGACAGGAGTTCGACCTCGAAGCGGAAGCAGCGCGAGACTTCCTCGTGCGCCTTGAGCCGGTTCGGCAGGAGGATGCGATCCGGGCCGTCGTTGTAGGGGAATTCCAGGCGCATCAGGCGGTCGTGCTGCGCATCGTGACTGAACGCCGACAGCGCAGCGCCCGCCGCGATCGCTTGGCTTCCGTCCATGTGTTGCCTCCGATGGGTTAGCAGGTATCAGATTTACCATCGGCTAAGGTAACCAACAGCTTTTCAGGCAACCTTGATATAAAGTAATAATCGAACTGTGCTGTTGTCCTGATGGGTGGCAGCAGAACGACGAATGTCCATCGCATACGCTTATCTTGCTCAGCTTGATTGATCTCAAGATGAGCCGACCGGCGGGTTCTACATTTTTCCTTTGGTTGCCAGCAAGCAGCGCAAGACAAGGGAGAGAGCATGCGCAAGCACGTATCCACCGGAAGACCTATGGGGCTGGACATCGTTCTCGGGTTCGCAAGCAGCAGGAACGCGGATGCGCTCACTGTGGAGCGCATCGAAGTTGGCCCGGCCTTGACGAAGAGCCGCGTCGGCAAGCTCCATAGCCGGCCGTACCCGGTTCAGTTCCGGAACCAGGGCGCATTCGACGCGTGGAGGCAAGCACTCGGCAGCGGCCAGGAATGGACGCGGTGGGCGAACCCGGAGGCGACGTGCTGGAGCATCCGCCAGGAGATCCAGCAGCAGCTCAACGACATGCGTGCGGGTAAGCATGGCAGCATGGAGGCCGAAGCACGTGCCCAGGTCGACGCGCGGATGCAGGCCATATCGATCAGCGCAAACTTGAAGTACGAGCTTCAGAAGGGGGCCATCATCGAAGCGACACCGGCGCTCGAGACCTTGCTTCTCAACTCCGATATGGACCTGGCGCTGCCGATGAAGATGGTTGCCCCTCCTTATCCTGCGCAATATCTCAAGTTCGGTCCGGAGGCGGCTCGCCAGCTGAGGGCACCGGATTCGGATTTACCGGACCGGCTGTTCGACGGCGTGTTCTGCTTTTTTACCCCGCCGTCGAACCGCTACGGCGATGGAATCCAGTGGACACTCGAGCTCATTTTCATCAGTCAGCGCCAGGACTGCTTTAGCGGCCAGGTCGCCCTGTTGGGTGACACGAAGCGTGACGACAAGCCGCTGGGCGAATGGCTCAACCGGGTACTCGACACGGCGAAAGGGCGGTCGGTCGAGACCTTCTACAAGCCCATGTACGCGGCGGTGAGCTATGTGGTTAAGGTCTTCCTCTACATGGCGCTCAGGCAGGCACGCAGCATCGAGCATCGCGAATACGATGATGCGATGCGGCGCATCGCCGGACTCGGCGTCAAGAAGCGGGCCCGATTCCTTCAGCGCGTCGAATCGCTCTACAACGGCATCCGGGTCGGGCCGGATGACCTGCCCCACGAGAATGCAGGCCCTGAGGGCGGCAGTACCGTGGTACCGCATTGGCGCCGGGGGCATTTCCGGATGCAGGCTTGTGGAACCGGGAAACGCGAACGCAAGCTGATATTCGTCGCGCCTACGCTGATCCATGCGTCACAGGTGCAGGGGGAGATTCCGGCGCCGAAGCCGTATCGCGACGGCAGTACAGAACATCGTGCGCGCGCGGTTGCTTCGTAGGCGAATTGGGTCTACCGCCGGACTGCCGGCATCTGTGCTGCGCGATCCCGTTGTCCTGCCGACCCTTCGCTGCCGTCAGCCGAAGGACGGCGCGTATATCGGGCCGGCTCGCCTTTCCAGCGCTGACGGTAAGGAAGGAATTCAGACCCAGACGCTTGCGATCCGGCCCTTTTGTCGCCAGTGTCAAGGGCTTGAGGCACGGGGTGCCCAGCAAAAGCCTGATTTCGTACTGCACCGAAGGTGCCGCAAACAGGCTGACCAGCCCCACCAGCGCGGCGTGAGACCGGCCATTCGGCAGGAAAGCCTTCGCTGCTTCCTCATCCAGCGGACCGATATGCAGGCGGACCCGCAAGTCGTTGCGCCACGCCCGCGCGCCCAGGGCGGCGCCGAAGCCGAGGGTGGGGTAGGTAGCGCCCAGCGTGCTGCGGATATTCTCCGGGATTGGATCCCAGGCGCCGGCGAATTCCTCGACACGGACAGGTACGCCGAAATACTCGCCCAGCACGCGTTCCACGCTCGAGGCGGCGATTGGACGTGTCCTCAGAAGCCCTGCATAGTAGCCGGCGACTTCCGCTGGAATCGACGCATAGGGCTTGGTCGGTCCGAAGCTCGCCGGCCGCAGACCGCCCAGTGCGCTCAGCAGCGGCAGCAAATCGTCCTGGCCTCGCGTGTCCAGACCGTGCTCGACGCGATACTTTCCCCAAGCCTCGTAGAACAGGCCGATGACCCGATTGGAGAACAGGTCGACGAATGGCTTCCAGCTTTCGTCCGCGCCCAGGTTCGCCTTCGTGGCCGCGCGCTCGGTATCATGCAGGGGCAGGGTGCCGCTCGCGCCGAGCAGGCCGATGAAGCTTGGTGTGATGTGGATGCGGGGCGTGTCAGCACCTTCGGCGGCGTCAACCTGCATGCCCTCGATCTCGCTGGCCGGGAAAGCCAGCGACAGGCTGTTACGAAAGCGCAGCACCTGGCTGAACGCCTGAGGGTAGGGGATGCCCTGTTGGCGCAGCATGCGCACCAGGAGGTTCAGCAGTTGTACGAACTGGTAGCGGTACGGCGCCGCGCGCAGGTGCTCGGTCAGGACAGCGGCATGCTGCCGCTTCTCGGTTTGCATCGGAACAGCTCCTCTCCGGACTGATGTGACAGGATCACGAGCTCGATAAAACTATTCATTTGGACGTACAGCGCAAAGAACTGGTCGATGACTTGCACGAACAGGTGCAGACCGGCGCCGACAAAAGCCTCTTCGTCGATCGTCAGGCGCACTTCGGTTCCGTGCGCTAGCGACGAGCCACGCTTGTGCCGCAACCACGCAGCGGTCTCCGCATGCTCCAGCCCGACGATGCCGGCGATCTGCCGCCGCGATACCGCCGATCCCGTGAAGTCGTACAAGGCCAGCATCTCGCGCAGGCCGTCCGCGCCTTCCATCGCGAGTGAATGATGGTTGAGCGTCAGGTGCGAGATGAGGCGCCAGTGGGCACCCCGGCCGTTTGCGAGGCGATGGGGACGCGTGGGCCGGCGCAGGAAACGGATCGCAGCGCCTTCGGTGGCGCCTGGCACAGACAGGTCGCCGCCAGCCGAGCCAGTTTTCAACAGGCAGGGCAGGTCCCGGTTGGTGCAGCTGAGGTCGAGCGAGAGCGTTGCTCGCTCGACGGTGAGCGGCCCGCCATCGGCATCGACGAGCGAGATGACTTTTTCGTGCCCCGGGCTGGTAGCGGCCAGCGTGTCGTCATGGCGCAGTATCCAGTAGCGCCCCTTGCGTGCATCGCTCTCGCCATGTCGCAGCGCATAGAAGGAACGGAATTCGATCGGCACGATGTCCTTGCCCTGCTGTCGCACCATATGGACCCGGTCGACCGAATAGACTTCGTAGGCCGATGCATGGGCAGAATGCGCCAGCACCGAATACTCGGCCGTTTTTTGACTGTAGTCGATCGGCACGCCCGGCTGCCTGAACAGATTGACGACCGGCGTGCAGCCAGGGAGGAGGCTTCGTGTTGACAGACCTGCGAGCATCCTTGTCTGGTCCGACCCTGGTGCTACGCCTGCCAGACCAAGGTGCAGCGTAAAGCGGGTGCAATCCGCGGGCAAGCGTGCGCATAGCGCGGCCAGGTCGATGTCGACGAAGTTGAACTTCTCCGGGAAGACAAAGTACTCTGCAAGAATCCGGTAGGCGCGGTGCGAGCGGGCGTCGAACGGGATCAGGGCGTCGTCATCGGCAAAACCGACCGCTGCGATCGGTATCGCGGCGAGTGGCAGCCATGCGCCGTCCGCGCCGGCCTGGACGTATGCCACAGCCGTGCGCATGAACAGCGCATCGCGCAGCGCCGCGCTGAACGAAGCATCGCCGTCGAGATAAAGCCTGAACGGCGCCGACGTCGTCAAAGGGGCTATGGATTCGAACTCGATGCTGATCGATACCGTCACGCCCGGGGCCAGCCTGTTAGAAGACGGCGCGCGGATGACTTCATCGAAGTGGGCAGAGGTAATGGTGACCGGGGAGGGCCTGACATCGTATGCGGTCTGGAACTTGCAGTTCACGCCGCGCACCTGCGCTGACTCCAGCAAGGTTCCCCGCGGGGCGGTGCCGGTGCTGCCGCCGACGCCGCGAGCGGCAGGGAGAAAGCGCACGATCGCGCACGAGGGGAATGGCCGCAGGTAGTGCGGAAACAGGAGGTTGAGCAGCGCCTCCGTAAATTGCGGATACGCGTCGTCTAGCCGCTTCGACACCCTGGCGCAAAGCAGGGCGACGGACTGGATCAGGCGCTCGACGTGCGGGTCGTCGCAAGCCTCGTCGCCAATCTGCAGCTTGGCCGCGACCTTCGGATAACGCTCGGCATATTCGCGGCAAAGCTGCCGCATCGTGACGAGCTCGCGTTCGTACTGCGCAAACAGTTCGTCCATGGTGGCTCTGCCTAAGGAGCGCTGCGTACGCTCTGCACCGAATAGCGCTGCAGCGACGGCTGGAACACGGCGTTGAATTGCATCGGTTCGGTCACCGGCGTGTTTTTCAACTCGGCGGTGATGACGAAGTCGACCCGGTTGATCGCGCCTTTCCTCGGCTGCAGCGTCGCCATCACCTTGTGCAGCCGCGGTTCGTGCCGCTCGATCGCCTTTTGGACCGCGGTGCAGATCCGTTTCTGGTCCGTGTCGCTCGTCATGCACATGCCGGCGAAATCGATCAGGCCGTAGTTCACGATGGATGCGCTCACTTCGGGGAAACCATCCAGTGCATCGGGAAGCAGGGCGGAACGCGTGTTGAGGAGCGCTTCGAGGTCGCGGCTAATGCTCTCCCGCCATTCCTCAAGCTTGCGAGGCGATGCTCGGAATTGGCTTTGCGGGACATCGTCATCGGCATCCAAACGGTCGAACAAGCCTGGCACAAAACTCTGCATGCTGTTTCCCCTAAAACCGTCATGAGCAGAAGAAGCGTCATTATTCCCTTCCTGTAGGCACTAAAGTTGCGTCCTATCAACAGATTTATTTAGAAGAAGAAATTTAGGTTTGATGCGCTGGATCAACAATTTTTGTGCAATGCCGGCCATGCTTTGTAGAATCTGAACAATTCGAACCTGGCCGGCCGAGGAGAGAGCGATGAGCATGGGAGCGAAAATCTTGTGGTCCGAGGGGCTGACGCTGGGACCCCAGCATTTCCAGCGGCAGGACCTGTACCACGAGACGCGTCTGCTCAGGATGGTGTCAGCTCTCACCCCTAACTTCTGGGGTGTCCGTCTTCTGCAGTGGAACATGGAAGGACTCGGCCATAACCTGCTCGAAGCGCAAGCGATGTCGCTGATCTTCCAGGATGGCGAGGTCTACGATGCGCCGGCGACGGACCTGTTGCCGCTCCCGGTCGACCTGACCCAGCTACCGCAGGAAATCAACACCTTCACCATCTTTGCCGCACTGCCGACCATCCGGCCGCATGGCGCCAATGCGGAGGAGGGTGGCCGCTATGCGCTGGCGGAGGCGGAAACGTCCGACCTGTTCAGCGACGCGGTGCCGATCGACGTGCCATTCCTGAAGAAGCGGCTCCGCCTGGTGACCCACGCCGAGCCGCGCGATGGCCACGTCAGCTTTCCCGTGCTGCGCATCCATCGCGATCCGCGCGGTGGCTTCGAGGCGGACCCGACCTTCGTCCCGCCGTGCGTGGCGATCAGTGCGGCACGTCCCCTCCAGCAGCTGCTCGACGGCTTGATGAGCGCGCTCTCGGCCAAGATTGTGGCGCTACACAACTCACACAGGAAGACGAATGCGGCCACCTTCGAGGTGCACGCCGGCGACATCACGTCCTGGTGGATGCTGAACATCATCAGCACCGCGAATGCATCCCTGCAGCACTGCGCGCGTTCCCGGGTACAGCATCCCGAGGACCTGTACGAGAAGCTGCTTGCGCTTGCCGGCGGGTTGATGACGTTCTCGGACAGGTACAAAACGTTAGACCTGCCGGCCTATGAGCACGCCGACCCTGGTGTCACGTTTGCACAGCTCGATGCCGTGATCCGCGACCTGGTCGATACCGTCATCTCGGCCAAGTACTTCACCATTCCGCTCATTGCGGAGGACAATCGCCGCACCCACTATCGGGGAACGCTCGATGCTTCGAAACTGACCCAGGAAACGCAGCTCTGCCTTGCTGTCAGCGCCGACATGCCGGCGCTCGAGCTGGTGGCGGCCGTACCAGTGAGGTTCAAGATCGGCTCACCCGATGACATCGAGCGCATCGTGGTATCGGCACTACCCGGCATCACGCTGACGCACATGCCACAGGTGCCGACGGCAGTGCCGGTTCGTCCGGACACCTATTACTTCCTGCTGTCGACCAGGAACGGGCTCTACGAAAATGCGTTGAAGGCGCAGGCGATCGCGATCTATGCGCCGGACGGGATGCGGGAGTTGAAGATGGAGCTGATCGCGTTCACGCAGTGAGTCCAGGCTGTTTCATCGATCCATCTCTTTACCGGCATTGCTCTCGCTTGGAGTCATCCTCCGGGTGCAATGGCACCCAAGAGTTAGCGCGGATGTGCCCTAGAAAAAAAGGCCAAGCGATGCGGAAGCGGCAATCGGGTGCCAAGCAAAACGCCAGGGGTGTACAAGCGTTATTCGACGCAGTCCGCCATGCCACTCCAGGTACGGCCGATAACGGCTTGAGGTGTACTGTCAATAGTGGACACGTCCGTTTCAAGCAGCCAGTTTCTGTCTGCTGAATTTTTCGGCAAACGATGCTGGCGATAGGTACCCGAGACGCGAATGGCGCCGCTGGCGGTTATAGAAAATTTCGATGTACCCCGTGATCGCGGACTCCGCGTCGGCCCTGGTCGCATACCTCTGGTGATGGATCAATTCGTTCTTCAAGCTACCCCAGAAGCTCTCCATAGGCGCGTTGACGTAGCAGTTCCCCTTGCGCGACATGGAGGCTGCCATGCCGAACTGCGCTACCAGTTTGCGGTAGTCGTCAGCACAATACTGGCTGCCACGGACGCCCTTCTAAGTGTCAAGCGGTGAATTTGGTCGCGTTGATTTCACGCTGCCGTCGTTGGATGATGTAGAAGACTTCGCGAGCAATGTAACGTTTGAGGCAGCGGATGGCCTCAAGCTTGGAAT
>CAJYXO010000037.1 GCA_913778765.1 uncultured Massilia sp. | reverse complement strand
TGCGCGATCTGTTCCGCCCAGCGGGCGATGGCGTTGGCGTCCAGGCCCTTGCCATCATTGGTGACCAGGGAAGAGCCAACCTTGATGATGAGTCGCTTGGCGCGTTGAATGACCGATTGCATAGTGTTCCGGGTTCTGATTCTTCTTGGAGCGGTCGGAAAATCCGACAGGCAGAGATGATAGCCCGAACCGCCCCCGCGCGCAGCCCCAAGAAGCTTCAGGGCGGCACCGGCACGAATCAGTCCAGGACCTTGAAGCGCGGATCGTCCGGATCGATGCTGGAGATGGCGCGGGCTTCCTCGGTCATCTGGGTTTCTTCGGCGCGGTGCTCTTCGGCGCGCTTGGTTTCCAGATACTTGTAGATGTCGTTGATGAGCTCTTCGCAGCCATCACGGTTCAGCGCCGAGATCTCGAAGACCGGACCCTTCCAGCCGAAGCGCTTGACGAAATCCTTCACGCGCTTGGCGCGTTCGGCTTCGGGCACCACGTCCAGCTTGTTCAGGACGAGCCAGCGCGGCTTGTCGAACAGGGACTGATCGTACTTCTTCAGTTCCTGCACGATGGCCTTGGCTTCCTTGACCGGATCGACTTCCTCATTGAAGGGCGCCAGGTCGACGATGTGCAGCAGCAGTCCGGTGCGCTGCAGGTGGCGCAGGAACTGCACGCCCAGACCGGCACCATCGGCCGCACCTTCGATGAGGCCGGGGATGTCGGCGATCACGAAGCTCTTTTCATGGCTCACGCGCACCACACCCAGGTTGGGGTGCAGGGTGGTGAAGGGATAGTCGGCGATCTTCGGACGGGCGTTGGAGACGGCCGTGATGAAGGTCGACTTGCCCGCATTGGGCATGCCCAGCAGGCCCACGTCGGCCAGCACCTTCAGTTCCAGGCGCAGCTCGCGGCGTTCGCCTTCCTTGCCTTCGGTCTTCTGACGCGGGGCGCGGTTGGTGGAGGTCTTGAAGTGGATGTTGCCCCAGCCGCCTTCGCCGCCCTTGGCCAGCATCACGGTCTGGCCGTGGAAGGTCAGGTCGGCGATGTGTTCGCCGGTGTTGATGTCGACGATGAGCGTGCCCACCGGCATGCGCAGGTAGACGTCATCGGCACCCTTGCCGTAGCAGTCCGAGCCGCGGCCGTTTTCGCCGCGACCGGCGCGGTGCAGCTTGGCGTAGCGATAGTCGATCAGGGTGTTGACGTTGCGGTCGGCCACGGCCCAGATGGTGCCGCCCTTGCCGCCGTCGCCGCCGTCGGGACCGCCGAAGGGGCGGAATTTCTCGCGGCAGAAGCTGGCGACACCGTTGCCGCCATCCCCCGCCACGACTTCAATACGTGCTTCGTCGATGAATTTCATGATTTGGACGCCTCATGGGACATGGGAGCCGCTAACAAAACGTCGATGCACCTCGGTCTTGGTCAGGACCCACCCTGGAGCTTCCGACGGAAGCCTGGGCTCGGCGCTTTGTTGACGGCTCTTCAAAAATCAAAAAGGCTCCACCATCGGCAGAGCCTTTTTTATGCCTGGTTTCCGGGCGAACCCGGATGACAGGAACGCTTACGCCGTAACGACGGTAGCGTATTGACGCTGTTGCAGGCCCTTGACAACGAACTTGACCTTGCCGTCCTTCAGGGCGAACAGGGTGTGGTCCTTGCCGACGCCGACGTTTTCGCCAGCGTGGACGCGGGTGCCGCGTTGACGGACGATGATGCCGCCAGCGTTGATCACTTGGCCGCCATAAACCTTGACGCCCAGGCGTTTCGATTCTGAGTCACGGCCGTTGCGCGTAGTGCCGCCGCCTTTTTTGTGTGCCATTTAAAACTCCTTGATGACTTTGGATGAGCAGTTCGTTCGGGTCAACGCTCAAGCGTTGATGGAGACGATTTGCAGTTCGGTGTAGTTCTGACGATGGCCTTGACGCTTTTGGTAGTGCTTGCGACGACGCATCTTGAAGATGCGGACCTTGTCATGGCGACCTTGTGCTACCACAGTAGCCAGCACCGTAGCACCTGCGACCAGCGGCGCACCGAACTTCACGGTTTCGCCTGCGCCCACTGCGAGCACTTGATCCAAAGTGATTTCGGAGCCAATGTCAGCCGGTATCTGTTCTACTTTGAGTTTTTCGCCAGCAGCAACTTTGTATTGTTTGCCGCCGGTTTTTATGACCGCGTACATGTGAAACCTCACGAATGAATGAATAAGAACGATTTTTCCCTTGCCGCGCCCGTCAAAAAACCATGGCGAAACAGGAAAACCGCAAATTATACAGGCACTTAGCCGCTCGGTCAAAAGGCTTGACACGTTGGCCGACCTCTGTACAACACAGTTTCCGGCAGGACAATGCATGCTGGCTTGCCTGTCTGACAACATGCGGCAACGCGATGGCATGCAGGCATTTTCATGGCGGCAATGAAAAACCTGCAGTTCCTGCCCACACGCTCTTTGGCGTGCTGCCTGCTTGTCATCGTATAATCCGGGGAATAACCATTTCCCACAGGTTCCGCCTTGTCTGCCGCCGTACAAAACGCTTCGCAACAAACCATCATGCATCCGATCGTCGCCGACATGGAGGCGGTCAACGCAGTCATCCGCCGGCAGCTGTACTCGGAGGTGCCACTGGTCAACCAGGTCGCCGAATACATCATCAGTGCGGGCGGCAAGCGCCTGCGGCCGGTGCTGGTGGTGCTCATCGCCAATGCCTTCGGCTACAAGGGCGAGCATCACCACTCGCTGGCGGCCGTGATCGAATTCATTCATACCGCCACCCTGCTGCATGACGACGTGGTCGACGAATCGTCGTTGCGCCGTGGCAAGCAGACTGCCAATGCCATGTTTGGCAATGCGGCCTCGGTGTTGGTGGGCGACTTCCTGTATTCGCGCGCCTTCCAGATGATGGTGGCGGTGGGCAATCCGCGCGTGATGGAAATCGTGGCGGACGCCACCAACGTCATCGCCGAGGGCGAGGTGCTGCAGCTGCTCAACATGCACAATCCGGATGTGGACGAAGCCGGCTACCTGCAGGTGATCCGCTCCAAGACCGCCAAGCTGTTCGAGGCCGCCAGCCAGATCGGCGCCCTGATTGCCGGTGCCGACGAAGCCGGCATCGAAGCCGCCGGCGAATATGGCCGCTCCATCGGCACCGCCTTCCAGCTGATCGACGACGTACTGGATTATTCCGGCAACAGCGCCGAGATCGGCAAGAACGTCGGCGACGACCTGCGCGAAGGCAAGCCGACACTGCCGCTGATCTGGCTGATGCAGCACGGCACCGCGCAGCAGCGCGAACTGGTGCGCACCTGCATCGAGAACGGTGACGAACAGCATTTCGACGAAGTGCTGTCGGCCATCACTCACTCCGGCGCCCTGGCCTATACGCGCGAACAGGCGGAAATCGCCGCCCGGCGCGCTGCGGATGCAATTATTTCACTTCCCGATAGCCAATTCAAAAAATCCCTGTTAGAATTATCGGCTTTCGCAGTAGATCGAAATCACTGACTTAGATCTCACTCGACGGGGTGTAGCTTAGCCTGGTAGAGCGCTACGTTCGGGACGTAGAGGCCGGAGGTTCGAATCCTCTCACCCCGACCAGAATTACCGAAAAAAACAGCGAGTTGAGATAACTCG
>CAJYXO010000036.1 GCA_913778765.1 uncultured Massilia sp. | reverse complement strand
CGGGAACGACGGTCTTGGAGCTAATCGATTACTCAAGGAGACATCATGCTGGACAAAGTGAAACGGATCGCCCCGGTCGAAGCGGCGCGCATCGCCAGGTCGCAACAGGACGCGCTGCGCTCCATCTACCACCCGCGCCAAACCGGCGTCATCTACCCCGAGATCCCGTCCTTCGACGATCCGGCCCGGGAACGCCGTCACCGCAAGGAGCGCCTGGTGGCGGCCTGCCGCGCCTTCGCCCAGCACGGCTTCGACTACGGCTTCGCCGGCCATCTGACGGTGCGCGATCCCGAGCATCCGGAGCTGTACTGGACCAATCCGATGTGCGTCCATTTTTCGCAGGTGAAGGTGTCGAACCTGATCCTGGTCGACCATCAAGGCGAGGTGGTCGAGGGCGACTACGCGGTCAACCGCGCCGGCTTCGTGCTGCACGCCGCGGTGCATGAGGCGCACCCGGACATCGTCGCCATGTGCCACGCGCACACGGTCTACGGCACCGCGTTCGCCTCCCTGGGCCGCCCGCTGGACCCGATCAGCCAGGACGCCGCCGCCTTCTTCGAAGACCATGTGGTGATCAAGGACGAGGCGGGCCAGGTGGCGGTAGAGGAGAAGGCCGGCCTGTCGGTGTGCGACTGGTTCAAGGACGTGAAGGCGGCCATCCACCAGAACCACGGCCTGCTGACCGCCAGCCGCCACAGCATCGAATCGGCGGCCTTCTGGTTCATCGCGCTGGAACGCTGCTGCCAGCAGCAGCTGCTGATCGAAGCCACCGGCATCAAGCCGGTGATGGTGCCGCCAGACCGTTCGCGCTACAGCCGCGAGCACGTCGGCAGCGAATACATCGGCTGGCTGCACTTCCAGCCGATCTGGGATCAACTGAAGAATACGCAGCCCGATATGTTCGACTGATATCCCGCTGCTCCATTGTTTCAAAAGACGACAGACCACGGAAGCGGCAGCCACGAGATGCCGCCCGACCGGGCACGTTCACAACCATATCTGGAGACAAAACAATGCTGAGCTCAACCAAAGTCGCGGTAGGCGTCCACTCGGTCGACGAGGCCTCGAAGGCCTATTCGAAAGTCGCGTGGCGCCTGCTGCCGTTCCTGTTCCTGTGCTACGTCTTCGCCTATCTCGACCGCGTCAACGTCGGCTTCGCGAAGTTGCAGATGATGTCCGACCTCGGCTTGTCCGAGGCGGTCTACGGCATGGGCGCCGGCGTGTTCTTCGCCGGCTACCTGATGTTCGAAGTCCCCAGCAACATCGTGATGCTGAAGGTGGGCGCCCGCAAGTGGATCACCCGCATCATGGTGACCTGGGGCCTGATCTCGGCCGCGATGATGTATGTGTCGACGCCGGCCAGCTTCTACGCGCTGCGCTTCCTGCTGGGCGTGGCCGAAGCCGGCTTCTTCCCTGCCATCCTGCTGTATCTCACCTACTGGTTCCCGGCCACGCGCCGTGGCAAGGTGACGGCGCTGTTCATGACCGGCATCCCGATGTCCGGCGTGATCGGCGGACCGCTGTCCGGCCTGATCATGGGCACGATGGACGATGTGGGCGGTTTTCACGCCTGGCAATGGGTGTTCGTGCTGGAGGCCATCCCGACCGTCATCCTCGGCGCCATGGCCTGGTTCTACCTCGACGACAAGGTCAGTGACGCCAAGTGGCTGAACGACGGCGAGAAGTCGCTGATCGAACACGACCTCGCCCAGGACCGCCAAGGGACCCACCTCCACAACCTGCGCGACGGCCTGGTGAATCCGCGCGTCTGGCTGCTGAGCGGGATCTACCTGTTCTACACGATGGGCCTGTACGGCATCAGCTTCTGGCTGCCGACCATCATCAAGGCCAGCGGCGTGTCGAGCGCCTTCGACATCGGCATGCTGACCTCCATCCCGTACGCGGCGGCCACCGTCACGATGATCCTGGTGGGACGCAGCTCGGACGTCCGGCGCGAGCGCCGCTGGCACCTGGCGCTGGCCGGCGTCGCCGGGGCCATCGGCCTGACCTGGAGCGCGGCCTATGCCGACAACACCGCCATCGCGATGCTGGCGCTGACCCTGGCGACAATGGGCATCATCACCACCATCTCGCAGTTCTGGCTGCTGCCGCCGGCAGTCCTGACGGGCGCCGCGGCCGCCGCCGGCATCGCGCTGGCGAATTCGGTCGGCAGCGTGTCCGGCATGATTGCACCCTACATGCTGGGGGTCGTCAAGACCATGACCAACAGCACCAACGCCGGCGTGATCGCGATCGCGGTCTGCCTGCTGGTCGGCTGCGTGCTCACCTTCGCGTTGCCGGCGAAAGCCGTCAACCCGAAATGATGCGGGGATCCTCGATGAAAAAGCCACTACTCGCATCGGCATTGGCCGCCGCCTCCCAGCTCGCCGCCGCGCAGAGCAACGTGACCATCTACGGCATGATCGACATGGCCGTGGTGCGCGAAAGCGGCGGCGTCGCCGGCGCGGCCACCAAGGTCACGAGCGGCACCACTGGCGGTTCGCGCCTCGGCTTCAAGGGGACGGAGGACCTGGGGAACGGCTTGAAGGCGCTGTTCCTGCTGGAGAACGGCTTCCAGGGCGACACCGGCGCCGCGGGGCAGGGCGGCCTGCTGTTCGGACGCCAGGTCTACGTCGGCCTGCAGGGCGGCTTCGGCACCGTGCTGGCGGGGCGCCAGTACACGCCGCACTACCTGGTGCAGGTGTTCGCCGACCCCTTCGGCTCGGGTTGGGTGGGCGATTCCAAGAACCTGCTCGGCACCACTGGCAATGCGTTCAGCCGCATGGACAACACGGTCAAGTACATCTCGCCGGCGTTGCGTGGCGTGACGGTGGAGCTGGCGGCGGCGCCTGGCGAGGTAGCCGGCGACAGCGCGTCCGGCCGCCAGCTGGGCGCCGCGCTGGCCTGGGCGCACGGACCCTTGCAGGTACGGCTCGGCTACCACAACCGCAATAACGACACGGCGAGCCTGCATGGCACGGAGAACGCCCGCAATACCGTCCTGGCAGCGGTCTACGACTTCGGCCGCTTCAAGCTGCATGCGCTGGTCGACTGGAACCGCGGCCTGAACAGCTCGGTGCTGCGGAACACGGCGAATCCCTTCGGCCGGCCCGCACTCGCCTCCACCGACAGCCGCGATGCGATGCTGGGCCTGACGGTCCCGTTCGGACCGCACGCCTTGCTGGCCTCGTACATCCGCAAGGACGACCGTAGCGGCTTCGACCAGGACGCCAGCCAGGTGGCGATCGGCTACCGCTACACCTTGTCGAAGCGCACCGACCTGAACGTCGCCATTGCCGCGATCGACAACCGCAACGGCGCCAGCTACACGGTGGGCAGTGCGATCGAGTCCGGCAGCGGCGACCGTTCGGCGATGGTCGGCATCCGGCACGCGTTCTGAGGGAATTGTTCCGGAAGTGAACAGCAGGGTGCTCCATAGTTGAACAGTGGTCACCCTGCGCCCCAAGCGCCGATTGCGGGCACGAAGTTTGCAAGGTCCATACCACCAACCAGTGATCTGGATATGTGAACGAGGGACCGCACGCATGAATCGCCTGCTCGTGATGGCAGCCGCGGCTGCACCGGCTGTCACCGCCACCGTGCCGGCCTTCGCCGATGCCGCCGTCGACAGGCTGCCAGCCATGCAGACCGTCGACGTCGTCGGCATCACGCCGCTGCCCGGCCTCGACCTGCCGCGCGAACGCATCCCGGCCAACGTGCAGACCCTGGACAGCGCCGCCGCCACCGGTCCCGGCAGCGTGAACCTGCCGGATGCGCTGAACCGCCACCTGGGCAGCGTGTTCGTGAACGAGATCCAGGGCAATCCCTTCCAGCCGGATCTCGGCTTCCGCGGCTTCAGCGCCTCGCCGCTGCTCGGCACCCCGCAGGGTTTGTCGGTGTACGTCGATGGCGTGCGCATGAACCAGCCCTTCGGCGACGTCGTCAGCTGGGACCTGATCCCGCGCGCCGCCATTTCATCGCTGACCCTGACGCCCGGCTCGAACCCGCTGTTCGGCCTGAACACCCTGGGCGGCGCCTTTTCGATCCGGACCAAGGACGGCCTGCACGATGCCGGCACCGCCGTGCAACTGCTGGCGGGGCAGCACAGCCGCCAGGAGATCGGCTTCGAGCATGGCGGCCACGATGGCCGCGGCTGGCACTGGTACCTCACCGGCACCGGCTTTCGCGAAAGCGGCTGGCGCGACGCCTCGCCGACCCGGCTGGGCCAGTTGTTCGCCAAGACCGGCTGGCGCGACGCCCGCACCGAGCTCGCGCTGAGCGCCGCCATCGCCGCCGGCCGGATGACGGGCAACGGCCTGCAGGAGCAGCGCCTGCTGGCGCGCGACGACGCCAGCGTCTACACGACGCCCGACCGGACCCGCAACCGTTCCATGCTGTTCAACCTGGCCGGCAGCATTGATGCCGGCGATGGCCTGGGTTTGTCCGGCAATGCGTATTACCGGAAGATCCGCACCGCGACCCTGAACGGCGACATCAACGACGATGCCCTCGACCAGTCGCTGTACCAGCCCGGCGCGGCGGAGCGGGCGGCGCTGGCGGCGGCCGGCTACAGCGGCTTTCCGGCCAGTGGCGCCAACGCGGCGAATACGCCTTTCCCCTCCTGGCGCTGCATCGCCAACGTGCTACTGGCCGACGAACCCGCCGAGAAGTGCAACGGCCTGCTGAACCGCACCGACAGCCGGCAGCGCCAGCTCGGCTTCAGCGGACAGATGACGATGGCGGGGCGGGTCCTGGATCGGCCGAACCAGTTCACGCTCGGCGCCGCCTGGGACGCCAGCCGCGTCGCCTTCCGCCAGTCCACGCAGTTCGGCTACCTGAACCCGGACCGCAGCGTCACGCCGGTCGGCTTCTACGCCGACGGCAGCGAGATCGACGACGACGGCAGCCCGGTCGACAGCCGGGCCGACCTGGACGGCCGCACGCGCACCGCCAGCGTGTATGCGACCGATACCTTGAGCCTGGCCGACAATCTGCACCTGACCCTGTCCGGCCGCTGGAATCGCACGACGGTCCGCAACCGCGACCACATCACGCCCGGCGGCGGCGCCGGCTCGCTCGACGGCGACCACCGTTTTGCGCGCTTCAATCCGGCCATCGGCGCGGCCTGGAGCCCGCGCCGCGGCTTGAACGTCTACGCCGGCTACAACGAAGGCAGCCGCACGCCGACCGCGGTGGAACTGGGCTGCGCCGATCCGGAAAATCCCTGCAAGCTGCCGAACGCGATGGCCGGCGACCCGCCGCTGCGCCAGGTCGTCACCAGGACCTGGGAGGCGGGCCTGCGCGGCCGGCTGGCGCCGAAGATCCACTGGAATGCCGGCCTGTTCAGGGCAGACAATACGGACGATATTCTGTTCGTGGCCGACAACGCGGCCGGCTTCGGCTACTTCCGCAACGTCGGCAAGACCCGGCGCCAGGGGCTGGAACTGGGCCTCGACGGCCGCGCCGGCGCGCTGGCCGTATCGCTCAACTACACGTATCTGGACGCGACCTTCCGCAGCGCAGAGCTGCTGAACGGCGAAGCCAACAGCAGCGCCGACGCCGACGGCCGCATCGCCGTGCACCCCGGCGACCGCATGCCGCTGATCCCGCGCCAGATCTTCAAGAGCCGCGCCGAGTGGCAGCTCACGCCGGGGTGGTCGGTGGAGGCGGGGATGCAGGCGCTGTCCGGGTCGAACGCGCGCGGCAACGAGAACGGGCGGCATCGGGCCGATGGGACTTATTTCGTCGGTAGCGGGCGTAGCGGCGGTTATGCCTTGTTCGATCTCGGCACGACTTGGGAGCCGGCGCCGCGGCTGCGTTTCTTCGCGCAGGTCGCCAATTTGTTCGACCGGCGCCATGCGACGGCCGCGCAGTTGAATGCAACCGGGCTGACGGCCGAGGGCAGCTTCATCGCACGACCGTTTTCCGCGCTTGGCGACAATGCGCGTGTGGTGTCGTCGACTTTTTATGCGCCGGGCGCGCCGCGGACGGTGTGGGCTGGGGTGCGTTATGCGTTCGGGAACTGAAGTATCGTCGGCGGCTAGTTGTGCGCGTCAGGATCCCCCAGCAGCGGCCGGGTATTCGCCACTTAGTCGATCGTCGCTGCAAGCCGGTCCAGCGCCTCGGCGGGAATGGCTGGTCCGCGGCAGCCACGATAATGGAAGACTGACTTGGCCTTGCCGGCACTGAACACGTGGATAGAGACTGACGAGGCGTCCGAGAAAAGTGTGGCGCAGCCGTCTTCTTTGTCCTGGTATCTGTCTTTAAGGGACCAGAATCCCATTCGCTGGACGACGGTATTGAGCAGGGCGCTATCCTCCTGCCGCACCCGCAGCTCGCGAACGACCTTTGCTTTGACATGCTCTTCGCCGGTGAAGGTGGCCTTGCCGTCCTGATGGATCTCGGCAAGTACGAGCAAAGGGAAGCGCATCGCCAGGCTCACAACGCGCTCGTCACCGCGGACTTGTTCCGCTCCTTAGCCCAGTAGCCCACCCCCAGCACCCCCAGCCAAACCGGAATCAGATACACCGACATCCGCATCCCCTCGCTCGCATACATGATCACCAGGATCCCGGCCAGGAAAGCCAGGCAGATCCAGTTCGTCAGCGGATAGAAGGGGCTGCCGAACACCGGCTTCTCGCCGCGCGCGGCCTTGGCGCGGCGGAACTGCAGATGGCTCCAGCTGATCATCGCCCAATTGATCATCATGCCGGCCACGGCCAGGCCCATCAGCATGCCGAGCGCCTTGCCCGGCAGCGCGTAGTTGACGGCCACGCAAATCACGGTGGCCACCGCCGACACGCCCAGCGACACCAGCGGCACGCCGCGTTCGTTCACCTTCAGCAGCGCGCGCGGGGCGTGGCCTTGCGTCGCCAGGCCGTACAGCATGCGGCTGTTCGAGTAGACGCAGCTGTTGTAGACCGAGACGGCGGCCGTCAGCACCACCAGGTTCAGCACATGGGCGACCGCGCCGGCGTCGAGCGCCTGGAAGATCAGGACGAACGGGCTGGCGCCGGGCTTGATCTGGTTCCAGGGATAGAGCGAGAGCAGCACCGCCAGCGAGCCGACATAGAACACCAGGATGCGCCACAGCGCCTGGTTGGTCGCCTTCGGGATCGAGTGCGAGGGGTTGTCGGCTTCCGCCGCCGTGATGCCGATGACTTCGAGGCCGCCGAACGAGAACATCAGCACCGCCATCGACATCACCAGGCCTTCGATGCCGTGGGCGAAGAAGCCGCCGTGCTGCCACAGGTTGGCGACGCCCGCCTGCGGTCCGGCGCCGCCGGAGAACAGCAGGAAGATGCCATAGATGATCATGGCGACGATGGCGACCACCTTGATCACCGCGAACCAGAATTCGGTCTCGCCGAAGGCCCGCACGTTGGCCATGCTGATGGCGTTCGCCAGCAGGAAGCAGCCGAGGGCCGAGACCCAGGTCGGGACCTGCGGGAACCAGTACTGCACGTAGATGCCGACGGCGGACAGTTCCGCCATGCTGACCAGCACGTACAGCACCCAGTAGTTCCAGCCGGTCAGGAAACCAGCGAAGCGGCCGCAGTATTTGTCGGCGAAGTGGCTGAACGAGCCGGCCACCGGTTCGTCGACCATCATCTCGCTGAGCTGGCGCATGATCAGGAAGGCGATCAGGCCGGCCACCGCGTAGCCCAGCAGGATCGAGGGGCCGGCCATGCCGACGGTCTCCGCCACCCCGAGGAAGAGGCCGGTGCCGATCGCGCCGCCGAGGGCGATCAGCTGGATGTGCCGGCTCTTGAGGCCGCGCTTGAGGTGGTTTTCGTGGAGCGCCATCGGGTTCCCGCCTTTGTGGATATTGCCTTAAAGACAGGATGATAATCCATGCCTCGCGGCGCGGGGGAGTTTATCGGCGCGCGGGGCAGTGCTTCGTCGATGTATTTACTAGTGCAAAGAAATGTAAGGAGGGGCAACTTTTTTTGCGATTCGGGTATCCTGCCGGGCTATGAACCCATCCTCACCTTATCTGGCGTTCGGCCTGGCCCTGTGCGACCTCGCCGTGCTGCAGCCGGCCATGGCGCAGTCGGCCGCCATCGCGCCCGCCCAGGCCACCGCGCCCGCATCGACCGCAACCAAGGCTGCCAACGCACCCTCCACGAGCTCGGGACAGACCGCCACCGGCGGCAAAGTCCAGTCGGTGAACGTGGTCGGCGAACGCGAAACCAACCGCATCGACCGCCAGACCTATGACGTCAAGAGCGACGCCAGCAGCTCGAACGGCAGCGCCGCCGACGCCCTCGGCAACGTGCCTTCGGTCGGCGTCGACCCGGACGGCACGGTCTCGCTGCGCGGGAATACCAACGTGCAGATCCTGGTCGACGGCAAGCCTTCCGCGATGCTGCAGGGCGAAGGCCGCGGCGCCATGCTGCAGGCGATGCCGGCCGAGGACATCGACTCGATCGAGGTGATCAACAACCCCGGCGCCGAATTCGGCAACGAGGGCGGCGGCGGTCCGATCCTGAACCTGGTCATGAAGCGCTCGCGCCGGCCGGGCGGGCAGGGCGTGATGAACGCGAATTACGGCACCGCGGGGCGCTACAACGCCCAGGTCGGCGGCGGCTACAACAGCGGCCGCTGGGGCATGCAGGGCGGCGTCAACGTGCGCCACGACGGCCGCAACTCGGTCAACGAGACGGAACGCGACCGCATCGATCCGCGCAGCGGCGTCGACCAGCACACCACCCAGACCGGCGCGAGCACGGGCCTGAACGACATGGCCGGCGCGCGCGGCCAGCTGACCTACAACCTCGGCGACGACGATACGCTGGAAGCGAATGCCGGCTACATGAAGCGCGGTAACGACAATCTCAGCCAGAACCACTACACGATCGCCAACGATGGCGTGCCGTACAGCGAATACCTGCGCTCTTCGAAGCGCAGCGGCGACGGCACCAGCGCCACCTGGGGCGCGCGCTGGGACCACAAGGGCGCCAGGATCGGGGAACTGTTCCGCATGGACCTGCGGGTGTCGAACAGCGACAACAGCAACGACGTCCGCTCGGTCAACGACTACCTGGTCTCGCCGCCGCGCGCGCTCGACCCCAGCATGCCGTTCTCGGGCATCGATTCGACGACCCTGCAGCAGACGGCGAACAAGGTCCGCATCGTCGACTACACCGGCGACTACGAAACCCCGCTGGACAACGGCAGCATCGTCAAGGTCGGCTACAAGATCATCGACACCGACAGCCAGTTCGACAACCGCTACTTCGACATCGACCCGGACACCGCGGCCGCGCTGGCCAACACGCGCCTGACGAACGCCTTCGAGGTCGACGAGCGCGACGCCGCGCTGTACGGCTCCTACCAGTGGAAAATCAACCAGCGCTGGGGCGCCCTGGTCGGTCTGCGCACCGAGTACACCCACATGGACCTGGACCAGATCACGACCGGCACCAAGGTCACCAATGACTACCTGAACTGGATCCCGAGCGCCTTCGCCACCTACAAGCTGAACGAGACGACCAATCTGCGCTTCGCCTACGCGCACCGGATCCGCCGCGCCACCGGGACCCAGCTGAATCCCTTCGTGACCTACCAGGACGAATTGAACGTCTCGAGCGGCAATCCGAACCTGAAGCCGGTGCAGACCGACTCCTTCGAGATCGGCTACGAAACCAGGGCGGGCGCGCTGAACGCCAACCTGCGCGCCTACTACCGCGCCGACCGCGACATGATCCGCAGCCGCCAGGTGGCGCTCACCGACACCGTGCTGCTGACCACCCTGGAGAACGGCGGCAGCAACCGCGCCGGCGGCCTCGAGTTCACACTGAGCGGCAAGCTGACGCCCAGGCTGACCGTCAACACCAGCGGAAACCTCGCCTTCACCGAACAGGAACAGATCGACATCACCGGCGCCGAGTACAAGCGCAGCGCGAATTCGCTGACGGCGCGCGGACGCCTGAACTACCAGTTGACGCCGCAGGACATGCTGCAGTTCATGGTCAGCGCCCAGGGCAGGACCCTGGCCGGCAGCGGCTACCGCGAGCCGATGGCGACGCTGAACTTCACCTGGCGCCGCAACCTGACGCCGAGCCTGGCGCTGGTGGTGGACGTGCGCGACGTCTTCCATTCGCAGAAGATGGAGACCAACACCGATACGGCCTACCTGAAGCAGCACGCGCTGACCCGCTACGAAGGGCACACGGCCTTCGTCGGCCTGTCCTACCACTTCGGCGGCGTCCAGAGCCGGCGCCGCGAAGGCCGCGGTCCGGATGGCGAAGGCTGGCGCGGCGGTCCGCCGGGCGGCGGTCCCGGTGGCCCCGGCGGTCCGGGCGGCTTCGGCGGCGGCGGGCCGGGGATGTAAGACTCAGACGCCGTGCGGCAGGCCGAGGTTGCGGTTGGCCGGCACGGCGACGTCGATCAGCTTCGGCTTCGGCAGGTTCAACTGCCCCATCAGCGTCACGAAATCGGCGCGCGCCCGGTTCGCCAGGCGCGCGTTGTGCTTTTTCTCCCAGCCGATGGTCGATACCGACTGGCCCTTGTAGTCGTGGCCCGGCCAGACGCGCGTCGCATCCGGCAGGCCGAACAGCTTGCCGGTGACGCTGTCGTACAGCGCCTCGGCGCTGCCGCCCTGGAAGTCGGTGCGTCCGCAGCCGCCGATCAGCAGGGTATCGCCGGTGAACACATTGCCGCGCCAGACGTAGCACATGCTGCCCGCCGTGTGGCCGGGCGTGTGCAGCACCGCGATCGTCTCTTCCTTGCCGAAGCGGATGACGTCGCCGTCGTGGAGCTGCAGCTCGGCCGGCGGAATCCCGCAACCGCTCGGCACCGCGGCCTGGGCGCCGGTCAGCTCGCGCAGGCGGCCGGCCGAGGTCACGTGGTCGGCATGGGCGTGGGTCTCGAGGATGTAGGCCAGGCGCAGGCCCAGGCGCTCGACGTGGGCGAGGTCGCGCTCCCAGTGCTGGTCGACCGGGTCGATGATGACCGCGGTGTCGTCGCCTTCGCCGGCGAGGATGTAGGTGAAGGTCGAGGAGACGGGGTCGAACAGCTGGATCGGGTTCATGTGCTTCTCACGTCTATACAGGTTTGATGGGTGGGAGTGTGCCATGTCGAGACGACGGGATCAACCACCGACCTTCAAGCCGTCATTCCCGCCTTCGCGGGAATGACGGGCAGGGATGAGGTTCAGACGAAGCGGGTATAGCCGATCTCCCTGAAATACTTCTGCAGCGCCTCCGGCCGCCCATCCGCCTGCGCCATCGCCACGTAGCCGTCCGGTCGCACCAGATAGGCAGCGTCGCGCGCCAGCCCGGCGTGTTCGTGGGCGCGCTCGAAGTCGCACACGCGCAGGTGCAGTCCGCTGCCGTGACACCAGGCCTGCATCGCATCGCAGGGTGCGCCGTAGACGTGCACCGCCCAGTCGATCGTGCCGAGCGGCGCGAAGTTGTCGAGGGCGGCGCCGGCGGCCCAGGGCAGGCGGTCGCCGCCCCTGACCTTGCCGGCGCCGGCAGCGCTCAGCGGGCTGCCGTGGTAGTTCAGCATGCACTGCGAGACCACGCGGAACATGAACTCGCGCACCGCATCCACGCTGTAGGCCGCGCTGACGAACAACGGCGCGATCCGGGTGCGCACGAAGTTGGCGAAGCCGCCTTCGGCGCTGACGAAGGTGAATACGCGGTCGGTGGTTTCCACCAGGGTGCGCGCTAAGGCCGTGCGCTCGGCGTCGTAGGAATCGAGCAGGCTGTCCGGCGCGTCGCCGCGCACGACCGCCTTCAGCTTCCAGGCCAGGTTGATGGCGTCGCCGATGCCGGTGTTCATGCCCTGGCCGCCGGCCGGGCTGTGGATGTGGGCGGCGTCGCCGAGCAGGAATACGCGGCCGTGGCGGAAGCGGCCGGTCAGGCGGTGGTGCACCTTGTAGGTCGAGAACCAGTTGACGCGCTCGACTTCCAGGCCGAGGCCGCGCATCGCGCGCTCGCTCACGTCGTCGAAGGTCAGCGGACGGTTGGGATCGACGCGGTCTTCGCGGATGCTGCCGATCAGGCGCGCCTGGCCGTCGTCGGTGTACGAGAACAGGGCCAGGAAGTCGGCGTCGTCGAGCGACAGGTGGATCTCGCCGTCGGCCTGTTCGCCGCCGGCGAGCACGTCGGCCACGTAGAACAGCTGGTCGTAGGTGCCGCCTTCGAAGTCCGCGTGCAGCTGGTGGCGCACCGGCGAACGCGCGCCGTCGCAGCCGGCCAGCCAGCTCGCCTCGACCGATTGCAGCCCTCCCGGTCCGCGCAGGTGGACCAGCACATGGTCCTCGCGCTGCTCGAAGTCGAGCAGCTCGGTATTCCGTTCGACTTCCACGCCGAGGTCGCGCAGGTGCTCGATCAGCAGCTTTTCGTGGCGGTCCTGCGGGAACACGAGGATGAAGGGATAGGGCGTCAGGCCGGCGCCGGCATCGCCGAATTCGATGTGGGCGCGGCGCTTGCCGCGCACCCAGAGGTTGATGCCGGGGTTGGGCGTGCCGGCCTTGACGACTTCATCGGCCAGGCCGAGCTGGCGGTACAGCTCCAGCGTGCGCGCGTGCACGACCACGGCGCGCGAGGTGGTGCCGGGACCGGCGGTCTTGTCGACGATGCGCACGCCGACGCCCTGGCGCGCCAGCCACAGCGCCAGCACCAGGCCGGTCGGGCCGGCGCCCGCGACCAGCACGTCGACGCGGCTCATGGCGCCTCCGCCGCCGGCGCCGGCCGCGAGCGGCTGTTGCGCCAGGCCTTGACGCGCTCGACGGTTTCGAACACCGTCA